>JAKDMQ010000127.1 GCA_030452265.1 Nitrococcus sp.
ACAGAGCAACGGCTTTTCGGGAGAAAGCTATGCCCTGAGTTTGCCGCATTGGCACCAAATCAGCATAAAAAAGGCCAACAATCGGCTGAATTGGCTTGCGATACTTCGAAGATCACCATTGGGCGCGAATATTTGCGATGTCTGCGCCTGGGGCGCGCGAGAATCAGCGCCGGCTGCACCGGGAGTAGGCTGCTCGGAGAATTTGTCACAGGGCAGCCGGCCGATGATGGGCAGGAAGTCGCACGGCAGTGCATTCTGGTGGTCGATGACAACGCCGATGCGCCCGAGATCATAGCCCAGCCGCTCGGGGGCTCCGTGTCGAACCGGCTGCTCCGCGCACCGCGTCTAGCGCAGCCGCCAGCCCACGACCGCGCCAATGAAGTTGGCGCCCGGATTATGTTCATAGATATTGGCGTTGGAGATGTGCTGCGCGCCGATGCCAACGAACGGCCCGCTGCCGGAGGCCGGCTGCCAACCGATCACCGCGTGCAAGGTGAAAGCCAAGTGCCCGCCTAGATCGGCGCCGTCATAGCGGGTGCGCCCCAGGTAGGTCGGGGCAGCACCGATGTCCAGGTACAATCCGCCAGCTCGCGGCAGCACATCCCATTGCACTATCGGCCCCAGCGCCACGGTGACGCCATCGCTGCCGCCCTTCCAAAGCGTGCCAACGCTCACCTGCGCTCCTATGCGGAGCCGTGGAACGGCGAGCCGTTCGCCCTCGTCCGACAGCTCGTAGCGAGCCGCGAATGCAGCGTGTTTCAGCCCTTCAAGCTGGCCACCTGCGCTGAAATACCGTAGAGCATAGGCGTCCGGCGCCCAGGTTGGGTGATACGCCCGAGCGTCAGTGGCGGCAATTGACAAGATGATGGCGGTCGACAACACGACCAGCTCGCGGTAACGAAGAGTACAGCGGCGCATTCCGAACGCCCCTTTTTCTTTTTTTTTAGAACTGCGTCTTTCGGCGTTCACTATTAGCCGAACCATAAAGGATGCTGAGCAAATGTTCAAGGACGCAAACATGCGCTCAATGGACCCATAGATGCTTTTTGCCTGTTTTGCCAGCACGCTGGCGGTGAGACTGCTCCTCGCCAACCCAACGGCTTACGCACGCCCACCGAAAGCCACGATCAAATTTACTAAAAGGCTAGGCGAAAGCCGCGCCGCGGCGCCCGGGTATGGCCGCGAGCTGCCAAGAAATTATACACAGGTTCGCGAGGGTGGTTTGAGCGGGGGCGCAGACGCATGTCCGCAAGGTTTGAACAGTGCGGGCCAACACGGCTATTCTCCGGGTATTGAAGCGTCGCCGGACTCGGGCGCGTTGACATCTACCCTCGGGATCGCGGGCGAATGTCAACAGACCCTAAAGGGGCGGCAATAGATGAGTCGGGACTACGGGTGTGGACCGCCTTCTCTACACCGCCCGTGACGCGTCGGTTGCCACGCCGCGAGATCGACCCTCCGTTGGTCGGCGCATGGCTATGAAGGCCGGTGTCGACGAGCAGGCCCAAACGCGAAACGATTCCCCCCGGGGTAGTGCGCCATGATGGCAAATTGTATCGAACAGCTCGGGTTTCTCGCCGCGGCGGTGCTGCTCGGTGTGAGTAGCTGTACCGGCGGTTCCGGTGGCTTTGGTGGCTTTGGTGGCTCTGGATCCGTCAACTGCGCGTCCGCCGCGCGGGCGCAAGTCGCGGTGAAACTGGAACGCGCCTACCCGAATCTCACCTTCAACGCCCCCGTCGCCCTGTTGCAGGCTCCGGGCGATGCGTCGCGCTGGTTCGTGGTCGAGCGCGCCGGGGTTATACGAAGCTTCGATGCCACCGACGAATCCACCGCCACCAGCGATGTAGTCATCGACATCACCGAAGAAGTGGACATGGACGGCGAAGGAGGCCTGCTGGGCTTCGCCTTTCACCCGCGGTTCGCCACCAACGGCGAGGCTTTTCTCTCCTACACCACGAGCGGCAGCCCGCTGACCTCGATCATCTCACGCGTGCGGAGCATGGACAGCAAGACGTTCGACCCCGCGACCGAAGAGGTTCTATTGACACTCGATCAGCCCTTCACCAATCACAACGGCGGACACATCGCCTTCGGGCCGGATGGATTTCTGTACATCGGGTTCGGCGACGGCGGATCGAGCGGCGATCCACTGAACAACGCGCAGAACGTCAATAATCTCTTTGGCGCGCTGCTGCGCATCGACGTGGACATCATGACACCTTACGGCATTCCGCCCGATAATCCGTTCGTCGGCAGCGGCGGCAGTTCGGCCGAACCGCAGCCGGAGATCTACGCCTATGGCCTGCGCAATCCCTGGCGCTTCAGTTTCGATCGCGCAAACGGCACACTGTGGCTAGGCGACGTCGGTCAGGATGAGGTCGAGGAAGTCGATATCATCGAAAACGGCGGTAATTACGGCTGGCGCTGCTACGAGGGCAGCGCGGAATTCAATCTCGAAGGCTGCGGCGCACGCAGTGAGTATATCTTCCCGGTCGCCGAATACTGTCACGACGAGGGCAGCTCCATCACCGGCGGTTATGTCTATCGCGGCGGCGCCATCGACGAACTGCAGGGCGTCTACGTGTTCGGCGACTTTGGCTCGGGCACGATCTTCGGATTGTTCGCCGATGATGACGGCGGCTTTGACCGGCGCGTGCTGCTGGAGACCGATCTCAATATCGTCTCCTTCGGCCAGGGCGCTGACGGTGAGCTGTACATCGTCGACTTTGGCGGCGGGCTGTATCGTCTGGTCGCGGATAATGGGGGATAAAGGACCGAGTTTCACGCATGCGCCATGCACTCGCTGCTAAAGTGTTCACGTGCCACGTCCGCCCCCTTCGCGGTATTGATGTGGCATTCTATCTATAGCCAGTGGTCCAGATCATGGGGCTCATTTTAACGATCAACGGCCCCGACCCTGAGAAATCCCGACGAGCCATGGAGGCAAAGCGCTCAAGGAAGAAGATCGGCATTGACGAGCTCGCGCGGACAGTTGCCGGATAGCGACCGGCCGGCGAGCGAGCCTTATGTAGCTGGGGCGGAGAATGGTTCGTTACACTTATTGGGTGCTCCGATGGCGGCTTAGGGAGTTTATGGGCTTGCTGCGCGCGGTGCATTCAGAACCCTACCTGCGCGCCAAGGCATCGGAGTTCGGCCGCTTCACCGGGATTGCCAGCTTCCTCACCGCCTTTTTCGTCGCCACGACTTGGTTTTGGGACTACGTCGTAGACCCGCTCAATGCCACCGACACTATAGCGCTACGCATAGCCGCAACATTGGTGACGTTGGTCGCGGCTGCGCTGCTCTACCGGGACGTCCGCTCGCTTGGCGCGCGTGTGGCTTTGCTGCTGGCACCGCTGTGCGTGGACGGCATACTAATCGAGGTGCTTTCTCGGCTTGAGCAGGGGCCGGAGTACGGCATGGGCACTTTCCTGTACTTCTTCATTTTCATGCCGTTTACCTGCCTGGCGCAGAGTTTGCGGTTCAACGTGCTGGCGCTCACTGCCATCGCCTTGTTTCCGACCCTGCTGCACGCCCTTGGTTTCGCCGCACATCTGAACATGCCCGTCTACCACATGTATATCTGGATGCTCTACGGGCCAATAGTAATGCTTGTCGGCCTCTTCGATGTCCTCTACTGGCGGATCTATTGCTACGCCAGTCAGCTCGAACAGATCGCCAATACGGATGAGCTCACGCAACTGCCCAATCGACGCCATTTCCTCGAGGCCAGCCAGCGCCTTTTGCGACTTGCCCAACGCGATGGGCAAAGCGCATCCTTGCTGTTCATCGATATCGACCACTTCAAAGCACTGAATGATCTACATGGCCATGTGACCGGCGATTCTGTATTGAAAGAGGTGGCCGGCCTCCTTGTTCCCATGATCCGCAGCACCGATGTCATCGCGCGATACGGAGGCGAGGAGTTCGTCGTGTATCTGCACAACGCGGATGAAACCCAAGGCGCAAAA
This sequence comes from Nitrococcus sp., assembly GCA_030452265.1. GTDB lineage: Bacteria > Pseudomonadota > Gammaproteobacteria > Nitrococcales > Nitrococcaceae > Nitrococcus. Next base: position 3,972 of record JAKDMQ010000127.1, read on the forward strand.
ATCGCCGAGGGTATCCGTCAGCGGGTCAGTGCTCAAACGAGCAACGGCCTGTCGGTTACCGTCAGCATCGGGGTGGCGGCGAATGACAATGGATACGGCCGTGAGGAGAGCATTCACGCCCTTATCCACCAAGCTGATCTGGCCTTGTATGCCGCTAAGCGGCAAGGGCGCAACCGGGTGGTCGCCCATGAAGCGAGGGGACGAATATCCGGCGCCCTTGGCACCTAAGGCGAGTCAGGGGGGAACTGGCATTGCCCGCCCGCCGGGTTGATGCGGTTGGCCTTTCTCACCGACCAAATCCAGGAATACGCCTGCCGAGTGTTCCAACCGTCCGCCGGCGATCCCAGCCTGTACTCTAGGAGCGGCTGCGAACGTTGTTCATGACCACCCGCCCGTCCAACGGGCAGGCGCCGATGCGCGTCCGGGCCGACCCACTCTCTTGCAGCACACCGCGCGAGCTGACAATGCTTGTGCAAACATCCGCATGAGCCGCCGTGACCACCCAGGCCCTGCCATCCGCGGCATCACTCGCCACGAGACGCAGCAGATGCACAATATGCGACATATCTCACGTTTTGCGACCTCCAATTACGTTACCCTGTGAGCCCCTTATCTCAAGTGCAAAAAATGTACCTGATTACGCACGACGTGCAGTCGTCTTTGCGGAGCCGAGGTTTCCTGCGCTCTAGACCCAATACAACAGGGCGTGCTTGTCCGAGTCGCACTACGCAGGACGCGGATAACTCAATAGGCCACTGAATAGTATTTGCGCTAAGGGGGATCGCCAAGCGTGGCTGGGGCTCGTGCGTAATCGAAAAAATGTATTTGGCTCCACATGGTCAAGCAGGTGGGGCGTGCCCGGGCATGTCGTGAATCCGTTCCAATAGACTCAAGGCTCGTCCGACCTTACGGTTCATGGATGTCACCGGGCCTGCCATTGCAGGGCCTGAGGTCATAAGGAAACAACATAACAATAACAGTATGTTAAGCCAGACCCGACGCGGTCATGGCTCTAGTTCTGACCCATGTTCCTGCCGTTGTTGACCTGTGGTACCTACAACGGAGGAAATCATGGCTCAAGTAGCGTATTCGCAGCACTGGAATGAATTTGAGTGGGTCGAGCCCTCGTGGGAGCCCGCCTTCCTAAAGAATCGTGTGGGAAAGTACTACGAGCGGATCGAGAAGTACCCCGGTGGGCACATCATGCGTGGGCGGCTACCAGGCGCCGATTCGCTGCTGCTCCAGAGCAACGATTATCTATCCATCGCCCGCCATCCGGCAATCCTGAGTGCTCAGATCGAAGCGATCAAGCACGCCGGCAACGGATTGTTAATGTCCGCTGTCTTCTTGCAGGGTGATCAGCCGCAGCTACGCTTGGAAGCGGAGTTTGCCCGTTATCTCGGCAGTGAGACCACGGTGCTGTGCCAGTCCGGCTGGTGTGCCAATACCGGCTTGATCCAAGCCATTGCCGATGAATACGTGCCCGTATACGTGGACATGCTCGCCCATATGTCATTGCGCGAGGGGATTCTGAGCGCCGGGGCAACGGCACGGCCGTTTCGGCACAACGACGTTGATCACCTCGAACGGCAGATTCGTCGTCACGGACCGGGCATCGTAGTAGTGGACTCGGTGTACAGCACGACCGGAGCGGTGGCTCCGCTGGCAGAAATCGTGGAGATCGGGCTGCGCTACGGCTGCGTGTTGGTGGTGGATGAATCACACTCCCTGGGCACCCATGGCCCGGATGGAGCGGGGTTGGTGGCCGCCTGCGGCCTGACCGAGCAAGTCCATTTCCGCACCGCGAGCCTAGCCAAGGCCTTCGCCGGCCGCGCCGGGTTGATCACTTGTTCAAAACGTTTTGCCGAGTACTTCCGATGCACCGCACGCCCGGCAATTTTCAGCTCGACTTTGCTGCCGCAGGAAGTGGCGGGGCTGCATGCCACCTTACGGGTGATACGCGAAGAGCATTGGCGGCGCCGCAAGCTGCATGATAACGCCCGCTACTTGCGCGATGAGCTTACTCGCCTCGGGTACAATTTGGCCAGTCAATCGCAGATCATCAGCCTGGAGTCGGGGCCCGAGCTTCAAACCATCGTGCTGCGGGATGCCTTGGAGTCGCGGGGGATTTTCGGCTCGGTGTTTTGCGCCCCGGCGACGACGAGAAACCGTTCGCTGATGCGCTTGTCCGTGAACGCGGCGCTCACCGGCGCCGAACTACAGCGCATCGTGGATGCCTGCGCCGCCATTCGCAAGGAAGTGGATCTGGCGAACTGGGCTTCCACGCGCCGCAAGCGGCAGCCTTGCCCGCTTCTTCACTAGCGGGTCTCTTGCTGGAGAAGATCCATGCAACGCGGGTGCTGCATCACCATGGCGATGGTGTCAACCGCAGGGCAGCTCCCGCGTCGCATCCAGCTCATCAAGAAACGAACGGTCGCTGGCGACCTGCGAGCCGGGTCGCCGATAGGGCACGGGCGTGGCAGAGTCCTGGGCCACTACAGCTATGGCTGCCGCTACGAAATACTCTGCTCATACTCCGCTAGCACAACGATCCGGTCTTTTGGATCGAAGGTCACGTTCTCTGATTTGGGTGGGTTGACGGCTACGCCGTAGGATTGGCCGGCATCGCCTGCCCGACTGACTTTGCGATAGCCCAACGCGATCTCACCGCGCCGCCGCGCCGCTTCCACGACGGTATAGAAGTTTACAGGAACGCCGGGCTTCACGTATTGATCGGCATACTTCAGATAGAGCTCCACGCCTTCGGGGTCGAACAGGTCTTGGAAGACCGCCATCAGATCCTTGTTCTCGGAGACCTGCGAGATCATCAGGCTAATGAGCTTGTCGCTGACGATGAAGTCGTCGGCGCGGGCCACCTCGGCCAGCTTGCGGTTACGCATGTCCAGCATCTCGCTGACGATGGCGATGGGCTGCTCCTCCTTCTCGCTGATGTCGCGCAGGTGCAGCAGCGTGATCAGTGTTTGCGCGTCGGCTTGCTGATTCTCCAGCGTATCCGAGTAGCTCAGGGTGATGATGTGATCGTAAGCGCACACGCTCAGCGAATCCAGCAACCGCCGCTCGGTAATATGACCGCTCTCAAAGGTCGCGCGCTGGTTGGCGAGGCTCACTGAGCTCATGCTGACCTGTTCCTCAGCGCCTTCGCTGTCTGCCACGACGGTTATTTCTGATCCCGGCGCAACATAATGATCCAATTCGCGGATAATCTCGATGCCGCGTGTGTTCCAACCGAGAATGAGCGTGCGCTCCGGCTTGGCTTCGCGGTGGGCGCCGTCCACAATGGCGCTTGCGTCGATTCCCAGATCACTGCGACCCGACAGCCTAATCGTGTCGTCGTCCTGTGAGACGGCTACGAGCTGATCGCCGCGCTGAATCAGGGTGTCCATCGGCGGGCTGAGAGCAACCCGCCCATCGGCGAAGCGCATCCCCAACACCGCCGAGTCCTCGTAAGCCAACAACGCATCGGCAAAGGGCTTACCGACCAGTCCGGGTTCTTCGTGGAAGTAAATCTCTCCCCCGCCGAAGTCGAGAAGCTCCAGGTAGACCACCGAGAGACCCGATTGGCGACAGGTTTGCACCGTCACGCGCGAGATGAACTCATCGACCTTGATCAACTGCGCCTCGTTGTTGGCGACCATCCGCGCGACCTCGAAATTCGCGGGGTCGCGGATTTCCGCCGTGATGTGATACGGGCGCTCAGGCCGATCCGGGCTGTTGACCAGCGCCAGCATGCTCTTGATCACCAGCGCGTCGGGGTCGTCGGCTTCTGAGGACAGGATGATGATCGAGCGCGCATCCCGCGGGTTGACGATCTGCAAATCGGCGAGATCGTACGGGCTTCCGGTGCGGCAGACGATGCGCGTCGTCTTCCTATCCTCGATGCGCGCGCGAAGCTCGTCTTCCATCTCTACTTTGTCTTTTTCCGCCAAAATCGCGATCACGGCTTTGCGGCGGTTGAGGTTGGCGGTGACCAACTCCGAGATGATCGCGAAAATCTGCGGCGACCAGCCCAGAATAACGGTGTGATCGGTTTCGACCACGAACGAGCGCCCTTTGCGAAGCTCGTCCAGCTTCTGCTCGATGCCGCTGGTCAGCACGCCGATCAGGGTTGCCACGATGAAGATGCCGCCGAAGGTGAGCAGCAGCATCAGTATGCGAAACCCCCATCCCTCATCGCCGCCCACCGCGCCCGCATCGAGGGCGCGCATCAGGCTTTGCCACATCATCTCCAAGAAACTGTCCGTCGGCGCTTGTCCCAGTGCCATGGTAATGATTGAAAACACTAGGATTAAGACGAATGATAGGATTGCAAGCCAACTGATCAAAGCGATCGAGCCCGCCGACATCGTATTATCGAAGGCGTAACGTAAGCGTTGAGAAAAGGTTGCGCGTCGCATCGTTAGGTGTATGTCCCCAAGGCGGCATTCAAATTTGCCGTGATAAGTCCATAAGTATAGTGAATTTGTTAAATTCGTGCTTGGGTGGAGCGTGTATCGCCGTCCCGTCTAGCCGAAACGAAACGAGGGGAGAAGCCATGAAAGGCACGTCCGGGGATTACCACGGCAATACTGATCAGCACACCCGTATCGTCGCAACGGTCGGTCCCGCCTGCCGGGATCGGGACACGCTCAGACGTCTGATCGACGCCGGCGCCGACGTGTTCCGGCTCAACATGAGCCATGGCACTCACACCGAGCACGCCGAGGTCATCACCACGCTGCGCGCGCTGGAAGATGAGGTGGAGCGCCCGCTTGCCATTTTGCTCGATCTGTGCGGGCCGAAGCTGCGCCTAGGGCGCTTCGCGGGCGGTGAGCTCGCGCTGAGCGCCGGCCAGCGCCTTACGCTCGTCTATGCCGATGGCCCGCTCGCCGACGGCCAGGTGCCGGTTCCGGCACGCGCGGTGTTCGCCGCCCTGCGCCCCGGCTCTCGAGTGTTGGTGGACGATGGCCGGCTCACCCTGCACGTGGAGTCCGTCGCGGCGGAGCGCGCAACGGTGTGGGCGGAAGATGACGGTCGCCTGGCCGATCACAAGGGACTGAACCTGCCTGACGTCAACCTGCCGGTGCCAGCGCTCACCGAGAAGGATCTGCGCGACCTCGCCTTCGGCCTGGAGCAGGGCATCGACTGGGTGGCGTTGTCCTTCGTGCAGAAGCCCGAGGACATGGAGACGCTGCGCGCGCGGGTCGGCAAGCGGGCCGGCATCATCGCCAAGCTGGAGAAACCGGCCGCGCTCGATGCGTTGGAGGCGGTGGTGGAGGCCAGCGACGCCGTAATGATTGCCCGTGGCGACCTGGGTGTGGAGATCCCGCCGGAGGACGTACCGGTGGCCCAGCGGCGCATCGTGCGCCTGTGCCGCGAGCGCGGCCGGCCGGTGATCGTTGCCACCCAAATGCTCGATTCCATGATGGCCGCACCGCGGCCAACCCGGGCAGAGGCCTCCGACGTCGCCAATGCCGTCTACGAAGGCGTCGACGCGGTCATGCTCTCCGGCGAGACCGCCGTGGGCAAATACCCGGTGGATGCCGTACAGATGATGGCCCGCATCATCGCCCGGGTGGAAGCGGATCCGCGCTTCTGGCACGCCCTCGATGCAGATCGCCCTCAGCCCTCGGCCACCGATTCGGATGCCATCTGCTTCGCGGTGCGCGGAATCGTTCGGCTGCTTCGGCTCGCCTGCTGCGTCGCGTGGACCGGGTCCGGCTTCACCGCCCTGCGCATCGCCCGGGAACGCCCGGTATGCCCGATACTCTGCCTTACGCCGAACCGGACGACGGCACGGCGCATGGTGCTGGTCTGGGGCGTGCACTCCCGCGTGGTGTCGAAGGTGGATGAGGCCGAGCAGGCCGCGGCGCTTACCCTCCGCCAGGCCCGGAGCATCGGCCTCGCCGGGCCGGGGGACTCACTGGTGATGACAGCCGGGCTACCGCTCGGCGTCGCGGGCACCACCAATCACCTACGGTTGCTGAAGATGCCGGAGGACGAAGTGTAAGAACAAGCGGAATTAGGGTCAGACTGCTATTTTATGCTACGCTTCGGCTTATACTCAGACTGAACGTACGCCATGCCCCGTCAACCCCGCTACAACCTGATCAGCGTCCC
>JAKDMQ010000128.1 GCA_030452265.1 Nitrococcus sp.
GGTCATCCCCCCTGATTAGCCAATCCATGAGCCGGTCGTCTTCGCAGTCGAGCAAACGATCGAAGACGCGCAAATCCGGTTCATCCGGATTGAGATGGCCCTGATCGACAAAGCGCTGCAGCAGATATTCCAGTTCTCTGGAACCGCGCCGGCAACGCCAGCGCAAGCGCGAGATCTCGCTCACCCGGCCGCCCCTTCTCTAGCCAAGCAGTGACCAATTTGATTCTCGTCCTTTCGGCGCAGGCTTCGCCGGTGTGACGAACATATGCGCGACTCCCTAGGCCAGTGGCCCATCAACGCCGCGCGATCAGCTTACCTCTGATCTGCGCGATCGCTTGCGCCGGGTTCAGCCCCTTAGGACAGACCTCGGTGCAGTTCATGATGGTGCGGCAGCGCTGCAGCTTGAATCGGTCCTCCAGCGCATCCAAGCGCTCTCCGGTTGCCTCATCCCGGCTATCCTCGAGCCAGCGCTGAGCTTGCAGCAATACCGCGGGTCCTAGGTAGCGGCCGGGATTCCACCACCAACTGGGGCAGCCGGTGGTGCAGCAGGCGCAGAGTATGCACTCGTAGAGCCCGTCAAGGCGCTCCCGATCCTCCCTGGACTGCAGTCGCTCACGGTTGACGGGCACCGGCGTCTTGGTCTGCAGCCAAGGCTTTACGGAGGCGTATTGGGCATAGAAATGGGTCATGTCCGGCACTAGATCCTTGATCACCGGCAAGGAGGGCAGCGGATAGATCTTGACCTCGCCCCCGATCTCATCGATGGGCTTGGTGCAGGCAAGGGTGTTGCGCCCGGCGATGTTCATGGCGCAGGAGCCGCAGACCCCTTCCCGGCATGAGCGGCGGAACGTCAATGTGGGATCGGTCTCGTTTTTGATTTTGATCAGCGCGTCTAAGACCATGGGGCCGCAGCGATCCCTATCCACTTCATAGGCGTCGAGGCGCGGACTGCCACCCTGGTCCGGATCCCATCGATAGATCTGGAATACTTTGATGTTGTTGGCGTCCGAAGCCGCGCTATAACGCTGCCCCGGTTGAACACGGGATCTCGCCCCAACTCCGAACTTCGCCATGGCTGAACCTCGTCTCAGAACTGCCTCCACGGTGGATAGGCTTGTCAATAGACACGCACCTGCGGGGGCACTGACTTCATTTCACTGGTCAAGGGCGTCAGGCGCACGGGCCGATAATCGAGCGAAACCTTGCCGTTGGCATTGAGCCAGGAGAGCGTATGCTTTAGCCAGTTTCGATCATCACGCTCGGCGAAATCCTCGCGGCTATGCGCGCCGCGGGTCTCCGTGCGGTTGAGGGCGGACTCGACCGCCGTGATCGCGCAATCGAGTAAATTCTCCAGCTCCAGGGTTTCCACCAGATCCGTGTTCCAAATGAGCGAGCGATCCGAGATCTTCACGTCCGCAAAGCAGTGGTAGACCTCCGCCATGCGCTTGCAGCCATCCTCGAGCGTTGGGCGGTCGCGAAAGACGGCCGCACAACTTTGCATCGTCTGCTGCATGCGCTCGCGAATAACGGCTGTCGGCTCGCTGCCATTGGCATTGCGCAAGCGCTCCAACCGGGAGAGCGCCAATTCCGCCCCGTCACGCGGTAGCGGAGGTTGGGTGCGACCCTGCTCCTTAATGATCCGCGCCGCACGCTCCGCCGCCGCGCGACCGAAAACCACGATATCCAAGAGCGAGTTCGAGCCTAACCGGTTGGCACCGTGCACGGACACGCAGGCCGCCTCGCCAATGGCCATCAGCCCGGGCACCACGCTATTAGGATCGCCATCCCTTAACGTGACGGCCTCCGCGTGCAGATTGGACGGGATTCCGCCCATGGTGTAATGCACCGTCGGCAGCACCGGTATCGGCTCCCTGTGCACATCCACCCCGGCAAAAATGCGCGCCATATCGGCAATGCCTGGCAGGTGCTCGCGAACCAGCTCCCGGCTGAGATGATCGAGGTGCAGATGCAGGTGATCCTTGTTCGGCCCTACGCCGCGGCCTTCGCGAATTTCGACGGTCATGGCGCGGCTGACCACATCGCGCGAGGCCAGATCTTTTGCATGCGGCGCATAGTGCTCCATGAAGCGAGTGTCCTCGGAGTTGGTGAGATAGCCACCCTCCCCGCGCACGCCTTCGGTGATCAGCATCCCGGCGCCGTAGATCCCGGTGGGATGAAACTGGATGAACTCCATATCCTGCAGCGCCAAGCCGGCGCGTAACGCCATGCCGTTGCCATCGCCGGTACAGGTATGGGCGGAGGTGCAGGAGAAATACGCTCGGCCATAGCCGCCCGTTGCTAGCACCGTTAGCTGAGCGCGAAAGCGATGAATCTCTCCGGTCGCGAGCTCCAGGGCAACCACCCCCCGACAGACGCCCCGGGCATCCATGATCAGATCGATGGCGAAGAACTCGATGAAAAACTCGGCCTGGTGTTTGATCGACTGTTGGTAGAGTGCGTGCAGGATTGCGTGCCCTGTGCGATCAGCGGCGGCGCAAGTGCGCTGCGCGCTTCCTTCGCCAAAATGGGTCGTCATGCCCCCAAACGCGCGCTGAAAAATCCGGCCCTGCTCCGTACGCGAAAACGGCACCCCATAGTGCTCCAGCTCGAGGATCGCGGGGACAGCCTCGCGGCACATGTACTCGATGGCATCCTGATCGCCGAGCCAGTCCGAGCCCTTGATGGTATCGTAGGCATGCCAACGCCAGTCGTCCTCGCCCATGTTACCGAGCGCGGCGCTGATTCCGCCCTGGGCCGATACGGTATGGCTGCGCGTCGGAAAGAGCTTCGTGACACAGGCGGTCGCAAGGCCCTGCTCGGCCATACCGAGCGTGGCGCGCAAGCCCGCCCCGCCGGCACCCACGACGATCACATCGTAGGTATGATCGATTATCACGTAATCGCCCGCCATGGTTCAGCCTCCAAAGGCAATCGAGAGCACGGCGAAAATGCCCACGGCGGCAATGGCCGCGGCGGCGAATTTCACCAATACGATCAGCGCCAGCTTGAGCGCATCGTGGTCTATGTAGTCTTCTAATACGATCTGGATGCCGAGCGCGCCATGATAGAAGGTGGTGGCGAGCGTGAGTATCATCAAAACGGCGGCAATTGGCGAGCCGAGCCAGGCTCGGGCGCTCTCATAATCGGCTCCAGCGTGGCGCACGAGTCCGATAACGAACCAGATGAGCAGTGGAACGAGCGCCGCCGCCGTCACCCGCTGCAGCCACCATTGCGACGTCCCGGAATGGGATGCTCCCAATCCCATTGCTTGCTTGAGCGGCGTGCGAAAGCTCATGGGAGGGCGCTCCTTGAGTGCGTAATCATCAAAGACTGTATGCGAGGAGCCAAGTAATTAGGGTTAAGATCCCGGCTGCGACAAAAACCGCTACGGCGGATCGGCGTGCCCGCTCGAGATGGAATCCGTAGCCGAGATCCCAACCGAGATGCCGGATGCCGTTGCACAGGTGGTAGAACAGTGCATACGTCCACAAGAACATGATCATCTGCGCGAAGGCACTGGCGAAAACGGCGCGCGCACTGGCGTATGCCTGCGGTCCCGACGCGAGCATGACAAGCCAATAGGTCACGGCCAAGGTGCCGAGTGCGAGCAAGCCTCCGGTGATGCGATGGGTGATCGAGGAAATGGCGGTAAGCGGGAAGCGATAGATCTGCAGATGCGGGGCAAGCGGTCGAGCATCATTATCCATTTATTAACCGCTCCACTTCTGGTCAGGAAGCACGACAGCAACAACAGTATCGGTTGCCTGTGCGCGATGCAAGACTTGCGCGGCGGGGCGGCGCGTGCGTCCGAGCCACTTCAGTAATACGATGTGCGAAGACCTTTTGCGAGAGAACGACTGGGCTGGGTAAAACTGCTATGCCGACACAGTGGAATTTTCTTAGCCAAAGCGCATACGAAGCGCAGGCAGGGCAAACCGATATACGCTGCGCCCCAACCGAGAGCGTGCGCGGCGAGCACGCCGGGCGTATCTGCGCGCTCCTCGATTGGGGAGTGATCGGCGCTCGGGGCGCCGATGCGGCGGCGTTTCTCCACAGCCAGCTCAGCAACGACATCAAGGCTATGGACGCGGCGAGCTCACGGCTCGCCGCTTACTGCAACCCAAAGGGGCGCGCGCTAGCCCTATTGCGAGCTTTGCGCGCCGATGATGGCCTGCTTCTGCTGGCCCATAGGCCGCTCATCGACTCACTCATTCGTCGTCTGCGCCTCTTCGTGCTGCGCTCCAAGGTGACGCTCGATGACGCCTCGGAGGCAATCGGAGTGATTGGGCTGCACGGGGCCGGCGTAGCGCAGCCGCTGCGCGAGATCATGGGCGTGATACCCGAGCCCCTCGGCGGTGTGCATAGTGCCGGCGGCGTCCAGCTCATTCGTTTGGGCTGCACGCCGGATCGCTTCGCCCTCGCTGTTCCGGCCGGGGAGCTCGCCGCGCTTTGGTCGAGACTCACACAGACGCTTCCGGTCGTCGACATGGAAGCTTGGCAGCTAACTGAGATCCGTGCCGGCATGCCAACGATCACCCCCGCGACCCAGGAGGCGTTCGTGCCGCAGATGCTCAACCTCGAGCCGCTGCAGGGGATAAGCTACCAGAAGGGGTGTTACCCCGGTCAGGAGGTAATCGCCCGCATGCATTACTTGGGTAAGATCAAGCGGCGGATGTATCGCCTGCGCACCCAGGGCGAGGCAACGCCTTCCGCCGGGGAGGCGGTGCGTACGGGCGAAGGAGGGCAGGAGGCCGGCACCGTAGTCTGCGCTGCCGCGGCGGACGGCGGTGCTGAGCTGTTGGCCGTGCTGCGAACCGAGCTTGCAGACCAAGGCGACCTGGTGCTAAACGGTACGCCGTTGCAGCTCCTCGATTTGCCGTATGCTTTCGACACCGAATCGAGCTCATCCTGAGCGGTCGATAAATTAAAGCGGCAATCAGTACAGCATTAGCAGGTACAGGTTTTCCGTGCTCGCCAGATGCTCAATTTGCGTTGCCTCGCGACGCAGGATGTTCTCGATTTCTGTGGCCGAGCAATTGCCCCGCCGCACCCATACGATCTTGGCGGTATAACCGCGTAACAACGCCGGTTCGAAGAAATCAGAGTCCTTGCTTACTAGGATAAAGCCTTCCCGCTCGGCAAAATAGAGCAGGTCAACATCGGATGCCTGAGCAAGATCAAAATCCTGGACATGGGCGGAACCGGGGAATAGGCTGGCCAGCCTCGCTGCAAGTCGTGGAGAAAGGTTCTGGTCGAAGAGTAACCTCACACCGGTATCGAGAGCGTGTGTTTTTCACGATCGGCAGCGAAAGCAAGGCAAGCCTGGATATCGTCGCGCGTGAGATATGGGAAGTCGGTCAAGATTTCCTCGGTCGTCATGCCGGAAGCGAGATAATCGAGGACGTCATATACAGTGATGCGCATTCCGCGCACGCAAGGCTTCCCACCGCATTTTCCTGGCTCGATGGTGATGATGCTACGATAATCGACCATCTTCTGATCCGTCCCAGAGAATAATGAAGATTCCCTCGCACAAAAGCGCGCGCGGCGCCCTATCCTCGTTCCAGTTCCTGTTGCATAAAGCCATGGCTTGAGCCCCACGCTTTACGGCCACGGCGAACAGGTCGAGGACGCAGCTCCAATCCGGCGCGCTACTGTAAACAGGTCCCCCTGAGCTCGCCAGAGCCGATATTGACGCACACGATTCCCCAAACGCTCTGGGCCCAGCCGACAACCCCCAGATTTAACTAACAGTAAGGCCGTCGGGTGCGCCCGTCAACGTTCAAGACTCGAGCCTCGCCCTAGTGGGCACCACCCTAGAGCGCACAAGTCCGGATTCCGAGCTCGTGCATAACGCATCTGTCTGCCGCAGGCATAGGTAGGTGGACCCCGACATTCTCCTGATTTGCCGCCGGTCTGCTCGAGCGGGATAAATTCCAAGCCAGCATAGTCAAATCACATCGTACGGGAGCGAGACAGGCAGGCGTCTGCACGGGGTTGACATCGGGTGTCCCAATCGGACTTACTTCCCGCTCGGTGCTGCCGCAAATGAGCTTTGCCTTGCGTGGCCGCTCCGTGCCGGTTTACCGGCAAGTCGCTGCAAATGCCGCCACGGCGCCATTGGGATGCCAGGTGTGGCAGAGCGCAGCGCCCATAGGTTGTCATGAGCGAGGTGTCGGGATGCGGGATCGGCTTAGACTGCGCGCAGGGGTTATTCTCACGCTTGGCATGTTGTTATTGGGCTCGGCGCTTGCCGCGCCGCGGACGCAAGATCAGCCGCGCGTGCTGTTCAAGACCAGCGAGGGGCGCTTTGTCGCGGAGCTCTATCCGCGCAAGGCGCCGGCGAGCGTGAAGAATTTTTTGCGCTATGTGCGCGAAGACTTTTATGCCGGCACGATTTTCCATCGGGTGATTTCGGGCTTCGTCATTCAAGGCGGCGGCTATACCGCCGAGCTCCAACGCAAGCCGACGCATGCGCCGATTGAGAATGAGGCCGGTAATGGCCTACGCAATGAGCGCGGGACGCTCGCGATGGCGCGCAGTCGCGATCCCGACTCGGCCACCAGCCAGTTCTACATTAATCTCGTCGACAACCCGGCGCTCAATCGCCGCTCCGCCTCGGCCGCCGGCGCTGGCTATGCGGTGTTCGGTAAAATAGTCGAGGGGATGGATGTGGTCGACAAGATCGCGAGCAGCGAGACCGGCCCGGCCGGGCCTTTCCCTCGGGATGTTCCCCAGCCCGCAATCGTTATCCTCGATATACAGGTGCTGCAGACCGACTCCGCGCCCGAAGGCGGCCAAGCGCCATGAGCGCGGTATGCAACTCGCTAGCCGCGGCTGACGAAGGTCTCTCCATAGTCCATCCTTGAGGCGCAGATCGAGGAGAAACCGATGCAGCCGCGGATATGGCTTGGCAGCGCAGCGTTCTGTTCTGCCAACCTGCTCATGGCTGTCGCTACAGCAGCGGAGCCCACCGCAGGGTATAACTTCCTGGGCTTGCCGCAAGCCCCCCTTGAAGGGCCGATCATCACCGATCGACCGAGCTTTGGGGATGCAACCGTTACCGTGCCATTTGGTCATTTTTTGCTCGAATCCGGCTACGGTTTCAATCTCGACGCTGGAGAACATATCCACAATGGGCCCGTGCTGCTACTGCGCGCGGGTCTTGTGCCAAACCTCGAGCTGCGCCTCGGCTGGGATGGTTACGCGCATGCAAGTACTGGCGAAGAGGGCCCGGCCAACACGCGCGTCGGGCTGAAAATACACGCTCTGCACGAGCAGGGTCTGGTGCCGGATTTGGTCGTGATCCCGGAATTCGTCATCCCTACGGGCGATGCGGATGTCGCGGCCGATGAGGTGGAACCCGAGGTACGCTTCGCCTGGAGCTATGCTCTGACTCCTGCCATCGCGTTAGGCGGCAACTTCAACATCGCCGCGCGTGCGGATGCGAACAGCAGCAGGCATCGACTGGAATATGCCGCCTCCCTCGCGGCGGGCTATGTCCTAAGCGATAAATGGTCCGGCTATCTCGAGTATTTTGCTATTTTCCCCGCAAGCGCGCTCGGCCAGGAGACCCATTCGATCAATTCGGGTATCGCCTATTTGATCACCGACCGACTCCAGCTCGATGCCTTCATTGGTGGCGGTCTGAATGAGGCAGCGGATGATGTGTTCGGCGGTTTCGGCATCTCGAAGCTGTGGTAGCCGGGCCAAAATCAGACCTCCCTCGGCGCTTGCCTCGCATCACCAACAGGGAACGAATGTTTATTGGCCTTGTCCATATTATATGGACCATAAGGACATGGTCCATTTGCAATGTTAAGCCATACAAGCAAGCATGCGGAGGCCTTGATGAGTAAAGATAGCGCGCACCATCACAATGTGGCATCACAAGACGGCACGATGCGGAGCCCCTATTTGACTTGGAACGATGTCCAAGGCAAGTGGCACATATACAAGGGTAAGGTTCGACAGAGGTGGGCATTGCTTACCACCAATGATCTAGAGGGTATGCAGGGCTACTATGAAGAAATGTCCGGAAAGATCCAACAGGTCTATGACGTCAGCAAGGAGGAAGCGGACCGGCAGATCGACGAATGGTTAATGGGTCACGATGACACTACTACTACTACCAGCAGTGACTCAAATCCGACTTCTTCCGTATGATTCTTGTGGCGTAGGCGGTTCCATAATCGAACCATGATTACCCGCTGGCGGACGGGAGAAAGGCAACGGCCGGCGGACGCCGATTTCTCCCGTCCGCCGGAAAGGTATCCGGGATCCTCGGATAACTCAGCGATCCCCTAAGGACGAAGGGCGAGGGCGGCGCCGAGCAATACCCGCGCCTGACTTGCCGGCTCCCGAAGGCCTATGCCTTGAGACGATAGCCGCTCTTGAAGATCCACGCTATGAGGGTCAGGCATAGGCCGAGGAATACCACAATCATGGCAAGGCTCGCGGCCACGCTCACATCGGCGATCCCATAAAAGCTCCAGCGAAACCCGCTGATCAGGTAGACCACCGGATTGAACAGGGTGACCGTCTGCCAAAAGGGCGGCAGCATGTCGACGGAGTAAAAGCTGCCGCCGAGGAATGTGAGCGGCGTGATGACAAGCAATGGGATGAGCTGCAGTTTCTCGAAACCGTCCGCCCAGATGCCGATGATGAAGCCGAGCAGGCTGAACGAGAGCGCCGTGAGCAAAAGAAAGACGAGCATCCACGCGGGATGATCAATCTCCAGCGGCACGAACACACTGGCCGTCGCCAGAATGATCAGGCCAAGAATGATGGACTTGGTCGCGGCCGCGCCGACATAGCCGAGCACGATCTCGAGGTACGAGACGGGGGCTGATAACAGCTCGTAAATCGTGCCCGAGAATCTGGGAAAATAGATCCCGAAGGAGGCGTTGGCGACGCTTTGTGTCAAAAGCATCAGCATTATCAGCCCCGGTACGATGAAGGCGCCGTAGCTGATCCCCTCAATGTCGGTAATGCGCGAGCCGATTGCCGCGCCGAAGACGACGAAATAGAGTGATGTCGAAATCACCGGCGAGACAATGCTCTGTAGCAGAGTGCGCACAGTGCGCGCCATCTCAAAGCGGTAAATCGCCTGGATCGCGTGGATATTCATCGGCGCTCTCTCACCAGGTTGACGAAGATTTCCTCGAGCGAGCTTTGCTTCGTGCGCACGTCCTTGAACTGGACTCCCGCCTCACTGAGATCCCGTAGCAAACCGTTGATGCCCGTTCCCTCACCTTGCGGGTCGTAGGTATAGACAAGCTCGCGGCCGCCGGCCGCGAGCTCAAGCGCGTGCGCCGAAAGCGCGCCGGGGATGCGATCGAGCGGGTGCTCAAGTTGCAATATCAATCGCTTGCGGCCAAGTTTGTGCATGAGCTCGGTCTTGTCTTCCACCAAAATGATCTCGCCCTGGCTCATCACGGCGACCCGATCCGCCATCTCCTCGGCCTCTTCGATGTAATGGGTGGTCAGGATGATGGTGACGCCGCTTGCGCGCAGCGCGCGCACCAGTTGCCACATCTCGCGCCTCAAGGTGACGTCGACCCCGGCCGTCGGCTCGTCGAGAAACAGGATCTCCGGCTCATGCGAGAGCGCCTTTGCGATCATCACCCGGCGCTTCATGCCGCCGGAGAGCGTGATGAGCTTGTTGTTCTTCTTGTCCCAAAGCGACAGATCCTTGAGCACCTTTTCAATGAAGCGGGGGTTCGCGCGCCGGCCGAACAGCCGGCGGCTGAAGCTGACCGTGTCCCAGACGGTCTCAAAAGCATCGGTGGTGAGCTCCTGCGGCACGAGCCCGATCTTGAACCGGGCCGCGCGGTACTCGGCGACGATGTCGTGCCCGTCCGCGAGCACCGTGCCCTCGCCGGGATTGACGATCCCGCAGATGATGCTGATCAGCGTCGTCTTGCCCGCGCCGTTAGGGCCGAGCAGCGCAAAGATCTCGCCGGGGTGGATTGCCAGGTTGATGTTCTTCAAAGCCTGGAAGCCGGAAGCGTATGTTTTGGAGAGATTCGTGACGGAAATGACCGGCCGTCG
>JAKDMQ010000129.1 GCA_030452265.1 Nitrococcus sp.
TCGGCGTACCGATCGCGGAATCGAGCCACGAGGGTTTGAAGTCCCAGGTTGCGGCCGTTGCCGGTAATGCAACGGCCAGGGCGAGGGCCGAGACCAGCGGTAGGCGGCACGCCGCGGTCCTCAAGCTTTGCGCGAGTGTATTGTCCGCACGTAACATCAATCTGCCTCCTGAATGCATAACGCAATGCCCGCTCTACGAGATCGTTATTGATGGCCTGTTAAACGCGGGCGTTATCCATTAAACTTATGTAGTTTCTTACATAGCGCTCGTTATATTCTGTGCTATATAGCGATCTGTCAATACCTGCCTGCAGGTCACAGTCTGCATAGCAGTCGGCAAGCGCACACGATCCACGCTGGGAATGCTCATGCGCGGCCGTCCGGCCGGGCAGCGCTAATGATCCTCGAATAACCCGATCAATCCGTTCACCTAAAAAGCGGCGGATGGGATAGGCTATTGCCGATCTCCCAAAAGCAACTAGGTAGGCTATGGTCCGCCAGACCAAGATCGTCGCAACCCTAGGGCCGGCAACCGATCGTGAGGGCGCCTTGGCGGGTGTGCTGCGCGCGGGTGTAGATGTCGTCCGCCTGAATCTGTCCCACGGTAATCATGCTGAGCACCGCCAGCGCGCCGCCGCGCTTCGCGGCGCAGCGCAACGCCAAAACCGAGTGGTTGGCCTGCTGTGTGATCTGCAAGGACCCAAAATTCGGATCGGGCGCTTTCGTGACGGCCTCGTCGAGCTGGTCGAGGGGCAAGCGTTCTTCCTCGATCCTTCATTGGCGCAAGAGGCCGGGACGGAAAATGGCTGCGGGGTAGGCTATGCCGGTTTGCCGCGGGATGTCGGCCCGGGGGATGTGCTCTTGCTCAGCGACGGGCTCATCCGCCTGCGTGTCGATCGAGTGGATGGTTGCCGGATCTTCACCATCGTGGAGGTCGGCGGCACCTTAACGGATCACAAGGGCATCAACCAGCTTGGCGGCGGGCTCTCGGTGCGTGCCCTTACCGATAAAGATCGGGTGGACATCGAGCTTGCGGCGGAGCTCCAGGCAGACTATCTGGCAGTGTCCTTTGCCCAAGGGGCTGGCGATATCGAGGAGGCTCGTGAGCTGCTGCGCGTCGCTGGGGGGCACGCCGCGATCGTTGCCAAGATCGAGCGCCGCGAGGCCGTGGACAATTTAGCCGAGATTATGGAAGCGGCGGATGCAGTGATGATCGCTCGTGGCGATTTGGCCGTGGAGATCGGTGATGCTGAGCTGCCAGGGGTACAAAAGCGCATCATGCGTCTTGCCCGGGAGCGAGATTGCGTTGTGATTACCGCGACTCAGATGATGCAATCGATGGTGACGCAGCCGATGCCTACGCGCGCCGAGGTATTGGATGTGGCTAATGCCGTTTTGGATGGGACAGATGCCGTAATGCTTTCCGAGGAGTCTGCAATAGGGCGCTTTCCGGCCAGAGCCGTTGCGGCCATGGCGCGTGTATGCGTCGGTGCGGAACGCTATGCCGAGGGATCACACCCGCCGCGTTTGGGCCCGGAACCCCGCTATTCCCGCATTGATGAGACCATTGCCAAGACGGCGATCGCCGCGGCTAACCAGCTCAGCGTGCGGGCAATCGCCGCGATGACGGAGTCCGGCGCTACGGCAATGTGGATGTCGCGCATCAGCACGGACATCCCGATTTACGCGCTTTCGGGGCAATCACGCACCTTGACCAGGGTGACGCTGTATAGGGGCGTACATCCGATCAATCTTGACCCGGCCGGGCGTGACCACACGACCGCAGACCGTGGGGCAGTCGAGGAGCTTCTCAGAGCGGGCGCCATCCGCGAGGGCGATCTGGTGTTGATCACGCAGGGAGATTTGGCCGGTGTGCAGGGCGGCACCAATACCATGAAGATCGTGCGCGTGGGCGACCCAATCCCGGATAGCGCCTGAACTGCGATCGCGGTTTCAGCTCGGCCCGGCCAAGCGATGGTATGCGTCGCGGTACTTCGCGGCCGTCTGCTCGATGATCTTTGCCGGCAGATGAGGGCCGGGCGGCGCGTGGTCCCAGCCGAGGGATTCTAGGTAGTCACGTACGAACTGTTTGTCGAAGCTCGGCGGCGAAACCCCAGGGCGGTACTGATCCGCGGGCCAGAACCTTGAAGAGTCCGGGGTCAGAACCTCGTCGATGAGCACAAGATCATCGTTGCCGGCGCGCGCGAGCTCGAGTTTGGTATCCGCGATGATGATGCCGCGAGCGCGGGCATAGACGGCCGCATCGTTGTAGATGCGCAGGGTCATGACGCGCAGCTCCTCGGCGCTATCGCGGCCGATGAGGTCGACCGCGCGCGCGAAATCGATATTTTGGTCATGCGCGCCGGCCGGAGCCTTGGTGGCGGGCGTGAAGATCGGCTCTGGAAGCTCATCGGCTTGTTGTAGACCCGCGGGTAACGGTATACCGCAGACTTGCCCGGTGCGCTGGTAATCGTTCCAGGCCGAGCCGATGAGATAGCCGCGCGCGACCGCCTCGATCGGCAGGGGTTGGAGCCGGCGTACCACCATGGCGCGGAATTGTGCCTGGCGGCGCTCGCCTGGGTCGGCCAGTACCGACTCAGGAGGATCCTCCAGCAGATGGTTGCCGATGGTGCAGCGAGTGCGCTCGAACCAGAATCGCGACAGCGCCGTGAGTATTGCGCCCTTGCCGGGTATTGGATCGGGAAGGACGACATCAAATGCCGAGAGGCGATCGGTGGTGACGATGAGCAAGCGCGCTTCGTCGATTTCGTAGATATCCCGTACCTTGCCGCGCTGCAAGAGGCGCAGGCTGTTGAGGTGGGACTTGAACAGTGGTTCGGAGTCGATTGTCATGAGCGGTACGAATTGAGGGAAGAGCCTGGGGCCTGTTGACATTCACCCGCGACGCCGTGGGCAGATGCCAAAAGGCCCTAGTACCTGTTGCTTATTGTATGCCGTGCAAATACGCTCGCAAATCAGCCTGACCAGGCGGCTGTGCATTGGGGCCGCCATTGCTGCTTTTTCTACATGATGCATTGTGGCATAGGGTAGGTGCCTTGCTGAAGCTGGGAGGTGAAAGTGCACAGAAGTCGAGCCGAATTTCATGCGCTGCGTATCGCGGTGCTCACGATCTCCGATACCCGCGGACTGGCCGAGGATCGA
This sequence comes from Nitrococcus sp., assembly GCA_030452265.1. GTDB lineage: Bacteria > Pseudomonadota > Gammaproteobacteria > Nitrococcales > Nitrococcaceae > Nitrococcus. The sequence continues at coordinate 3,163 of JAKDMQ010000129.1, forward strand.
TCCGGCGATGTGCTCTGTCAGGGTATTGCCGAGTCCGGCCATGAGCTCGTGCAGCGTGAGATCGTGCTTGATGACATCTATCGAATCCGCGCGGTCGTATCGGCTTGGATCGCCGAGCCGGGTGTGCAGGTCGTGCTCTGCACGGGCGGCACCGGCTTTGCTGCCCGAGACCGCACGCCCGAGGCCGTGGCCGTGCTATTTGACCAGGAGATACTGGGCTTCGGCGAATTGTTTCGCCAGCTCTCCTTCGAGGAGATTGGGACCTCGACACTGCAATCGAGGGCCGTGGCCGGCTTCGCCAACCGGACCCTCATCGCCTGTCTGCCAGGTTCTACTGGAGCATGCCGAACGGCCTGGGGCCGCATTCTGCGCGAACAACTCGATGTACGCCATCGTCCTTGCAATCTAGCCGAGCTCGTGCTGTTAGAGCAGGCCTAGGGCTGCATGACAGACGGCGAAGAGCGGATGGGCAATCAGCGTCTTTTCGCCGGCAGCCAGCCAAATATTTGTTGCCATTGGACAACAGTAACGCTATAAGTTTACTGTGAGCTTTTATTATGGCCGTAAGAATCAAATACTTGATGCATTTCACATTTTTTGGGTCGCGATGGGGAACTTTGCACAACTCGGCGAGATCGTCGATGTGAGCCCGCGCGGTGCGCGAATCAATCGACAAGTTAGTCCAATTAGTTTTTCTCATAATGCTACTTGGGAGATCATAAAAAAGGTCTTTTAGCTTGTACAAGGTCGGCAGGGAGGCTTCAGGCGGGCATGGGATGAGGTGACGATTAATGGGTATGCGAGTACCACGCATCTGGCCGCAAGCATTCCATTCAATGGGGCGAGCGCGCTCTAGCGTCTCTGGATGGAGTCGGTGGGCGGCTGAAGACGGCGCCTCCACGGTATCGGAATGGTTTCGGGGAATGGTGGCGGCAGCCACGGATGCCATGCTCTTGGTGGACGGCGCGGGGGCGATTCGATTTATCAATAGCAGCGGTGAGAAGCTCTTTCAGCAACGCAGCGCGAGCGTGCTCGGTAATCGGGTGGAGCAGTTGCTCAGTATGCCTATGCCCGAAATGAGCACGGCGCCACATACCGTGACTGGGTTGATCACCGATGCCATTCGGCTTCGCTGCCAGGAGCAACTGCCCGTTTGGGGAATCGGCACGGACGGTAGCGGTTTCGCGGCCGTCGTCAGCGTGATTCCGCTCCAAGATTTGTCCGAGCCCATGGCTTTGCTGCAGGTGCATGAGTTAGCCGAAGAGCAGCAGCGCGAAGCTCGGCTGCGGTATCTAACCAATTTCGATCCGGTAACGGGATTACCCAATCGGGCGCTCTTCAGCGACCGGCTCAGGGTTGCGGCAGCACGTTGCGCGCGTGGCGAGAGCAGTCTGGTGCTGGCCTACATCGATGTCGATCGGTTTAAGGATTTCAATGAAACCCTGGGCCATCGCGCAGGCGATGATGTCCTTTGGGAAATCGCGCAGCGCATCAAGCGCCATGTAGGTGATGAGAGCACGCTCGCTCGTCCCAACGGCGATGAGTTTGCGTTGCTTATCGAGGACAGTGATGCGGCCGAAGAAGTCGAGGCTTTTGCGCGCAGCATACTGAGCGCCATCTCGCAGCCCTTCTTCATTGGCGACTTTGAGCTATTCGTCACTGCCAGTATAGGGATCGCCGTGTTCGATCGCATCGGCGATGAAGCGGGAGATTTGCTGCGCAAGGCGGAGGTCGCGATGTATCGCGCGAAGTCCGAGGGTCGCAATAACTTCTGCTGCTATAGCCGCGCCTTGGAAGGCGGCGTCCCGGAGCGCCTGCGCTTGGAAGCCGAGCTACACCATGCGTTGGAGCGTGGCGAGTTCCTCCTCTATTATCAGCCGCTGGTCGAGATCAGCAGCCATCGAATCGTCGGCCTCGAGGCATTACTGCGATGGCGGCATCCGCAACGGGGGCTGATTAGCCCGAGCGAGATTATTCCGGTGCTGGAGGAGAGCAAGCTGATCGTGAGGGTGGGCGAGTGGGTGCTGCAAGAGGCTTGTCGATTCCTGACCACATTGTCTAGGGGTCTTGACCGCCGCCTGCGTTTGGCCGTCAATGTTTCCGTTGAGCAGATCCGCCATCCTGGATTTGCCTCCTCGGTGCAACGGGTGCTGGACGCCAGTGGTCTGCCGGCCTCGGCATTGGAGCTCGAGCTCACCGAAACCCTGCTCCTCGATCATACCGCGGTCGTGCGCGACAGCCTCGCGGCGCTCGAGCAACTCGGAATCGCCATTTCACTGGATGATTTCGGCACCGGGTACTCTTCTCTGGCCTATCTCAAGCGCTTCCCGGTATCGACGCTCAAGATTGACCGCAGTTTCATAGCGGATGTCTCGGGTGAGGGCGATGATACGACCATCGCGGGTGCAATTATCGCCATGGCGCGCAGCCTCGGCCTTGGCGTAGTTGTGGAAGGAGTCGAGAATGAAACTCAGGCGCGTTTTCTGCGCCAGTGGCCGGAGCTTATAGTACAAGGCTATTTGTTCGGACCACCGCTGCCGGAAGCGCAAGCGCGCATTCGCTGGTCTGGCATAGCGGCCGGTGCGCGCGGCTGAAAAATAGCCGCGGTTAGGGTAGAGTACGCTACCCTTAGGGAGCAGCGATTTCGGGGTAAATACGATATGCGGGATTTCAAGGTGGCACCATCCATCCTCTCCGCCAACTTCGCCCGCTTAGGCGATGAGGTCCGACGGGTGCTCGATGCAGGTGCGGATATGGTGCACTTCGACGTAATGGACAACCATTACGTGCCTAACCTGACCATCGGTCCGGTAGTCTGTAAGGCATTGCGCGATGATGGCATTACCGCTGAGATCGATGTGCATCTCATGGTGAAGCCGGTGGACGCAATCGTAGCGGATTTTGCCAAGGCCGGTGCGAGCTGGATCACCTTCCATCCGGAGGCAAGCGAGCATGTCGATCGCACCTTGCAGCTCATCCGCGATAGTGGCTGTCGTCCGGGTTTGGTGTTCAATCCCGCAACGTCGTTGGATTATTTGCGCTACGTGCTCGACAAGCTCGACATGGTATTGATCATGTCGGTGAATCCAGGATTTGGAGGCCAGGCGTTTATTCCCACGGCGTTGGAGAAATTGCGCGAGGCGCGCTCGATCATCGACACGAGCAAGCGTTCGATACGCTTGGAAATTGACGGCGGCGTCAAGACCGATAACATCCGTGCCGTAGCTGACGCGGGTGCCGACACCTTCGTGGCCGGCTCGGCAATCTTTGGTGCGGATGATTACCGGAGCGTGATCGCCGAGATGCGCGCCGAGCTGGCGAAGGTGGCCGCTTGAACAGAGATCTCTTTTCAGACATCAATGTCGTGCTGTTCGATCTCGACGGCACTCTAGTCGATACCGCCCCCGATCTGGCGGCCGCCGCCGATCACATGCTCGAGGCATTGGGTCTTCCGCCTGCCGGCGAAGCACGGGTGCGAACTTGGATAGGCCACGGCGTAAATCAGCTAGTCAAGCGTGCGCTCGCCGCAAATGGCGCCAGCGAGCCGGAGCTCTTAGAGCCGGGCCTGAAGCTGTACTTGGATTATTACGCCGATCATCTTGCCGATCGCACCGTACCCTACCCGGGCGTGGTTGAAGGGCTCGCAGCGTTGGTCGACCGCGGCTTACACCTGGGGGTGGCCACCAACAAACCGGCACGGTTCACCGAGCCGCTTCTGGAGATATTGGGTCTTCGCGCGGCGTTTGACGCAGTAGTGAGCGGGGATACGGTAACCGAGAAGAAGCCCGCCCCGGAGCCGTTGCTGCATGCGATTCGCTTGTGTCAAGGTAGCACGCGGCAGGCGGTCATGGTGGGCGACTCGATGACCGATGTCGAGGCGGCGCGACGGGCGGGATTGGGCGTAATCGGTGTGCCGTACGGGTATAATCATGGGGACGAGACCTTTTTCACCTCTCCCGACATAATGATTCAATCGCTGGGTGAGCTCCCGGCACTGCTCGAAGGTAACGAGAAGGCGGATGCAACTGACGGTCACCACGTACGCTAACGACGTACAGCAGGAGTTGCACGAGCGATGGCGTCTTCGTGTCTAAGGATACCCGCGCCTTTGCGAATCAATCCTGTTGGTGGTGACTATGGATCAGGCCCAGTTCGATCGTCTGACAGAGGCTGGATATAACCGTATCCCGCTCGTGCGCGAGATTCTTGCCGACTTCGACACCCCGCTGTCAACATACCTGAAACTTGCCGAAGGGCCATATAGCTTCCTACTGGAGTCGGTCCAGGGCGGCGAGAAATGGGGACGCTACTCGATTATCGGTGTGCCTTGCCGCACTTTCCTGCGCGTGCTCGGGCGGCAAGCGGAAGTAGTTCGCGACGGGGAGGTTATCGAAAGCAGCGAAGTTACCGATCCGCTCGCGTGGGTTGAGCGTTTCCAGCATGAGGTCAAGGCGGCGCCGTCGCCTGATTTTCCGGATCCGCCACGTTTCCTGGGTGGGTTGGTCGGTTACTTCGGTTACGATACGATCCGCTATATTGAGCCCCGCCTTGGTCCTTGTCCGAACCCAGACCCCTTGGGTGTGCCGGATATCCTGCTGATGGTCTCCGAGGAGGTTGTGGTTTTCGATAATCTAGCGGGCAAGCTCTACGTCGTGGTCCACGTCGATCCCGCGCGGCACAATGCTTTCAGTCGTGGGCAAGCGCGGCTCGCCGAGTTGGCCGAGCGGCTGCGTGGCGGGGTAAACCGCAACCGTTTGGGTCAGCCCGGACACAAGGTCGCGGAGGAAGACTTCACGTCCAACTTTACCCGCGTTCAGTACGAGTCGGTTGTGGAGCGCATCAAACGCTACATCGTCAGCGGCGATTGCATGCAAGTCGTGCCCTCGCAGCGCATGAGCGCGGCCTATCGCGGTCATCCGCTCGATCTCTACCGGGCGTTGCGCTGTACTAACCCTTCGCCTTACATGTTCTTTCTTGATCTCGAGGCCTTTCAGATTGCCGGTGCCTCGCCGGAGATACTGTGTCGCCTGGAGGGAGGGGAGGTCACGGTGCGCCCGATCGCCGGTACGCGCCGGCGTGGGGCCACGCAGTCAGAGGACTTGGCGCTGGAACAGGAGCTTCTGGCCGACCCGAAAGAGCTGGCCGAGCATCTGATGCTGATCGATCTCGGCCGCAACGATGTGGGTCGCGTCAGTGAGATTGGTAGCGTTAAAGCCAGCGACCGCATGAGCATAGAGCGCTACTCCCACGTAATGCATATCGTCTCACATGTGACCGGACGATTGCGCAAGTCCTTGGGGCCGATTGATGTGCTGCGGGCGACCTTTCCGGCTGGAACGCTGTCCGGGGCACCCAAGATCCGGGCAATGGAAATCATTGATGAGGTCGAGACCGTCAAGCGCGGCATCTACGCCGGCGCCGTGGGCTATCTATCTTGGTCGGGCAACATGGATGTGGCGATCGCCATTCGCACCGCGGTGATAAAACATAGCCGTGTCCATGTGCAAGTCGGCGGTGGCGTGGTGCACGACTCGGTGCCGCGCTCGGAATGGGAGGAGACCCTGAGCAAGGGCCGCGCCTTATTCCGCGCCGTTGCCATGGCCGAAGCCGGGCTGGATAGCTGAAGGTGGCACTAGCCTAGGCCGGTCCTCCACCCCATCACGCGCTCGCCAAACGTGCTTTCAGGCCTCGAAAGGATGCCGCAGCACGATCGTGTCGTTACGCTCGGCGCCGGTCGAGACGAGGTCGATGGGAACGCCCACCAGCTCTTCGATCTTCTCCAGATAAGTTCGCGCAGCCCGTGGTAGATCCTGATAACGGCGCACACCTAACGTCGAGCTTCGCCATCCGGGTAGCTCCAGGTATTCCGGCGCACACTCGGCGACGGCATCAGCCCCGAACGGCAGGCTATCCCAAAACTGATCGCTGCATCGGTAGCCGGTGCAGATCCGCAGCGTCTCGAGCGCATCCAAGACATCGAGCTTGGTCATGCACAGGCCAGATAAGCTATTGATCTGCACGGCTCGACGCATTGCCGCGGCATCGAACCAGCCACACCGGCGTGGGCGTCCGGTGGTTGCTCCGAATTCGAGGCCGCGGGTGGCAATGTGCCCGCCCAACTCATCGAACAGCTCGGTCGGGAAAGGCCCCGCACCGACCCGCGTGGTATAAGCCTTAGTGATACCGAGCACGTAGTCGATCTCGCGCGGTCCGATACCGGTACCGGTCGCTGCCGCGGCGGCCGTGGTATTCGATGAGGTGACAAACGGGTAGGTGCCATGGTCGATATCGAGCAGCGTGCCCTGGGCACCTTCGAAGAGCACATTCTCACCTGCTCGGCGCTTGCTATGCAGGAGCGCACTGACATCGGTTATCATGGGCTCGAGCTCCCCCGCCAGTGCGAGGCACATTTCCAGGGTTTGCTGAAAATCCTGTGCCGGCTCGGCAAAATAGCTCTGGAGCACGAAGTTGTGATAGTCCAGCAGCTCGCCGAGCTTTGCGGCCAACCGTTCGCGGTGGAAAAGATCACTTACACGCACACCGCGGCGGGATGCTTTGTCCTCATAAGCGGGTCCAATGCCCCGCCCGGTGGTGCCGATTGCCGCCTTGCCCTTGGCCCGTTCACGTGCCTGGTCCAGCGCCACATGTGAAGGCAGGATAAGCGGGCAAGCCGGACTGATGCACAGGCGCTCGCGTGCGCGGACTCCTTTGGATTCCAGCGCGGTGATCTCATCCATCAACGCGCGCGGCGAGAGCACCACTCCGTTGCCAATTAGGCAGAGTACCTGCTCACGCAGGATCCCTGCCGGGATCAGGTGGAGAATGGTTTTCTCGCCCTCGATCACCAAAGTATGGCCGGCATTATGCCCGCCTTGAAACCGTG
>JAKDMQ010000130.1 GCA_030452265.1 Nitrococcus sp.
CTGACATAAGGACCTTCGGGACCGAGTTTTTGCAACTCAGGATGCGCCATAGCCGGTTCAGCATCGAGGATCTCCAATCCAGCCAGGAAATCGATCCGCTCGTGCGTGATGCCTATCGTTGGTTGGATCAACTGGCGCACGATGAGATCGCAGCCGATTCTGAGGCGCTATGGGCCGATTGGCAGCGGATCGAGCAGGCGCTCTCGGCGCGCGCGCCGCTGCTGCAGTATATCGATACCTTGCTCCTCGATCTGCGCCGGGCGCAGCGCGATCCACGCGGACCATTGCAGGCGCTGCCGCAGCTATTGCGTTATCTGCGCGGGCGATGAGCTAGCGCATTTCCACCCCGATGGCGCGCAGCGTACATTCGAATGGTGGGTCGTGCAGCTCGAGATGGTTCATCAGCGACACCACCCGAACCTCGGGTAGCATCCAGCGCGCCGTCAATAGCGGTGTCCCGATATTCCCAACGACTTCGCTTAATCGACCACGGTTGAACAGATAGATCAGCTCGGCCGGCACCGCATGGTGGATGAGTGTGATGCCCTGTGCGCTGACTCCCAGCACGTCGGGTTTTTTCTCGCTCGGATGATAGCTGATGGCGCAATGGTACTGCGTCGCGCTCTCTTGCAGGATGATCTCACGCATGCGCTCGCGGTAATCGGGCAGTGCATTAAAGTTGCTGCTTTGGGCGAGCGGGTATAGACGTTCGCAGGCGATGTCCTCGGCGCGGACGCCGATGCGGCGGAGATAATCCCGCGGCCAGGACAAGGCGTCGAATAACGTATAGTCCATGGAGGGGAGCGCGTGCACCGTCTTGTGTCTGAGCTCCGCGCGCACCTGCTCTGGGAATACAGCGAAGAACGCGTCGATGTAGGGTGAGCTGCCCTCGACAGTGATGCTGCGCGTTCTCGGACCGAAAATGAGCTTTCTTTTGACCGCTTCGCTCCAGTCGATCCTGCGGCCGTTGGCCGAATAGGCCACGGCCCCGTCCTCGACCGCGAAGACCTGGCCGCCGCGTGCTTTCACCTGCCATGCGAGATCCTGGTCGAGCACACCCTCGTTGAACAGAAAAAGCCGCTTTGGCTGCAGAGCCACTTCCAGGCGGCGCAGTGCAGGCAAGCGCCGCCTATCCTGCCACGCTCGCTGTCGCGGTTTGTAGCGACGCGGTCTATCGAGAAAGTACACCTCACGAAACGGTAACTTTGAGTCGCCGCGCAGCGCCTGAAAGAGCTCGTAGAAGTTCGCGTGCGTACAGTGGTTTAGCACCAGGACACTGCTGCCCGGGCAGATCTGCGCATCGGCCGCGAGCAGATGGGCGAGGATGATGTGGTAGCTGGTTGCGGCGAAAAAGAGGATGTCGGCCGCGGCCGGCCGGTGCTCAGGCAGTAGATAATGGCCCATTTGTCGCCAACATTATTGTGGATGCGGCGGAGATTGCCTTGGCATAGCCGTCCCCTCTACTCGGAGCTCCGACCGTGTCCCGATAGGCTTCGCGCGCGCGCAGACCCTTCGGCCAGAGGTGCTTCCTGCACAGCCACCGCGCGCCAAGCCGGCGCGATAGGGCCTCGGATCGCGACATACTCAAACTCGGACTCGACCTCGTCACCGGGCTCGCAGAAGCGCATGTTCAGCGCCGCTCGGCGCTGGCTCGAGGTGTTGAAGCCGCTCCCGTGCAGCAACCAGGAGTGGAACAGCCAGAACTCCCCCGGCTGCGTCTCGAGGAAGGGGGCGTTCTCGAGATCGAGATCGGCCAGCGCGCCGGACTGCTCGAGGCCAGCGCGAATGCTCCGCCGCCAGTCGCCGAGAAGGCGCCGGTGGGTGCCGGGCACGATGCGCACCGCCCCGCTTGCGCGCGTGGCAGAATCGAACGCGAGCCAGGCGGTCAGGGTGGGCACGGGCGCGCCGTCTGTGCGCACCCCGCCGTTGCGCTCGCCGACGTCCTGATGCCACGCTACCGTGGTCTTTTTCCCCTTCGGTTTTGACCAGATTCGCGTCTTGAACAGCGACAGGCCGCGCCCGCCGAGCAGCTGCGCAGCACGCTCGACGATCGCCGGGTCCTCGCACAGCGCGAGCACCAGTGGATCCTCGAGGTGGAGGTTCAGGCGGTCGCCGGCCGGAAGCACGATCGAGCGCCAGTAGGGCGATTCGCAGCGGAACGGCCCGAGATAGCCGTTGTGCTCGAAGAAGGCGTGCTGCTTCGCGTCGAGCGCGTAGCGGGCGTCGAGCGCACGCGCGGAGGGCACACGCCTTCCGCGTCGGTTCGACCGGCTGCGCCAACTCGCGGGCCGCTCCCAGAAGGCGTCGTGGCGCTGGCCGTAGTAGTCGGCGAGTGCTGCGTCGAGGATGCGCGAGGTCCGTAGTGCAGCCTCCGCGCGCGCCATCGAGCGCGGCCCACCGAGCAGGTCCTGGTTGATCGAGGCGAGCATCGGCGCCTGCACCCACTTGCCCGCCGGCCGTACGAGCGTCTCCCGGAGCCAGCGGCGGTGCTTGTCGCGCCCACGCAGCTCATCGAGCCAGCGCCGCAAGCGGGGCGCGCGCGGGCGCCCATACCCCGGCCCCTTCCACTCGACTTCGACCGGCGACGAGGGAGAGAGACAGGCGAGGCGTACGCTGCCTCCGGTGCCCTCGATCTCGAGCTCCTCGATTGGCCGTGGCGCGGCGAAATTGAAGTGCGCCGAGCCGAGCGCGCCGGCCGCCGTCGTGAAGACCAGGGCGACGGCGTCCTCCGCGCGATGCGCCGGTAGCACGTCGATGGCATCGCCGCCGAGGAAGGCGAGCGGCCCCAGCCAGTCATCGAAGAGATCGAAGACGTGGCCGCCGAGATCCCAGAACAGACCGCCGCCCGAGACGCCCGGGTCGTGCCGCCAGCCCTCAGGCCCCGGTGGCCGACTGAGCCGATAGCGCAGCGAGACGGGCACGCCGATGCGGCCCGTGTCGAGGATCTCCCTAACGGCCAGAAACTTCGGCAGGTGGCGGCGATAGTAGGAGACGAACAGCGGCAGGCCGCGGCGCCCGAATGCGTCGGCCATCTCCGCGCACTCCGCCGCGGAACGGCCGGCCGGCTTCTCGACCAGGCAGGGCTTGCCGGCCTCGGCGACGCGCAGGGCGTAGTGGCGATGCAGGTTCGGCGGGGTGGCCACGTAGACCGCGTCCACCTCGGGGTGTCGGATCAGCGCCTCCGCGTCGGTGGTCCAGTGCGGCACGTCGAAGCGCTGCGCGAAGGCCCGAATGCGCTCCTCTGAGCGCCGCATCACCGCCACCAGCCGGCTTCTGGGCAGCGTACCGAGTGAAGGCCCGCTCTTGCGTTCGACCACGTCGCCGCAACCGACGATCCCCCAGCGCACAACGCCGCCGCGTACCACCGCCGTGTCGCTCACCAACGGCGCCTCCGCCGCTCGAGCGCGGCCGGTTGCGAGCGCGCTACCCTTTGGCGCTCTGGCTGTAGCTGTCGCGTATGCCTGAGTAGCGCACGCAATTCGATTTCCTCTCCATTGGTACGCATATCGGGCTTCTCCGTTCTCATTGGAGCATCTCTGGAAGGCGATTCTCGGGACCGATCATACCTATAAACCTATGTAAAGTGGACCCCATGATTTGGGCCACTGGCATAAAGAATGCCTCGCCAGCGCACCGAAGGAGATAAACATCGCTCAATACGTTGACTCGATTGTGAGCGAGCAGCTCATGGCCATGGTCGAGGAGCGGATCAGCGCGGCCAGCATGTTGAGATTGGTCAAGGAACGGAGCAATGTTGGAATAATAGACGTAGCACGGCTACTCGTGAGCAAGAATCCGCTGTGCGGATACGTGCAAGGGACGCATCGGCTACCTCCACGACAGGCTTATTGGAGACCGAGCACAGCCGAACCGAGTCTAGCGCTACGATGCGTCTTCTCTACTCGGAACTAAGTGTATAGGCATGGAAGAAACCTCTATAAAGCTGGCCGTCTATATACCGACCCTAGCGGGCGGTGGAGCGGAGCGCGTTATGCTGCGCTTGGCTGGGGAGCTTGCTGGCCGTGGCTACAGGGTGGATCTGTTATTAAAGCGAAGGCGAGGAGCCTATGAAGGGCAGCTACCCAGTGGCGTGCGCATCATCGAGCTCGAGCGGGGCTGGAAGGCATGGGGCCGCTGCTTTTTGGCCATCAAAGCGCGCTCCGCCGATTGCGTCGGATTGGCTTTGCCGGTCTTGCTCGCGCCAAAACCGATGATGAGCCTGCGTTATCTGCCGGCTTTTGTCGGCTATCTGCGGCGCGAACGTCCGGCCGCCTTGGTCTCTGCTCTGTACTATGCGAATTTGCTGGCGCTGTGGGCGCGCGAGCTGGCGGGTGTACCGACTCAAACTGTCGTCTGTGAGCACAATACAATTTCCCAAACGCTCGCCTCGGAGATTAAATGGCCGGCTCCGCGCCGTCGCCGCTTGCTCGGTCTTATCCATTACACTTATTCGCTGGCAGAGGGAATTGTGGCGGTATCGAATGGCGTGGCGGACGACCTTGCCGCCATGACGGGTATTGCTCGCGCCTCCATTACGACGATTTATAATCCTGCTGTCAGCGCCGATTTGGACGAGCTGGCGGGAGCCCCGCTCGATCATCCGTGGCTCGCGCCTGCGCAGCCGCCGGTAGTCCTTGGGGTGGGTCGGCTTGAAGCGCAGAAAGATTTTATGACTCTGATCCGTGCATTCGCGCAGCTTCGCGCGGCACAACCGGCGAGAATGATTATTCTAGGCGAAGGTAAGCAGAGACCGCTTTTGGAGCGCGAGATTCGACGCTTGGGGCTGGACGAAGATGTACAGCTACCGGGCTGGGTGGACAACCCCTATGCCTATATGGCCAGGGCTGCGGTATACGTGCTCTCGTCGGCTTATGAGGGATTGCCCGGCGCGCTGATCGAGGCCCTCGCCTGTGGCTGCCCGGTCGTGAGCGCCGATTGTCCGAGCGGCCCGGCGGAAATTCTGGACCGCGGGCGTTATGGCACTTTGGTTCCGGTCGGAGATGATACCGCTCTAGCGCAGGCGATCATGACAACGCTTGCTGCCCCTCCCAAGCGCGCCACGCTTCAGGCGCGGGCGCAGCAGTTCGGCGCTAAAGCAGCCGTCGAGCGCTATCTTGAGGTATTGTTAGGTACGCCCGAGCCGAGCAGAGCTCGGGATGCGGTGAATGGTGTCAGGCCGTGTAGGTTGGGGTGACGAAGGAACCCCAACAACTCCGGCGGCCGCGCTCGGGCGAACGGTTGGACAATCGTTGGGGTTCGCAAGCTCACCCGAACCTACCGAGCTATCAAGACACCGCGGGGGCGTAGCTCGCAGGACGAACGGCAACGATGCGGCCATTTGAATCGACTACTTTTTCTGGCAACAGGTGCCGCGCCAGCCTGCGCTTGTTCAGCTCGAAGTACGAGTCAGCAACCTTTTGGAGGTGGCGACCGCCAGAGAATCGTCCAGGGGGAGCGGCAACTGTAAGGTGTCGTGAAGGGTGGCGTTGCTTGATCATACGGACGACCGGCACAAGATCCGAATCGGCGGTCAATAAGATAGCTCGGTCGAAGACGTCGTCCTCTGCATCCGCAAGCAACCGCAGTGCGAGGTGTACGTCGGTCTCCTTCTCTTCATGCACAATCCACTTCCGCCCGCAGGCCAGGCAGCTCATAATGCCTATCTTTAAAGTGCGCCATAACGCATTCGACGCCGCTTGCTTGCAGTGCGGTGACGTAGGCTTTGTGTCGAGCGTATGGCCCTGGCTTCCAGGTGGCGAAAGCTGAGAAATAGCGCACCACGACCACTTTTTCGTCGCTGTAGGCGATTTCTCTGGCGACGGCGTAGATGGCTACCCATTTTAGGTGTGGTTGACGTAGATCATTGACGGCGTGATAGAAATTGAACCCGTCTATGTATAGTGCCAGTCTACGCATCTACAGTCCTGAGCGCCGAAAATAAAAAGGCCGAGCTCCGTGTGGGGACCTCGGCCTATCCCAAGAGCCGTGCCCTTGGGGGGGACGCTATTATCATGGAATTGGAGGTGGTGGATGTCAACTTCGAGTTTTAAGAGTTTCTTCGCGTTATCTTCTTCACGTCGGGTTGTGCCGCAAGGCATGCTTATCTGCAGTGGGCTGTCCAATGTTGCTTGAATTGAACAACGCCAACCAGCGGGAATCCGTTATCCACCGCGTGAGCTGGCGCGCGTGGTCAAGGGACCGCGCTGGGGCGAACGGTTGGACAATCGTCGGGGCTCGCAAGCTCACCCCACCCTGCCGGGCTGTCCCGCGAAGCCCGCTCTCGGGTCGCGATATTCCCCGGGGACGTTATTGAAGTCGCGCTCGGCACAGGCGCTGATGAATGGCTCGTCAGCCGCCTTGACGGCCTCGGGCAGCGCGCGCGGGTCGGCCAGCCGATGCACCATTTGATGGACCAGCGAGGGCCGGACGAGTTGCCGCGCGGCGGCTTCGCGCACTTCATCGGCGGCGATATACCCGGCATCCAACGCGGCGAACAACTCGTTGAACCAGAGGTAGGCGAGGGTATGCCGATGATGGATCCAAGGCTGGCGTGCCTTGTTGGTAAAATGCAGGAGTGCGGTCCACGGCCAGCGATAGCGATCCAGCGTGTTCCAGGCCCGCGGTAAGGTATGAGGGTAGCCCTCCAAGGAGAACAGGCTCTGGTAGCTGTAACACCCGGCGTCCAAATCCTGCACGATGCGCTGGATTTGCCAATCGAGGCGGGCGCAGTCGAGCAACATCATGCTGGAGCGCTTAGTGGGCGTCGGTTTGCGCTTGTTCCGGGTGTCGCAGCACAGTAGCGGCGCCCCGTGCAGCGGCCGATCGTGCAGGCGCGCCACGTCCTTGAAGACGATTTGATCGCAGTCCATATAAATCGCCCGGCCCCGATAACCGGCGATCTCCGGGATCATGAAGCGATGGAAGGAAAAGGGCGTGCCGGGGCGATTGTGCGGATCGCGCGGCATCTCAAAATCGACGGCGTGTGTATGGAGCGGGTAGAAACGCACGGTACGCTGCGTGCGCCGCACAATGGACCAGGACAAGACCTTAGCGATTAGCTCTTGTGCCTCGGTGCAGCCAATATAGACGTGAATTTCTGCATCAGAAGGCATACCGCCTCCGATGCTTTGCACGCGTTGGAATTCGTGATGCCATTGCGTTGTCCGAACCTGCGACAGATTGTCTAGAACGATAGTAACTGCTCACCCAACTCTTTGCAGAAATCCGCGGCACGTGGTCCTGGCAACCGCGCTTTGTGTACTGGGAGCGCGGGCATCCCGCCCGCTTGGCGAGGCCGAATGGCCGTGTTGGGCTGAATGCGGGCAGAATGCCCGCGGTCCCAACGGGCCCGAGGCTTTATCGAACTTGGCACGGCTCCATAGGCGCTCTCCAGGGCGAGTAGTTACCTCCAAGAGAACACTATGCGCTGGGCAAGCAGACGCTGGAGTCGGTGTCTGGAATCATCAATTCCGAGATGGGATTCCGGCAGTCTCTGCTGCGCGGTTACGAGAGAACCCCCTGGGAATGGCGTTTGATCATCATTAGGTGGAACGGCAAAGGGACTTTTGCGTTGCAACGGACCTGACAAAGTCCTCATTATCCCATGAAGAACACGCCGTTGCCGCGGCTTTGGCCGCAAACGTTGGGACACTAGGGATAAACTGTGTTTCCGAACAGGAGGTGACCATGTCTGGCCATGCCCAGAGCTCAGCCGTCGATGTGGCGGTGTTACTGGGTGATCCGCGTCTGCCGTACCCCTACGCGCTCGAAGAGCGCTACGGGGCGGAGGAAAAAGGCGCCGTCGATCGGCTCGAGGCGGCACTGGCCAGGCTCGATGGATTCACGTTCAGCTATCTGGACGATCATATGGCGTTGCTGGACGAGCTGCGACGACGCCCCCCATCCTTGGCGCTTAATCTGTGCGACATGGGCTTTCGCAACAACACGGCCCGGGAGCTCAATGTTCCCGCGTTATTGGAGATCCTGGACATCCCTTACAGCGGCGCCAACCCCGCGTGCATGAGTCTGACGGCCGACAAATGCATCGTCCGTAGCGTGGCTAGAAGTCTCGGTATCCCCGTGCCGAATGAGGAATTCGTGGATCTCGATGCCGACCCACTCGTGTTGCCGGCGCTGTATCCGGCGCTGATCAAGCCGAACCTCACCGACGGCAGCTTCGGTATCACCGAGGACTGCGTGGTGCACGACGCCGCGGAGGCCGAGCGCTACCTGCGCTGGCTTGCCGACAAGCTGGAGCGGCCCGAGGCGCTGATTCAGGACTTTCTCACCGGCACCGAGTACACGGTCGGGTTGATCGGCAACCCAGGTCAGGGATTCACCTACTTGCCGCCGCTGGAAGTGGACTACAGCCGGCTGGATCCGGACCTGCCGCCTATCCTCTCCTACGCATCCAAGGCCGATCCGGGTTCCCCGTATTGGCAAAAGCTGCAATTTCGCCAGGCGCAAATCGATGAGATCGGCCGGGGCCGGCTCTACGACCACTGTACACTGCTATTCAAGCGCCTCGGCTTGCGTGACTATGCGCGATTTGACTTCCGCGCGGGCGCCGACGGCGAGCCCAGGCTGCTGGAGGTGAACCCCAACCCCGCCTGGGCCTGGGACGGGAAGTTCAGCCTGATGGCCGGCTATGCGGGCTATAGCTACCGTGACTTGCTGCGCTTGATTTTGCAGGCGGCCATGGGCCGTGTCGGTCTCGTGTGAACGTCACTCACCTAAACCAGCCGGCGTTTGACCTTGCGGTCCCACTGCCGCGAGAAGAAGTGTGCCTCGCCTTCATAGCACTCGAGCTTGGCGCATATGCGAAAGTCCTCGCCATCGGCCGAGAGCTCGGTGCGACAGTCAATGCGGGTGGCCCACCCGCTGCGCCGCAGCACAGTCTGTTGCTCGATTTCGGCGTGCGCCGAGAGCGGGTCGTCGTCACGAATCCGGAAAGTCTTGCGAATAGTGTAACCAACGACAAGATCGATATCGGGCAGATGGGCAAGGGCTGCACCGGCGAAATCGCCACCGTCGCTGAATGTCGTGTACACCGCCTCGTTGTTGGTCAGATCGCGCTCGAGCCTGCGTTCCACCTGAGTCATACGCAGCGGCGTGTGCTCGGGGGCTGGGGCCCGTGCCGGGGGCTCGAAGGCACGTAATGCATCATCTTCCGGGCGCGGCGGGCGCAGCGGTAGATCGAGCCAGCTCACGGCCGTGATGAGAGTCACCGTGACCGGCTGCGGCGCCGGCCATACCACCGGCCAGTAGCTGGTGGACACTGCAATGCGGATGACGTGACCGGCCGGGAATGCGTGCGCGATGTCGTTTAGCTGAACCGAGACGCGATAGTGCCGGCCGGGCTCCACCGGGGATGGGTTTGCATGGCCGTCACGGTGGGTCAGATTGAGCACACCGTAGCTGACCCGCATCGCCGAACCGTCCGGTGCCACATCGTTGAGCCGCACCGCGACGAAGGCCGTCAGCCGATCGACGGCGAGCTCCAGGGTCACGACGGGCGCGCCGAGAATCTCGAAGCCCTCATCGAGCGGTGCCGTGTCGAACACCAGCGATTTGCCGTCGTCCTCCCGCTGATCGGCGGGCATCTCGCCCTCGCCGCCGAAGCCGCACCAGTCACCGGCACCGAGCCCGGTCGTTTGTGGCGAGCTAACCGTGAGCGGTAGCGCCGCAGCTCGGTCGTCGCGCAGGCCGTGACCATCCAGGTACCAGCGGCGGTAGCGGATCCGTTTCGCCGGCCATTCGTCTTCCGCGACCCAGCGTCCGGGCCGCTCCTCGTAAAATGGTGCCGGGGGGACCCAGTGTTGCATCCAGACGCGAACCATCGGCTCGTCCATGAGGCCCGTGTCGAGTCCCTTGAGCCAGTGATCCCACCAGCCAATGGCTTCTTGGAAGAAGCCGATGCTGGGGCCGGGCAGCGCGTCGTGAGGCAAGGCATGGGACCACGGCCCGATGAGCGCCTTGCGGGGCACTCGCAAACCCTGCATGAGGCGCGCGATGGCGTTGGTATA
>JAKDMQ010000131.1 GCA_030452265.1 Nitrococcus sp.
GCCTTTTTTCGCTTTTTGCGACGCGCCCTGTCGCTGCCGACGCGCCGCCCAGGCCTTAATTCGCTTAATTCGCTTATTTCGCACGTCGCATAGGTAGGCAAAACCAGGTCGGGTATGGTGTCTACGTCGGTATGCGAAAGAAGCGAATTATGCGAAAGAAGGTGCTGCATGGGCCTCTGCGCTATGAGGGCCATGCGAAAAAAGCGAAAGAAGGGTGGATACAGCCGCAACGGCGCCTGCGAAATAAGCGAATTATGCGAAAAAAGCCTAAGCATGCGCCTCTGCGCTCTGCGCGGCGTGCGAAAGAAGCGAAAAAAGGTCAGCACGCCCGCCATACCTCAGTCGGCCGACCGTCGGTCCGCAGAGTGACTGACGTCACGCGCCTGGCGCCGCTGAGCGTAGCGAGGGCATGATCGATACGGGTCGCGCTGGCATGCCTGCCTAGCACGCTGGAGATCCCGGTGCGCGAGAGCCCAGCGGGCGCGCTACGCAGCGCCTGGAGGATGCGGTCCGCAATTGGGTCGCCGGTCAGATCACCAAATACGTAGCGGGCTGACGCCGCCGCGTAGTCCCACACAGCGAGCCCTGCCTCCAGATGCGCCCACCCAATCCGAGGCTCGCGATCGAGCAGCGCATACACCAGCGCCAGGCGGATGACCTGCGCCTCGGCGCGGGCAGTAATTGCGCCCAGTAGGCCCGGCTGGCCCTCGGAGAGCGCCGGATACTCCTGCTCCCATAGGCGCGCGGCGGCAGGCTCCATCACGAGGCGCTGCAGGCCGCGGGCATGCTCGATCGTCTCGGCGATACGCTCGGCGAGCGGCTGCAGCGCCCCCTCAGCCAGCGCGCCACCATGGGGCAGGTAGTGGGATCGGCGCACCGCCACGAACAAAAACCGATTGGCGAACCCGTTCGCTGACTCGGTGCGGTCGAGATAGCGCCGCAGCTCATCGCTGGTGATATGCCCGACGATAGCGATATGCGCGTTGGTGGCGACGTTATCCGCGGCCTTGGTTAACGAGGCTAGGCGTCCACCATCCCAGGCGTCCCGGATGATGACGGATAGGGTATTGCCGTCGCGTCCGATTACGCGCAGAACCCCCGCGAACTCTGACTCGGCCACGTAGAGCCGCTTGTCCTCGATGCCGGGGTCCTTGTCCGTTGGGTCGCGCACCGCCCAGATCAGCCCCTCGCCAGAGCTGAGACCACTGCGGATGCACTCGCGCGCCCAATCCCGATCGGCCAGCGCGAGCAGCTCCCTGATCCGCCCCCAGCTGGTGCCCTTGCGCGCTTTGGCGGTTTCGCCCACGAGCACTGCATACAGATTCGGGGCGTGGCGGTCACCCTCGACCCGATAATACGGACTCCGGCCGATACACGAGCCCACCCCCACTAGCAGCTGGACAAGCAGCGCGGCCGGGTCCGCCTCGGTGTGCGGGGCCAGGGTGCGCACGACCTCGCCGGCGAGGCCGTGATAGGCCGCCTCGCCCAGCGCCTCGGGCCAGCCCTCCGGCGGCTCTGGCGGGGAGGCATTGCGCCGTGGCAGCAGCCGCTCGGCTGGGCTATCATATGCGTGAGTGCCACGTCCCACGGCCTCATCCCTGGCGCCAGGCCCTGCTACGGCCTGGCGCTGTCGTGTCTGCGCCATATCACGCCGCCCCCCTGCCGCTCTTTTCGGCGATCTTGTTCAGCGCGTCGTATAGCTCGCGGTCGATCCAGCCGCGCGCCTGGCGGGTCAGGTGGATAGGCTCGGGAAGGACGCCCAAGCGAATGAGGCGCCACCATGTGGTGTTCGATGTAACGCCGGTGATCAGCATTCCCTCGTGCCGTCGGACGATGCGATCACCAGCGCGGATACGGGGATTGTTCGGCATTTTGTGGCTTCCTTGCTACGGGTGAGGCCACCGTACGCCGGCTAGGCACTAGGAGACAGTCGCGGAAATTATGCGATTGCTACGACTTGTTTTTTTGGATCAGGTGGCGCAACCAAGCACCAATCCTCTGGCGTTGTAAGTCTGGCACACCGTAATAGATCTTCGCAATTTGCCCCGATGAAACCGACAGATTCGCGGCAACAAAACAGAACGCCTCATTGCCGTCGTTGCCGTGCGTCCCCGAGAATCCATACCCTTCTATTTTGGCGCGTTCTACTAGTTGCACCACTTGCTCGGGGGTGTAGCGATGCTTCGGCGGTCGGCCACGCCGGCGCTTCAGATCGCCACGCACCAGCGCCGCCAAGAATCGCCTCCCATACGGGGGGATGTAGTCCTCCTTGAGCAGCGCCTCGACCGGGGCCACGTCCCCGAATCGGAGATATCGATCTATCGCCTTGTTCCAGCGGCACGAAGCAAGCATCTCGGTGACGCTTGCGGGCCGCTCGGTGCCGTCTGGGTCGCGCACCAGTACGGGGCGCTTTTCGTCGGGCATCACTTCGCCCCCCGGATCGCTACCACTTCGCCGGCCGGCGCGATGGTGTCGCAGTAGCGCGCCCATTCATTCATGAGCCGGGTGCGCTTGGCGAAGAGGTCGCCGCGACGGTAGGCGCGCTCAACGGGACTCGGGATTGCATGCGCCAGGCATTGCTCAGCGACCTCACGCGGGTAGTTGGTGGTTTCAGCGGCCCAGGTGCGGAAGGTGGACCGGAACCCATGCGGGACGGCATCCGCATTCATGCGGCGCATGACAGCCGATAAGGACATGTCGGAGAGCTGGCCACCGCGAGCAGCGGGGAATACCAGATCATTGCCGGCAAAGCGCGGCAGCGCCTCCAGCACGGCCATGGCGGCCTCGCAGAGCGGCACGCGGTGTTCCTTGCCGGCCTTGATCCGCTCGGCCGGCACGGTCCACACGCTGGCCTGCTGGTCGATCTCGCTCCAGGTCGCGCCGCGGACTTCACCGCTGCGCGCAGCCGTTAGAATGAGGAACTCCAGCGCGCGAGCGGCCATGCCCTCCCGCCGGCGCAGCTCGGCCATGAACGCGCCTATCTGCGGCCATGGCAACGCCCGATGGTGGCGGGTCTTGGCGATTTTGCGCGGCTTGGGCAGCACCGCGTCCAGGTGGCCGCGCCAGCGCGCCGGGTTCTCTCCTTTTCGATATCCTCCGACCGTTGCCCAGGAGAGCACAGCCTCGATGCGCCCGCGGACTCGGGTAGCTGTCTCGGTCTTGATCGTCCAGATCGGCTCCAGGATCGTGACGATGTGCGCGAGCTCCACGTCGGCCACGGGCAGCGCTCCGATTACCGGCGAGGCGTAGGTGGAGAGCGTGCTCTCCCACTGCGCCGCATGTTTGGCGTTGCGAAACTCGGCGCGCTTGGCTGCGATACACTTGCGCGCCGCCGCGTCGAAGGTGAGTCTTGAGTCCCTGGCCGCCAGCAGCGCTGCTCTGGCGGCCGCCCGGCTCTCGATCGGGTCTAGGCCCTCGCGCGCCTGCGCGCGCATCTCGCGTGCTTGCTCGCGCGCCCTGGCAAGGCTCACCTCGGGGTAGCTGCCGATCCCAATGTCACGGCGCCGGCCGCTCATGCGTATGCGCAGCACCCAGTAGCGCGCCCCGGTATCGCTAATGCGCAGCAGCAGCCCGGCCACGCCGCCGACAGCATGCCATCCTGGGCGAGAGAGCCGGCGCACAGCCAGCGCGGAGAGTTCGACGGTGATCTTCGGCATGTCCACCCACCAGTCCATCCACCCGTCCATCCAAAAAATTGCTATTGGAGCGTACTAGCTGGCACAGGTGGATACAAGCATTATGTAATAAATGACGGTATGACAATGCCTTATGGTACGACATGGTACTTGCGGGTACTCGTTAAAGGCGGCCTCCCTCTCCGCCAATTATGCAATAAAAACAAAAAGTCGCCGATTGAGTAAAACCCTCGACACGGTCTCTGTCGAGCCATTGGAACAGCAGCAAAGTCAATGCTTTGGCCTCGGTGATTTGCTGTCGAGTCGCGCTTTTTCTTCCGAGTTAGACACGATTTTCGCCACGCCTGCCGCGGCAAGTCTTCGCGTGATGCCGGAAGGTCGTTGATGGCAACTTTTCGGCGATGGCTGTCGCTGCGCTTGGTCTTGATGATGAGCGACAACAAACGAATACTTCCCTATCACTCACAAGATCCGGTGGTCACGGCTCGTCGGCGATGACGACTTGGTAGGAATACCCCTGCTCAATGAGGAAGAGCTTGCGGTGGTGGGCGAACTCCTCCTCACGGGTGTCGCACGAAACCAGAGTGAAGAAGTGGGCTGCGCGCCCATCCGCCTTGGGGCGCAATATGCGACCGAGGCGTTGGGCCTCTTCCTGCCTTGAGCCAAACATCCCGGACATTTGAATGAGCACGTCCGCGTCGGGCAGGTCGATGGCGAAGTTCCCGACCTTGGAAAGCACGATCGAGTGCAGCTCGCCGTGGCGAAAGCGATCATAGATCTGCTCGCGCGCAGGCTGCGGGGTCTTCCCGGTGACCAGGGGTGCGCCGATCTGCTTGGCAATGGCGTCGACCTGGGCGATGTATTCCCCGATGATAAGCACGCGGCCTTCTTCGTGTTGTTTGAGCAGTTGGCGTAGTTGGTCCATCTTGGCCGGGTTCTCGGCGGCAATCCGAAACTGGGCCCTCCTGTTTGCGAGGGCATACTCCATGCGCCGTTCCTGGCTCATGGGAATGCGCTCTTCCACACACGTGGCGCTGGCGATCCAGTTTTGACCTTCGAGATCTCGCCATGGCACATCGAACCGTTTTGGCCCGATGAGTGCGAACACGTCCCCTTCGCGGTTGTCTTCTCGGACCAGTGTGGCGGTAAGGCCCAATCGCCGTCGTGCCTGCAGGTCGGCGGTCGCGCGAAACACCGGTGCGGGCAGCAGATGGACCTCGTCGTAGATGATGAGGCCCCAGGAGCGCGCCCGAAACAGCCCGAGGTGTGGGAAATCGCTCCCGCGATCCGATCGCCACGTCAGGATCTGATAGGTGGTGAGCGTCACCGGACCGGTGCTCTTTTGCTCTCCGGTGTACTGCGCGATCTCGTCCGGCAGCAAGCTAGTCTTGTCGCAGATCTCTCGGCGCCATTGCTTGACCGAGGTCAGGCTCGTGGTGAGCACGAGCGTCGTCTGACCGACCATCTCCATGGCGGCGAGGCCGACGATGGTCTTGCCCGCGCCACAAGGCAGCACGACCACGCCGCTGCCGCCGCGAGCCGAGCCGCAGGCATAGAAGGACTCGGCTGCCTGCCTCTGGTACTCGCGAACGCTGAAAGGTGTACCCGAAATCGTCCGATCACGAAGTGACACATCAATAGCATCGCCGTTTACGTAGCCGGCCAGGTCTTCGGCTGGATACCCGGCGGACACCAAGGCTTGCTTGAGCACACCCCGATATCCGGGATCCACCCGAAAGCTGGTGTCGTCGATGCGGTCCGCGAGGTATTTCCCAGCTTTGCGATCGCGGCTCAGGAGCTCGGCAATGACCTCTTCTCCACAAGTGCATCGTAACACCCCATGTTCCCGGGTGATGACGACGCGTCCAAAGCGCCTCGCTAGGTCGAGGACCGTCCGGTCCACGTTCTCGGGTACCGGGTACCGCGAGTGTTCATGGAGGGCCGCCACCATTTCATCGGCCGCCAGGCCAGCCGCCCTGGCATTCCAGATGGAAAGCGGCGTCAACCGGTAGGTGTGAACATGCTCGGGGCTCTTCACCAGCTCGGCGAATGGGCTGATCGCGTCACGGGCATTCTCCGCACGCGGGGACTGGAGCTCTAGCAACACGCTGCAGTCGCTCTGCACCACCAGAGCGTTGTCTGGACGGACCCCCATCGGGTCAGGCTCCAGCCGATTGCGATGCCGACTTCTTGGCCGCCGCCTTTCGGCGAGGCTTGGCCGTTTTGACCTCGCCCGTGGCCACGAGATAGCCGACCTCGCGCAGAGTGCGCTTGAATGCGGCCTCCGAGGATGCCGGTACGACGAGATGCCGCTTACCGGCGAGCATGCAATACCTGCGTGTTCGCGTGTCGTTGGCGATGAGGGTCGCCAAGGCCGGGTCGGCACATTCGACAATCCGCGCCAGGCCCAGGTCCCGGATTTTGGTGCTGCGCGCCGCCGCATCGTCCAGAAGGCGTGCGACCACATCTGGGATCGCGACACTACTGCGCGCGCTGAGGAAGTCTCGGACCTCGTCGATGGGGCGGCCTTCCTCAACTGTAGCAAGCAGTTTCGCTTGATCCAACCGCCAGACGAGATCCGAGACTTGGATTGCATAGGTGTCGAGAGCGATGCGGTCGCCCTGGTCCAGCTCGGCGCCGATGGCGGCGATCTCGAGGTTGGGGAGCACGCTGAGCACCGGTTTCGTTTCCATGGGAACGGGCTGGTACTCGGTCTCGGCGCCGAGGAAGTAGGCGCCAAGCGCCGTGATGCGGAAGTACATCAGCCCGTCGTAGCGGCTGAAGTAGACGAGTTCGTCCGTGCCCCAGAGGCCACCGTAGTTGTACCGCGCTCCGGCCGGGGGGATGAGCGCGACATCGACCACTCCGAGGGTTGCCGCATATTCGAGCAGGAATGCGAGGAGGTAACGCTCATCGAGAATCCGAACACCGCCTTGGTAGCCCAGCGATCCGTAATGTTTTTCAGCGATGTAGAGGTTCCATGCGTTGTGGCAGACCGCAAAGTCATTGCCAGAGGCGCACAGAAAGCGGCGGAACTCGTCGATGGAAATCCAGAAGCCCGCAGGGCACTCGACTAGGGTGTCGGCGATGGCGTCTCGGCGGGACGACAGAGCGGTGAGCCCGCGCTTGCCCTGGCCGGCCTGTCCCTTGACGCACTCGATGCGAGATAGCTCGTCGAGTATGGTCGTATCGATCCACTTGGACCAGAGCTTGTGAAGGGTCTCGGTGGCGGGCTCCGAGAGTGCTTTGCGACCCGCTTCGGTGCGCTGCAACTTCGAGCCCGAGAGCTGCGCGATCCCCCCGGCTTGCAGGATGAGCGGCCAGGCAAAGGCGCGAATCGGGCCGGCGTTCTCATCGCGCCACTTGCTCTTGACCGGGAGGATCGGGTAGTAGTCGCCGCCTTCCAGGACGTTGGTGATGGCCTTGATGGTCGCGGCAGAGGGGCGTTGCGTCTTGTCGCTGACAGAGACCTTGCCGGAATCGATGAGGCGCAGCACCGAGAGCAGCTCTCGCTGAGCGATCAATTCGCTCTGGTGAACCACCAGTGGAACCTCCTCTGTGCCTTTTTCCTCTGTCCTCGTCTTCGAATTCCACCTGGACCAGGGCAGATCGCAGGCGGCGGGAAGCTCTGGCATGGTATTGACTTTGGCTTCCGCGGGTTTCGGCACGAAGGTCTTGAGCCGCGCCTTGAGGTCGTCGGGCATCACCCCGCCGTAGAAGAAGAACGCCAGGGGAGATGGGTCCCGGTGATAGCCATACTTGTCGGTGGCGCCCCAATTGGGGCTGCGGCCGTACTTGGCGGCAAAGCGCCCGGCGAGGAAATGGGTCGAGCTCGAATGAACCACCTCGGCCACTGCCGCGCGTTGCAGTTCATCGAGGCTTTGCCAGACTGACTTCAGCCTCTCGCCGCCCAGGAACCGCTTAATGACGGCAGCGATGTCGGCCTTCCTCGTTGGAATGTTCTGGTTAGTGTGTTTTGCCAGTTTTTTGAGGTCGCCGACATTCATGTGCTCGGTGAGTGCGACCTCGAGCGTTGGGATCCGCCCGTCGGAGTATTGTCGTTTCATTTCGCCTTCATCGCCCTCGCAGGCTAATCTTGTCGGTGGCCATTCTCGTTTCGTTCTTGTTTGCTTTTTGCCAAACTCATTCTGCTTCGCGGTCCGCCCACGGGGTCCTGGCACGTACGTCATCGGGTATTTCGCTCTTTCGCGCTCCAGCGCGCCTCGGCGCGATCGAGGAACGAGGGATTGTCGCTCGTCGCCATTCCTGCGACCAGACGTTCGAATCCCGGCATGAAGCTGTTCTTGCGCTGGTGGTCGGCGCGAACCTGGCGCACGGTCTTGTTCCATTCATCGTCGAGCCCGGCCTGCTCGAAACAGCGCTTGGCGCGTTCGAAGTTGGAGAGCGCGGCGTCGTAATACTTGCTCTTCTTGGCGTTGACGATGCGTGCCTTGATCCACCGGCAATAGAGCTCGCCGATGAACTGGCCGAAGCTGCCGCTCGAATCGTCGAGCTCCTCGATCTTCGCGTAGCACGCCGCGAGGAAGGTCTCGTACAAGGTGACGGCGCGTCCAGGGTCGCTGCTGACCAGCTTGGCGATCTTGGTGGTGACCTCATCGAGATCGCTCACGAACGAGAAGCAGGCGCGGTCCGGAATGAAGGCGCCCGGATTGAGCACCAGCTCAATTTCCTGCTCGATGAGGTCGCGCTGAGAGCGTCGCTTTCGGGGCATCCGCCTTCCTCTTCACGTCTAGCGTCGTTGCGATTCGCGCCACCGACGCAAGTCAGCTCGCGGTCGAGGAGGTTGATCACGACGTCGTGTATCGTGGTGTCGAGCTCAGCGCAGCGGATCCGCGGCCGGCGGTGCTGAGTTGTCAACGAGTTAGATTCGTGCATTCGTCGGCGAGGACTCCTATACCGCGTCGACTTGTAGGGCTGTGTGTTGGGCCAGGATGTCGAAATCCGCGTCCCTGTGGATGATTGGTACGTCACCGCGGATGGCAACCGCGGCGATCAGGCAATCAAGCAGCTTGCGCACGGTGTGCCCTCGCTGGCGACAGGTTCGGTAGAGTGCCGCTGCTGCGTCATAGTCGACCGAGTCCATAGGAAGGGTGGCCGCTCGGGCGAGAAGCCGACGAAGCTGCTGAAGGTGTTCGTCGTTGCGGGCACCAGCGAGTACTTCCATGCGAACGACATCGCAGGTGGCGATCTCCACAGCCAGCAGATCATCGACGCGCTGACAGATCGGGGAGCCCGTGTCGCGCAGAAACTCGACCCAAGCCGAAGTGTCGATCAGGATCACGACTTTCGATGGACCCGCATCTCGTCAAGGTCGCCAGTCCAGCCGGAGCCTCTGAGCTTTCGAGCCTCGTCGAGTCCGAGCGGCTCCGCGGCCAGCGTTCGTAACGCAAAGTTGATGGCGTCGCGCTTTGTGGCCAACCGGTACCGGCGCATCACGGTCGCGCATGCTTTGTCGTCAATATCTACATTTGTGCGTGACATACACCAAGGATACACCAGGAAGCGCCAGGTCCGCAAGCCGTCGTCGATTTCGCCTCGAGGGCGGGTCGAAGCCACGCAAGTACCGCGAGGGCTGAGTCTGGAGGCACGGCGGTGATGATGGATGGCCGCCGCCAAAGACCGGGGAACCTTAGACACGATCTGGACACGGTGACTTCGTATCCTATTGAAATACAAAGAAACACCGAAGGTTCGATCAAAACGCCAGGACGTCGTTTTGACGTCGTAGCGTAGCGAAGGCGCCCGCAGGGCGAGCGCTATGGATGGCGCGAGTCAATCCCTCACTCTCCGCCAATAAATCAAGCGCTTAATTCGCATTCGTGTCTAGTTTTAGGGGTGTATTGGGGTGGTTTGGCTCCAGTTAGACACGATTTTCCGACTCGGCGCGAAGGGCGTGCCGCTGTAAAGTGTTCGTACGATGGCGGCGGACGAAATCGTGCACTGGCGGTCGCCGCTGGCGCTGTTTTGGCACACCACCGGTCAGGAAGCGGACTGCCGCCAACAGCGTTCCAACTGCCACGCCGACTGTCGCGACCGCGAGTCGGCCGCTTGCCTTCCATGCCGTCTTCACCGTATTTGCCTCCTAACTGCTGGCCACGGCAAAGAGGACCCGCTACAACTTGTAGTGGAGATCAAGGGCTACGGGCGCGAGGATGCCAAAGAGAAGAAGAACACCATGGAGGCCTACTGGGTGCCCGGCGTCAACAACCACGGCAACTATGGGCGCTGGGCTTTTGCCCAGTTCGTGGATGTGTGGGAGATGCAGTCCGATTTCCAGGCCAAGGTGGAAGAGCAATTTGACAGCAATTCTAATTTTGACCCCCAGCCGACAGGAGCCGCTGGACAAATGCT
>JAKDMQ010000015.1 GCA_030452265.1 Nitrococcus sp.
CCTCGGCCAAGCGCTTTTGTTCCGCCGTGTGGTAGAAAATCGCGCTGCGGTATTGGTTTCCGCGATCGCAGAAGGCGCCGCCGGAGTCAAGGGGATCAATATTGTGCCAAAAGACTTCCAGCAATCGTTGGTAGCTGATCTTGGCAGGATCATAAAGGATGCGAATGGCCTCGGCGTGGTCCGTATCGCCGGCGGAAACCTGTTCGTAGGTCGGGTTCTTTACACGTCCACCGGTATATCCGGATGTAGTGGACTCTACCCCATCGAGTTTGTCGAAGGGCGGCTCCATGCACCAGAAACAGCCGCCGGCAAACGTGGCTGTGGCAAACTCGTCACTTGAAGTTGAAGTAGGGCCGTTGACCCCACCCCCGGCAGCAACAGCGATGCTGGCAAGCAGCATCACGGCGGCGACGAGCAAAGGTGCGAGACGACGAAGCAAGTGAAACCCTCTCGAACGTGTCAGCGAGCTGATGAATCAGCCTGTTTATCATAGAATGAATGCGCCTAGCAGTAACTGTAAGTTCGATTGACTCAACCGTAAATCTGCCCGGATGGCGGAATCGGTAGACGCAAGGGACTTAAAATCCCTCGCCGCAAGGCATCCGGGTTCGACCCCCGGTCCGGGCACCACCTGACAGCGTTCCACATTCCGGCTGAATGGCGTTGCCGGCCATGGTCAAGATAATTTGTCCCCTTTGGGCTATGCCCTCCAGCGCCGGAACCGGGGTTTACGAAGGCGGATACTTTACGTGGTAAGGCACTGTCGGATTCGGCGGCAAGGCTACCGGATTCATTCGCGTTGCGACACCGCCGGCCGCGCGTCTGGATTTGTGCGTTAGAACGCCTTTGGCAACCCTGCATCCTCGAGGTTACCGTTGGCTGCATGGCGGGACTTAATTTTGAAAGGAACCGTAAAAGGCTTGGTGGCGTGCGGGCTGGTCCATACCTCATGATCGCCGCGGCCTTTCCGGAGAAGCCGGCAGGCATGGTCCGCTAGTATGCTGCGAATTTGCTTGCCATAGTCGTTTACGTCGCCGGAGCGCGAACTCGGGTGCTGGCATGGGCGATCAACTCAACTGGCACGTCGATCCCGTCGCCAAGATCGCCCGCTGCCTCTAGCAGATCGAGGATGGCCCCTGGTAGCTTGTCAGAGAGCTCCTCCAGTGTCTCACCCTCCAGGTGCAGGCCAGGCACGTCCGACGACTCAACGAGCCATACCCCCGCTTCGGCATCACGCACCGCCTTCACTACAATCAAGCGACCTGGCATGAGACTGTCCTCCACATACTCATACACTGTCAGCTCGTATCATCATATGTCTATCGTGGTAGACATTGCGAGCTTTCGGTGCTGACTATCGGCCTGGCGCGGGGTTTCCTGTGCGCGCGCAGCATGAGCTTGACTCCGAGGGAAGCTCGGGCGGCTCAATTGAGAGCACGGA
The DNA here is from genome assembly GCA_030452265.1 of Nitrococcus sp. Taxonomy (GTDB): domain Bacteria; phylum Pseudomonadota; class Gammaproteobacteria; order Nitrococcales; family Nitrococcaceae; genus Nitrococcus. The sequence continues at coordinate 1,442 of JAKDMQ010000015.1, forward strand.
TGTATGCATTCTCGCCCTGCAGCGGACGACGAATGGAGTGTCTTAGCCCTGGCCGCTGCGGCTCTGCATCTCGCTAAAATCGGCGGTGGCCTTCTGGATGTCCTCGGGGAAGTCCGACATTTCCCACACCTGGCGGACCTCGATCACCTCGTTGTTCGAGGCAGGACAACGCGATGCCCATGCGATCGCCTCCTCCTTTGAGGCCACCTCGATCATCCAGAAGCCGCCGAGCACCTCTTTGGTCTCGATGAACGGCCCATCGATCACCTTGGGTTTGCCGCCGGAGAATGATACACGCGCGCCCATGGTGGGCGGGTGCAGGCCGTCGAGCGATAACAGCACGCCGGCGTGCTGCAGTTCTTCGTTGTACTTCATCATCGCGGCCACCGCGGCGGCGTCCGGAACGGTGCCCGGCGCAGCCTTCTCGTAGCCCTTTGGGATCATCAGCAGCATGAATCGCATGGCTCGTAGCTCCTTATCATTGCATGTTCGGGTGAGGCGGCCGGTTGTAGGAGCCGCCTCAATTGCGGAATGCGCCTATGCGCCCTCAGGCGGGGCGCTCGCAAATCACCATCCAGGGTGTGCCGAAGCGATCCGTTACCATCCCGAAACCCTCGGCGAAGAACGTCTTTTCGAATGCCATGCGCACGCTGCCGCCTTCGGCCAGGGCGTCGAACAGCCGCCGAGCCTCGTTGAGATCGTCGAGGCCGAGTGTCACCTCCATCCCCTGGGGCTTTGCATAGCGCCCGCAGCCCTCGGCCGCGGCGGGAAACGCATCGGAGCCCATCAGTACCACGTTGCCCGCAATCAGGCGCGTGTGGGCGATTCTGTCCCGGGCTTCGGCGGGTATCTGATCGCCCATCGGAGTTTCAGCGTAAGTCTGGGTCAGCGCGATGTCGCCGCCCAGCAATTGCTGATAGAGCTCGAACGCTTCCCGGCATTGGCCGTCAAAACTGAGATAGGGATTGAGCTGCATGGTGATCTCCTCCGGTTGGATGGTGTTCACGAGAACCCTGACGTGCCGCTGCAGAATTCGAACGGGTGCGAGGTTCTCTGTAATGTAGTCGTTCGTGTCGCGATAAGATCGACACGCCACAGGAGCTTTTTCGACCAGCCGCGCTGAAGCGCGCTTGGAGGGGCTTCTCCTCTTACTCGTCGCGTTCACCAGGATAGCGGGTCCACTCATCGCTCGCTGGCACTCACTAAGGGGACAGCTCCGCCAGCCGTCGCTCGATAAACCGCCGCTCCCGCTCCTGGCGGGTGAGGCTGAGGGCATTTTCTCGCAAGACAAGGCATCGGCGGCGATCCACCTTGAGTGGTTCACGCGCTTCGAACCAGAATTGGCGGCTGTGCCGCTCGCGGCGCAAGCGCCGCGCAGTTTCTTCCTTTTGTTTTCGGGGCCTGCGTCCCCGGCGCCATCAAGGCCGAGTCTTTCGGGCGGGCGCTGGGCATTAGGGTGCTCGCACGTCGAGTGGAACGCATAACCAGCCTCCCCGCCATCTTTGCGCATAGACGGCTTCTTGCAACTATGCCCGCCCTATGCGCAAGAGTAGTTGCGTATAGCCTTGATTATTGCGTATATATCTGGTTTAGTTGCGTATAGAGTTTATGCGCAAGATTAAGGAGCACCGGTGCCGAGGCCCATCCCCGCCGAAGAGCTGACAGCGATCGTGGAGATCGTGCACCGCTACCCGGACGGGGCCGGCTTGCAGGACATCGCCGCCGCGCTCCCAGACGGCACGCCGGTGCGGACCCTGCAATACCGCTTACAGCGCCTTGTGGAGGAGGGACAGCTTGTCAGGGAAGGCGAGCGGCGCTGGACGCGATACCGTCTTCCTCCCGCCGCGCGGGAAGCGCCTGCTTCGCCAGCGCCGGTGGCGGAAGGCGAGGAGGAGGCGGTCACGCCGCTATCGGCCGCCGGCGAGGAGATTCACGCTTATTTGCGCAAGCCGCCTGCGGTCCGCAGGCCGGCGGGTTACATCCGCGCCTTTCTCGATTGCTATCGCCCGAACGAGAGCTTCTATCTCTGCGCAGAGGATCGCGCCCATCTCGCGAAAATCGGCAAACCCGCCTTCGAGGCTCAGCCCGCGGGCACCTATGCCAGGCAGATTCTGGGCCGGCTACTGATCGATCTGTCCTGGAACTCAAGCCGGCTCGAGGGCAACACCTATTCCCTGCTCGACACGCGACGCCTGATCGAGTTCGGCGAAGAGGCCGAAGGCCGCGACCGCCTCGAAGCGCAGATGATCCTCAACCACAAGGACGCGATCGAGTTTCTGGTCGGCACCGCCGAAGAGATCGGCTTCAACCGGTACACCATCCTCAATCTGCACGCTATCCTTCACCGATGTGCCGCGTGGCATCTATACGCAAGCCGTCCTCGGCGTCTACGAACTGAACCGCGTCGATCTTCTCAAAGATGTGTTCATTTGGGCTTATGAGCGCTCCGCCGCCCGCTATGTCGCGGTTCATCAGTCGCTCGGCGAGCCCGATCCGTTCAGGCTAAAACACCGCGACGCGCTGCGTACCATCGTTGCGGAAATTGTCCGCGCACCATGGCGGAGTTCTTTGAGGACGATTCTGCGATCGCACGCTATTTTGTCGAAAATTCCGAACACGGAACCTTCGCCGATCCGCAGATCGATGTTGAAGTGCTGGCGCAGAAGATCGGGCTCAGCGTCGATGACACTAACGATGCGCTTTACGAGCTTTCCGGGCTCGTGAAAGTGTCGCTGGACCATGTGCTGGTACAAGGCACGCTTTTCGCGGAGTTCGATCGGCACTGGAAGCCATGGAATCCCGCCGACGATGCCCTGAAGCTCGGCGCGGACATTCTGAACGATCCTGACTTCCCTGCCGATTGCAAGCAAATAGCCGAAAGCTACGGCTGGGAGCCGCGGCGGCTCAATTCGGTGGTCCACTACATGCTGAAGCGCCAGCTTATCGTCGATTTCCAGGCCATGGGCACGCAGCCGTGGGCTATCGTGCGCATCGTCGGCAACGACCATTTACGCCGGTTCGTAAAGAGCCGGTCCTAACTCGCTTCGTCCCACAGCAGACGCGACGGACGCGCCCGGCATAATAAACTTAACCGCGCAGCAGGATTCACTTGTGGTGGTCCGCTTCGCGAGCGCCCTTAATTCCGGTTGAGTCCCTGAGCACCGTGCGTCAGGGGGATGCACTCCCAGAATGATTCGCGGGCGATGATGATTTCATCCGGCGTCCGGCTGGGTCTATGCTCCAGCAGCGCGAACCGGAAATTTGCGCGGCAGTAGTTGAGGGTCGGATCGCTGACGAGCGCTCGCAGCTCGACATTGCCGCCGTGACCGCTCGCGACGTAGGCGCACCAGCGGGACCATATACCCTGATCGCCGTAGGCCGAGCCGACATAGCGCTTGCCTGTGCCGGTGTCGCTGATCAGGTAAACCCCTTTGGTGTTCTCCAGCGCCGCCTTCCAGTCGGGGCGATCATTCCGGACCAGCGTTTCCTGCTCTTCGAATGAGAGATCGATGTCCTCGTAGCCGGGGAATTGCCGACCGGTATAGGGCTCGCGCAGGATTTCCTGCACCTCGAATCTCTTTCGACCTGCCACGCTGAGGGGCGATTGGAGCGGGTTCTCCGGTCACTCGTCGTATTCATCCGGGTAGCGGATTCGGGTGCTGTCGCTGGTGCCCACTAACGGGGCAGCTCCGCCAGCCGTCGCTCGAGAAACCGCCGCTCCGGCTCCTGGCGCGTGAGGCTGAGGGCCTGCTGGTAGGCCGCCCGTGCGTCCGCGTTGCGGCCGAGCCGCCGGCAGAGATCCGCCCGGGCGGCATGCGCGAAGCTGTAGTCCGTCAACTCGCCGCGCGCGAGGATGGCGTCGATGAGCGCAAGCCCGGCCTCGGGGCCATCGCGCATGGCTATGGCCACGGCGCGGTTCAGCTCGACCACCGGGGAGGGCAGCACCCGCGCCAGCACGTCGTAGAGGCATGCTATCTGCGGCCAATCGGTAGCCGCGGCATTGGCCGCCTCGGCGTGCACGGCCGAGATTGCCGCCTGGAGGGTGTACGGCCCGAAGCGCCGCGATGCGAGCGCCCGCTCTACCAGCGAGATACCCTCGGCTATGTGCTCGCGGTTCCACAACGAGCGGTCCTGCTCGTCGAGCAGCACCAGATCGCCACTCGCGGATGTTCTCGCGGGGCGGCGCGACTCGTTCAACAGCATCAGTGCCAAGAGCCCAATGGCCTCGGGCTCGGGCAGCAGCTTGACCAGCAGCTTGCCCAGGCGTATTGCCTCCGCCGACAGATCGTGCCGCGTCACCGCCTGCCCCGAGGAGGGCGAATAACCCTCATTGAACACCAGGTAGATCACGCGCAGCACGCTCTCAAGCCGCTGCGGCAGATCCGCCGCGACCGGCACTTCGTAGGGTATCCCGGCATCGCGGATCTTCGCCTTCGCGCGGACGATGCGTTGCGCCAGTGTCGAGGGCGAGGCGAGGAAGGCGCGCGCGATCGCCTCGGTGGTGAGCCCGCAGACCTCGCGCAGGGTCAATGCGGCCTGGGCCTCGGGCGACAGGGCGGGGTGGCAGCAGGTGAAGATCAGCCGCAGATGGTCGTCCTCAACGGCCTTGTCGTCGGGCTCGGCGCTGTCTTCGGACGTGATTTCGAGCTGATAGGCGATTTCGCTCAGGGAGGCGTCGAAACGGGCACGCCGGCGCATAGCGTCGATGGCCTTGAATCGCCCTGCGGAGACCAGCCAGGCCCGCGGGCTCTCCGGCACGCCTTGCCGCGGCCATTGCTCCACGGCCGCGGCGAAGGCCTCATGCAGCGCCTCCTCGGCGAGATCGAAGTCGCCGAGGAGGCGAATCAGGGTGGCAAGCACGCGCCGAGACTCGGCGCGATAGGTCGCATCGACGATGGCGCGTACTCGCTCGACGCCTTGTTCGCTCATCAAAGCTTGTCTGATCCACCCGCACGGTCCTATAGGTCGACCAGAACCTCGAAGCCGCCCCAGAACATACGCTTGCCGTCGAACGGCATCGCTGCCGCGTGCATGCTCTCGCTAATGCGCGGATCCTTCCTCACCTGTTCGTTGATGCGATCGCGCTGCTCGCGCGAGTCGTAGACGATCCATGCGAACGCCACCACCTCATCCGGCTCGAGCTGGACGCTTTGCGGGAACGAGGTGGTTTTGCCGGGCTTGACGTCATCGGCGATGCACACGACAAAATCAATCGCACCGCAGTCCTTCCAGACCTTGCCCATGTCCTGCGCCATGCGGCGGTACGCCTCCACGTTGTGTTTTGGCACCGGTACTACAAAGCCATCGACATATTTGCCCATCGTCTCTCTCCTGGCGGTTGTCTTTAAATTCATGCCCCTGGGGCATGCGGGATTGTCCTAGCCGTAGCGGCGCTCTAGCCTCAGCGCCGGTTCGATCGGTCTTACCTCGATGGTTCCAAGGCGCGCCGACGGCCACTTCGATGCCACCCGAATGGCCTGGTTGAAGTCCCGCGCCTCGATCAGGAAGAAGCCTCCGAGCTGCTCATTGGTCTCGGCAAACGGGCCATCGGTGACGCTGAGCTTGCCGTTACGGACCCGGAGCGTGGATGCCGTGCGGGCACTCTGGAGGGCTTCGGTGACGACCAGGTGGCCGCTCTCCCGCAGCGTCTCGACATAGGAGAGCGTCTCCGCCCTGAGGCTTTCCCACTCGCTTGGGCTCAAGGCGTTGAGTGTCTCTTCTTGCTCATAGGCGAGGCATAGGTATTTCATACGATCCTCCGGGGCGCCGGCCGGTAAACCGGGTATCGGTTAGTCGTTTAACGAGCGGTCCGATCGACATCGCGGCATGCGCGCCTCAGAGGCAACGGCCGGGGAGCTCGCGGATCGGCCGGACCTCGATGCTGCCAACACTTGCCGGCGGGATCCGGGTGGCGATCTCCAATGCCTCATCGAGGTTTGGGGCCTCAATCAGATAGAACCCGGCCAACTGCTCCTTGGTCTCCGCGAAGGGCCCGTCGGTGATGGCGACCTTGCCCTCGCGCACGCGCACGGTGGTTGCGGTATGCACCGATTGGAGCGCCTCCGAGGCAAGGCAATGGCCGCTCTTGCGGATCGCCTCGTCATAGGCGACGCACTCGTCATCGGGGAAACCTTCCAGCTTCGCTTCCTCGCTGTAGACTAGGCACAGGTACTTCATGAGGGCCTCCAAGTTAAGTTTACATCCTTAGTCGTCCGGCGGCCGTCGATTTCGACGTGGTGAGGGCATCCACGCATCTCGCGAGCAAGACCAAATCAGGCTGATCGGTGCAAGAAAGGCGAACCGTGTGGAACGGGGGGCAGCGCTGCGCGAGCACATCAACGATGGCTATGAGGAGCTTGAGCAGCGCCTCAGGAAGATTATCCGTGAAGAGCGGCGGAAGGCAGGTTGAAGTTTGGGGCGTAACAACTTCGATGTAACGGACCGCCGAATCGTCCGGGTTTGGTGATTGCTACTCCTCCGTTAGCCCTAGGCGACGCTCAATACGCTCGATGCGTTGGTGCAGGCGATCTATCCGAGTACTCTGGTGCGCAGTAGATTCGGCGTCATAAGCCTGCTCACGCCTTAGACCGGCGATGCCCTGCTCTATCCGGCTCAGCCGCGGGCCATGCTCGTCGAGCGTTGCCTTGACGCCAGCCACGTCCGTACGAATCGCGCGCAGGTGTTCCGATACCAAGTTATCCGTCGCCATCACCACCTCGCAAACAGTGCCTTGCATATAGTCTATCGTGGCGCGCAGCCTCGCGCACCCCAGCGGGCCAATCCGCGGTCAGCGGGAATGTCCGGCAATGTTAAGGGTTGTTCGCTGCCTGCACTGAAAGACGTGTCTGTCGGAGCTCCACAAGCGCTGGCGGGCAGGCGGCGAACAACCCTTAACAGGAGCAGTCGCTTGACCTTCACATGCATAATCGTCATTGTTTGGTACCGGGTATCACAGGCAGTGATATCGGGCCAGAACTGACTCCGCGTCTTCGGCTTGATCGTACCATTGGCATGCACGCGAATGGGCAATGTGGCGCGCCCACTCCCAGGGTGCACACGCATCTTGCGGGCCGGGCTGTCTTAGTTAACAACTCTGGGGGGCATTGTGACTATTCAGAACCTGGCATTTACCGGACAAGCTGTCGAGCCGATTGCGCCCCAACGCCCCCGCCGTCTCGAAGAACATCTGGAGCAGGAAGGCTCACTGCTGCTGCAGGTACTGAGCAATTTCCGCCAACTGGACCGCGTGGGGCAGCGCATGGGGTTGTTGGCGGCGGATGAGTCGTACACTTCGACAGTCTCATGGTGGCCAGTCGTCTCTGTTTTGGGTACGTTTTCCTCCGGCAAGTCGACCTTTCTAAACGAATACTTGCAGTACAAGCTGCAGCTCACCGGGAATCAAGCGGTCGATGACCGTTTCACCGTGATCTGCTACGGCGCGGAAGGGAATATGCGGACGTTGCCTGGCTCGGCGCTGGATGCCGACCCGCGGTTTCCCTTCTACCGGATTGGCGCGGTGATCGACGCGGTATCGGGCGGGGAGGGCGCGCGTATCGATAATTATCTGCAATTAAAGACCGTTCCTAGCGAGAAGCTCAAGCGCAAGATATTTGTCGATTCACCGGGCTTCGATGCCGACCAGCAACGCGACGCGACCCTCAAGATCACCGATCGGATCATCGACTTGTCGGACTTGGTGCTGGTGATGTTCGATGCCCGCCATCCGGAGCCGGGCGCCATGCGTGATACCCTCGAACATCTGGTGGGGCGCATCATCAAGCGACCGGATGCCGGCAAATTCATGTATGTCCTCAATCAGATCGATGCGGCGGCAGCGGAGGACAACCTCGAAGATGTTGTGGCTGCCTGGCAGCGCGCGTTGGCCTCTTATGGTCTGACGACCGGGCGCTTTTTTCGCATCTACAACGAAGACATGGCGGGGCCGATTCAGGATGACGCGCGGCGGGTGCGCCTCAAGGCAAAAAAGGATGAAGACCTCGCGGAAATCCACAAGCGCATTCAGGAAGTCGAGATCGGCCGCGCCTATCGGGTGGCGGATGTCCTGGCGCACACGGCGAAGGAGTTGGAGCAGACCTGGGTTCCGCAACTCGCCGTGTATCTCAATCGCTGGCGACAGCGCGTATGGATATACGATGGCCTCACGCTCGGCCTGGCTATCCTGCTGGCGTTGGCTTTCTACGTAATGTTTAATGCCGCCGCTACCGGCTTGTTATCGGCGATTGGCAGCAGCGGCGTAATGAGGATTGTCTCCGGTATAGTGTTACTCGCGCTCGCCTTGGCTATCCATTTTTCCTTCCGGCGGTTGGCCGCGCGGCAGATGGCCGGCTCGATACGCCGACAAGCACCTGCCGAGGACAAGAACGACATGCTGGGCGCGTTTTTGCGCAACACCCGCTGGACTCGCAGCCTGCTTTGGCGGCAGCCAGCCGGCTGGGGAGCGCAGGCGCGCAGGTTGATGAAAGAGATCATCGAGAACCGCGTGGAATATGTCCAGAACTTGAACGACCGTTTTACGAATCCGTCCGCGGCAGAAAAAGATCAATCGGGGCAGACGCGATTGGTGTGATAAGGATAGCTCTACGACGTACGCTCACCCCCTGGCCCTGCGCGTCACCTGCCGCTGTAATTGGCTCTCGATTCGCGCAAGGCCAGCGGCAGGCTCGCCTTCTCAAACGCCTACGGGCTTGCCAGCCGGGTTCCGGAGCAGGCCAGCCTCGCTCATGATGGCCTGACTGCGCAACTTTGCTATCTTGTTGCTGCGCTCGGTTGGCCAAAATAGTTGACGTCGGATAAGGCCTGCATTGCCCGGAGCTACGTCCGAACGATGCGAAGCATCAGGACCGCGCAGAATAGTTCCACTCACGCGCGGAAAAGCCCTAACGTTCCGGCCGTACTTGGCGGGATGCTGACCTTCACTATTACGCCGCGTCGAATGCATCCGGCGTGCAGCAAGGAACCCAGGCTATGGTCAAGGATCACGGGCGAACTGGATCTAAGGGAGGTCGCGGACGAACAGTATCAGCCTGATCTTGGGTTGTGTGTCGCCAATGCCTGTCTGCAGTGTCAGGCATTAGATGATGGCCTGTAAGCCCTTATTAGCGATGACGTTGAGGAGCTTGAGCGCTGGGCCAGTCGGGCGAGTTTCGCCTTGTTCCCACTTGCGCACCGTCGAGGCCGTGGTGTGCAGGTGGTGCGCGAACACCGGCTGGCTGAAATTCAACCCTTCGCGCAGGCGCTTGATATCGGCGGCACTGAACTCCCGCACTGGCGGCGGGCAAATTGCAGCGAACTCGCGCATGGTCACCTTGCTGATCGCGCCCGCTTCGATGGAGTGCGGCCAGATCGTCGCGAAGCGATTCAATAATCTTGCTCACAATTCACCTCCAATGACACGCCGGTCTGTAACGCCTTCGATAAGGATTCCGCTGACAGATCAAGGAACACCTTGCCTGCGTATTGCAGTGCCTTCTTCTCGTCCCGCGTGATGTTCGCCTTGTCGCTTTTCGGGAACTCGTGCAGGAACACGTAGCGGCTACCAATACCGGGCCGAGAGTAGCGTGCGGTAGCCTCCACTCTTGCCTCCACCAGGGCGCGTCGCCCGCTTTTTGTAGCGGAACGTGCCCAAGTCCGCGTCAATCACACCGCTTTCCATTTCCTTGACCACCTGGCACAAAGCCGCATCGGGCAACTTCTCAGCCGCTTGCCACCGCGCAAAGTCCTTACGCTTGAGGATTCGCGTCATCTGAACTCAAAAGTATACCCTGATTACGGTGACGCATTACCAATTACACAAATACTTGCTTGCTGGTCATCCCTGGAGATTTTCCTTGGACATCCGCGCTGAGGGGAGCGCAAACATCACGGCAGTTGCTTTTCAAACCACGCCAGTAGTTCATCGCTTATCAACGGCTGCCCCACGCTCTGGCCCTTGGCCAAGGGCTGCTCCAACGCCGCATTGCCAGCGCTGGATAAAATTGCTGTACAGCGTCCACACGATCGAGCAACGGCTGCACTTTCGCCAATCGCCAGCCTGGCCTTGACCGAATTCATGGCCACGTAACCAAACGCCCCTAGCAAATGCGCCTCGTCAGGCAATAAGACCAGACCTCGACGCAGTCGGAAACGCAGTGGTGGGCAATAGCGGAGCGGTATCGGGGCAGACGGGCCATGGGCGAATACGACACGGCTCATCTATTCGTGAAAATGGTAACGCGTCACCGTATTGTCGCGTTCCCTCCCGGTGCGGGTGTCGCTCAACTGCGAAACATTGCGGGCTAGCCACGCCATTCTCTACCCTACAGTTGCATCGTACACGGTTCGTGCATACACTCGGCCCATGCGTGTTAGCTGGGACTCGGCCAAGGCTCGTGAAAATCTGCGCAAGCATGGGGTTGACTTCGCAGACGCAGCGGTGGCGCTGGAGGATGTTTACGCACTGACTGCCAAAGATGAGGATCACGCCGAGCAACGATTCAAGACATTATGTATGGATCCATATCTCAACGTCCTTCTTGTCGTCCACGCATATCGCGAGCAAGACGAAATAAGGCTCATCAGTGCAAGGAAGGCGAACCGTGTGGAACGGATCCGGTACTCAGAGAGGGTGTAGGTCATGACTGACGAGTTCCAGAATGCGAAGCGAGGGCCGGTGATCGCGTCTGACCCGAATAAGGTCCGGATCACTATCCGGCTGGATGCGGATATCATTGAACACTTTAAGCGTCTTGTTCACGACGCGGGCGGCGGGAACTACCAAACGTTGATCAACGAGGCGCTGCGCGCGCAAATCAACGATGGCCACGAGGAACTTGAGCGGCGCCTTAGGAAGATCATCCGTGAAGAGCTGCGTAAGGCAGGATAAGGGTTGGTGCGTAACAACTTCGATGTAACGGACTACCGGATCGAACGCAATAAGCACCATTCATGCATTCGCCGCCCGGTTGTCGTGATGGGAGCGCGGGCATCCTGCCCGCAGGGCAAGGCAGCACGGCCCTGTTGGGTCCTATGCGGGCGGGGACGCCCGCGCTCCCAGAGTGTCAGTGGCTTTATGGAATCCGGCGCGGGTTCATATGCGATTGCCCTGCCACCGAAGCGAAACCGTCTTGAAACAACTGGCCGATCACCCCAAGTCGCGCATTGATGTAATCGCTGTAGCGCCGATGCGTTTCCCCAATGCATCGGGCCAAACCGTCCTCGCCGTTGGGCATCAGGCGAAGACCAGCCCTCGACGCCGTTGGAGACACAGTGCCGGGCAATACTGGGAACCGTGTCGGGGCAAACGGACCATGCGCGGACAGTGCACGGCGCCTCTACTCGTGTAAATAGTAACGCGTCACCGTAATTCGGTAATTCCTACTCCTCCGTTAACCCTAGGCGACGCTCAATACGCTCGATGCGGTGGATCAGGCGGTCTATCCGAGTACTCTGGTGCGCAGTAGATTCGAATTCCGCGAATGCCAATTCCGGTGACACATTACCAATTGCACCAATACTTGAGGTAGCTCAGCCTCGGGGGCTTCGGCGTTTCGTCAGGTGTAGACGACGCCCAGTCTGAGCAGGGTCTTTTTCGTCAGAACGAGTGAGTCCGTGCTGTCGAATACCGCGGTGCGGAAGGGTTCGCTGCCGAGCACCGCGGCCAGTGGCTCATCAGGGTCGAGTTTCGTCTCCGGCTGGAACCAGCGTTCCAACTGCGCCGGGTCTTTGCGGATGCGCTCCGCCACCAATGGCCAGCGCAGTTCGACCGCGGTCCAGCGCGCAAGGGCATCGGTGGCAGGGGGCGGTTTGAGGGGGGCAAGCGATATCCGTGCCAGGGCGTAGGCGTTGATGAAGCGCAATACCGCCCGGGGCGAGGGGTCAACCAGCCTCAGGTATTCCTCCAGCTCATGTCGCAAGCCTTTGTTCAGTTTGGGATTGGCCCAACGCCGTCCGACCGCCACGCCCAGCCTCAGGGCGGCATCCGGGTCCGCCACTCGGCTGAAAACCCCCACGCTCTCTTCAAAGGCCTTTGCCTCGTCCGCCTTCTGCAATGCCTCCTTCTCGTCCAGCAAAGGGGGCGCCTGGGTGGATGGCTGCACATCGGAGTCGGCTAGTTCGCTCGCCTCCGGCTCGGGGCTTAGCCCGAGCCTCGCCCGCCCGAACGCCACTGCGGAAGCCGGCGATAGGTCCGGGATGCGCAGTTGGAGCTGGAACAGCTTGGCGAGGAAGAGGGTGCCCAAGGGCTGGCCGGGCTCCTGCATGGCGGCGGCGTAGTCGGCATAGGCGGTCTCAAAGGCCGTGCGCAACCAGCGTTCGTCGGCCGCGACGACGATCACCAGCGGATGGGCCTGCCCCGTCCGACGGTTCGCGTTCGGCTTGGCCCCGGTTGGAGGAGCCCTGGAACGCAACAGGGTCTGAACCGCCTCCAGCAGCTCAACGACGTATGAAGCTCGGCAGCGGTCGAGATCGTCGATTACCAGCAGCAGCGGCCCGGGTGACTTCGACCTCAGCCACTCAACATGGGTGATCAGATCGCCCATGGGGTTGTCGTTAACTTTCTGGAATAAGCGCGCGCCACTGGGCGTTCGCCAGGTAAACCAGCGGCTCAGGGCGAAGATCAGAGTGCCTGCCGTGACGAAGAAGCCAGCTACCTTGGCCCAGTTGGCCAGGGACTTGCCGTCAGGTCCCCCCCACACGGCGGAGCCCACCATTAGCGCGAGAATCCCGACCACCACCAGCGTAGGAACCACCAACCCGGCCAACCAAAAACGGCGGGACCACTCGTAGATCCTAAACCGGGCCCACCTCCGCCATTCGGTATGAGCGGCGGGGGCAATTGCCCGCCGTATCCAATTCAGTAAAGACCACCAGGCCGGCCCGACCTGCGACTCCCGCCAGGCATCGAAGTAGTCGTCGGGCGGCGGAATCATCCAGCTGCCCAGTTCGGGATGTTGAACTAGCTCGTCCCGCAAAGCGTTGAGGGTAAGATGCACCAGGCTGGTCTTGCCCGTGCCCCAGCGCCCCGTGACCTGGACGGCAAACGACTCCGCGGGCTGCGATCGATGGACCTCGATCAGCTGCGCGGCGAGCCCACCGGCAAGTGAGGATCGGCGCAGGAGGTCTGCATCCGCCTTGTCCACCGGCTGGTCGGTGAGTTGGTGAACCGCCTGAGCGACGGCGGGTTCTCGTAGCGGCGGGGACTCCACTTGCTCCTTTGCGGTGCGCCGCAGAACGTCAACTTGTTCGCGGCTCGCCTGCTGCCGCCGCCGGTTGGTCCGGTCCTCGTCGGCGCTCGCCAGCCAGTGGGCGTCGGGCGAGAACGCCACCTCTTGCACCCGGTCGCGGTGGTCGGTGAGCGGTTCACTCAGCGGCTCGCCGCTCTCCGGGTCCCACAGCCGGATGCTCCCGGCGTGGTCGGCGCTCGCCAGCCGGCGGCCATCGGGCGAAAACGCCACCGAAAACACAGGGTCGCGTTGGCCCATGAGCTGGATCGCCTCCCCCAACTCCTCCCCGCTCGCCGAGTTCCACAGATAGATGAATGTAAAGTCGCCGCCGCTCGCCAGCCGGCGGCCGTCTGGCGAGAATGCCACCGAGGCCACCGGGCCGCCGTGTCGGGCGTACTTGCCCAGCTGCTGGCCGCTCTCCGGGTCCCACAGACGGATGGTGCTGCCTCCGCCGCTCGCCAGCCGGCGGCCGTCTGGCGAGAATGCCACCGATGCCACCCAGCCGCCGTGGCCGGTGAGTGGCTCCATCACCCTTTTGCCAGTCGCCGCGTCCCAAAGCAGGACGGTCTCGGCTCCGCCGCTCGCCAGTCGGTGACCGTCGGGCGAGAATGCCACCGACTGCACCCAGTCGCCGTGGCCGGTGAGTGGTTCCCCCAGCTGCTGGCCGCTCTCCGGATTCCACAGCCGGATAGTCCCGTCCTCACCGCCGCTCGCCAGCCGGCGGCGGTCCGTGCTGAGCGAGAGGCTGTTCACAGCGCCGGTTTCGTGCGCCAGCGAGCTCCTCAGCACATCGCCCGAGTCGGAATCGCGAACAATGATCTGACCGTCGGCGGTGCCGATTGCGAGGCGGCTTTCGTCGATCCAGGCCATCGCTGTCAGCGGGCCAGGGATGACCGAGGCAGATAAGCTCCGGGTCAGGCCACCCATGGTCAGTTACAAGTCACACAAGGTTGCGGGCATGTTCTGAATTACCGGTCAATTCTGTTATTCGCTTCCAATGTGCTCGGGTCGGATGCCGATCCCGATCAGGCGGGCCGGGATGCGGCGCAGTGCGGGGAAGCGGGCCAGCAAGCGCAGGACGAGCGGCGGCTTGATCGCATTCGTGCCGTCCGGAGCGCGGGAGAGCACATTGGAGATAATCCGGTTCTGGGCCAGGATCTGAAATCGTTGCGTGATCCTCGCGGGCAGCTCGCGGCGGCGCTGCACCTGGCGGAGATGATCGGCGCTGAGCCGCCCGTCGCGCAATGGCATGGAGAGGCGGTTGGCCGCGGCCACCGCGTCCTGGATGGCGAGATTGATGCCCACGCCGCCGACGGGCGACATGGCATGCGCGGCATCGCCGATGCAGAGCAGGCCAGGACGGTGCCAGCGGCGCAGGCGATCGACGCGCACCGAGAGCAGCTTGATGTCCTCCCAACGCTGAAGAACTGCGACGCGGTCGCCGACAAACGGTGCGAGCTTGCCGATCGCGCCGCGAAAGGCGTCCAGCCCCAGCGCGCGGATGCGATCGCCGGAGCCTTTGGGAATCACAAAACCACATTGCCAGTGCGCGCCGCGATAGATCATGATGAAGATCTGGCTCACCCCGAAGCAGGCTACGGGCTGCTCCGGATCCCCGGCCTGAACGGGAAGCTGGAACCACAATACGTCCATGGGCGCGCCCAGATCCTGTACCCGCAGGCCAGCCTGCGCGCGCAGGATCGAGTCGCGCCCATCGGCGGCGACGACTAAATCCGCACGAATCTCTAATGGGCCATCAGGGCTGCGCGCACGCACGCCAACCACGCGCCCGGCATCCTCGATCAGATCGATGACCTCTGTATTCGTGCGCAGCTCAAACCCCGGATAGCCCGCGGCTTGGCGCGCGAGAAAGTCCAGGAAATCCCACTGCGGCATGAAGGCGATGAATTTGCATTCTGTCGGCAGATGCCTGAAGTCGGCGACCGGATACTCCACGCCTCCGATCCGAGCGCCGATCGTGCGCGCCTCCTGGTGCGGCAACTTCAAGAACTCTTCCAGTAGGCCCAACTCGTGCAGCAGCTCGAGGGTAGAGGGATGAATGGTATCGCCGCGAAAGTCGCGCAGGAAGTCGGCATGCTTTTCCAGCACCAGGATCTCGACACCCGCGCGCGCGAGCAGGTAGCCGAGCATCATTGCGGCCGGACCGCCGCCGGCGATGCAGCATTGCACCGTATCTCTGCCCCGGTTAGGCGGGGATTGGGATCCCATAGCCTTGGCGATCATCCAGGGGCCCTGAGAGATAGGCGGCAGTAAATGCTGCCGCCTTCACATCAGGAATGGCTCTTGGCCTTATCGGCGCCGCTACGGTTAGCGCTGCCCGTCGGAGCCGACTTATCGCCTTTCTCGTCGCTGGCTTTTTTGACCAGGGCGTCGCGTTTGAAGTCATGAATTGCATCCACCGTCTCCTTGCTCACCTTGAATATATAGTCATTGGTGGAGGTCGTAAGGAGATACGCATCGCCCTGACCCGCCTTGCTAAAGCGGTATTTCACGCTATCCCCATTCTTGAAGGTCAAGGTATAGCTCAGCTCGGGCGCTGGTGCACTGGCGGATTCCTCCACCTTGCCCTTTACGTCCTCGAAGGTGAGGTTGGCGAGCCGTTGGACGATGCGCGCGGCCTCGTCCTCATTCGTGGCGGCACCCGCGTTCAGCCCAACGAGCCGCCATTTGTCGTCTTTGCGCTGCAAGGTGAACGAGGGCAGATCGATGCGCACGATGTCCCGCGGCGGCTGGTGCAGGAGATTGCGCGCCATCCAATGCGTCGGCTCGGTGCTCGCCTGCCAGAGGCCAAAAGGGATTTCATAGATCGCCTCGTCGTTCTCGGGTCTGGCGTAAACCCGGCTTGGTCCCGCCGACTCGCCAAGATAGAGCGTAGTCAGTGTGTCCTCGCCGTGTTTCAGGGTAATGCGGCGCTCGAAATGCTCCGCCCCGACTTGGAAACGCTGCATGGCGTTCTCGGTAATCGCCACCGGCAGGCGCGGATTGAGATCACGCAGCGCAGCGAGAAAGCCATCCACTTTGGACTCGGCTGCCGCAAAGCCATCCCGGGAGGGTAGGTGCCAGCCCTGCGCGTCCTTTTGTAGCGTAATCGAGCCCTCCTCCGGGGTGTCGATCACGATGCGGTCCACCTTCTCGGGCTCGAACACCAGCAGGGGCTGGCCCGGCTCGGCGAGCGCGTAGCGCTGGCTATTCCAGAGCAGCGCGCCCGCCAGCAGCAACTGTGCCGCAAGTACGGCCGCCAGAATAGTGTTCATCCGCTTCATGCTGCATGTCCTCCCTGCTTCAGCACGTCCAGGTAGTAACGCTCGCGGCGCCGCCACGCGAGGCGCTGCACTCCGAAGACGATCGCCAATCCGCAGAGCGCCGCGGCATAATTGAGGTATTCCCAAAAACGCTGTGCATCCTGCGACAGAGGCTCGAGCAAGCGCGAGTAGTGGCTACGCCCGCGGATCGCGAGCAAGCCCGGACCCTCCAGCGACCACTCAATGGCATTCTGCACGAGCTGCACCGAGCTCATGTACTGCGTGCGGGTGGCATTGGCGATCAAATCCAGCGCGGTATCGGAGAGAAAGCTGTTGGATCCGAACAGGATGAGACGCGCGGAGGCTGGTGAACGCTCGATTACGGCACCGATCGTCGTCGGGGCGTCCTCGTCCGCGGCACTCGCCTTTTCTTCCTTCTTCTTGTCCTCGCCCGTGCTTTTGCGCTCGAGCAGCGGCGAGGGCTTGTCCTTGAAGTAAGACTGGAATCGTCCCTGCACGACGGCCGCCAGCAGCTTGCGACCCCGATCCTCGGGGATGGCGAACCCCGTGCGCGGATAACGCCTGAAATTCGGCTCGATAGTCTGCGAGTCCGAGGTCCATGCCCGAGGTGAGCTTTGCAGCACTCGGCTCACCTTGCGGTCTTTGTTGGCCTGCGCCGCGATCTGCAGCGGTGAGGCCCAAGTCATGGCCACCCGCTCCAGGCCCGCCGTGATCGGGCTTTCGGCGAGCATGCCGTGCTGGCGAATATCGATCAAGTACGGATAGTCGAGACTGCGGATTTCCCGCACCCGTATACCACCCACCGTGCGTTCAACCGGTATCGGCAGCGCAATGTTCCGCGGATCGAGCACCATGGTATCGGCGATATCGATGCCCTTGGCCGCAAGCCACTTCTCCAGCCCGGTCGCGCGCTTCTTCGCCGTAAGACCGCCGCCACCGAGGTTCACGTCGAATGGTGAGGCCGCGATCGCTACCGTGCCGCCGCGCATGAGGAACTGATCGATGGCGAAGAGCTGCTTCTCATCGAGCTCCCAGGGCGAGACGACCAGCAGTAGATCGGTTCCCGTGGGCACGCGGCCCGAGCTCAAGTCGGTTTTGCGTACCGCGGCGTTCTCCCGCAGCGTCGTTTCCAAGGCCTGGAACTGCGCTATTCCCTGAGCGTAGTAGCCGGATTCTGGAGAAGGGGTATAAAGCGCGATGGTCTTCAATAAACCCGTCGCGAAGCGCTTCAAGGCGGCCTCGATGTTGCGCTTGAGGTCCGCCTTGTCGAGGCTCTGCGGCAACGGCACCGGCACGCTTTGATCGCCCCTGCGCAGCAGCATATAGAAGTAAAACTGGGTTGGGTCGAGCAAGCTCGTGACCATGGGCTGAAAACCGTACTTCTTCTGGATCTTGCGGGCGAGCGCAGCGCCATCGGCCCGCGGGTTGCGAATCTGGACCTTCAGCTTTCCGTTCGCCTGCGTCGCAAGCTCATCTAGAATGGCGGCGAGATCTTCGCGCAGCTTCACCAGATCGGCAGGCAGAAGCGAGTCGCTCGATATGAAGCCTTGGAAGGTGACTGGCTCGGTGATATGGCTGAACACATTGCCGCCGCCTCGATAGGCGTAGAGCACCTTCTTTATGGTGCGGGTAATCTGGTACTCGGGATTGTGCAGCTCGACCCGTAGCTCGCGGTCCGGCCCGCTCTTGATCTCGGTCAAGTCGCGGAAATTCAATGTCCCATACTGATCACCATACTTCACTAGGACGTGAAAATAGGAGTTGACCACGGAAGCCTGGTATTTGCTTTCGATGCGAAACGGCACGGGTCGAATACCGTAGTTCTTGTTCGCCTCGCGCTCGAGCTCAGGATTCTGCTGGGGATCGACGAAGGATACGCGAACGCGCTCTCCGCCCACCACCGCGTACTCTTTCAACAGGTTCTTGAGCTGCGGAACCAAAGGGGCCAGCAACGGGTGCGTCTTGGCGCTGAAATAGCCGCGAATCAACAAGGGCTCCTGTAGGTGCGAGAGATAGAGCCGGGTCGCCGGGGAAATGGAATAGACCTGGCCCTCGGTGATATCCGCCCGCGCCCAGCCGATAGGCTGCAGCCAGAAATTGGCGACAACGAAATTGGCGATGAACAGCACCGCCGCGATCCGCCACTGGCGGTGACCGTGCCCGACCGGGCCGGCACCCGCCCAACGCAGCCGCTCTAGCGCGTAGACGTTGAGCGTCAAGAACACGCCGGCGAGGCTCACGTAGTAGTAAAGATCGCGCAGATCGAGCACGCCGCGGGTGATTGATTCAAAGCGTGAGCCCGTGCCGAGCAGTGCCATGATACCCGAGACCTGCTGCCCGAACAGATCGGTAAGGGTATTGGAGCCGATGAGATAGAACAGCGTGCAGATCAGCACAGTGCCGATCAGGCTTACGATCTGGTTATCGGTGCGGCAGGAGATATAGAGTCCGATGGCGGTATAGGCCGCCGCGAGGAGCAAGGTAGCCAAGTAGCCGCCGATCACCGGGCCCCAGTCCAGCGGTCCCAAGATGGCGACCGTGATGGTGAGCGGCAAGGTCAGCAGCAAGGCGACCGCGATCAAACCGATGCAGGCGAGGAACTTACCAAGCACCAGCCGCAGGGGCGAAACGGGTAGCGTCATCAGCAGCTCGAGCGTTCCGGAGCGGCGCTCCTCGCTCCACATCCGCATCGTTACGGCCGCCACCAGGAAGATGAGCAGGATGGGCATCCACTTGAACAACGGCCGAACGTCGGCAAGATTGCGGGCAAAGAAGGTCTCTACCCAGAAAAAGACAAACAACGTCACGGCGAGAAAGGCCGCGAGAAAGATATAGGCAACCGGTGAGCCGAAGAAGGCCGCCATCTCCTTGCGCGCGACTCTCAGTACATCAGGCATGGGCAACCTCCTCTGCCTCGTTGATCTCGCGGAACACGGTTTCGAGTCCGGCGACCTCGGGCTGCAGTCGGTAGAGCGCGATGCCGTTTTCGTACATTTCGCGTCCGACCACGCAGGCGATCCCCCCCGGATCGCTCGCACCAAGCGCTAAGCGATAAGAGTAGCGGTCTTGATCGGCGCCAATCTCCTCGATATGCTCAACGCCGCTGACACTACCGAGCAAGGACCGGGCGCGCTTGGGCGCGGCCCCGACCGAGACCACGAGACTTTGTGCCTGACCAAGCTCGCTGAGCTTGGCATCGAGCGCCAAGCGGCCCTGGCGAAGCATCAGCACACGAGTGCACACGGCCTCGACTTCCTGCAAGATGTGCGTCGAGATCAGCACGGTGGCATGCTGCGCGAGGGAGTGGATCAGCGCACGCATGTGTTGAATCTGGCTCGGATCGAGCCCATTGGTAGGCTCGTCAAGTATGATAATGCGCGGCTTGTGTAAGATCGCTCGCGCCACCCCGACCCGTTGCCGGTAGCCGCGCGAGAGCGTCGCCACGCCGTGCATAGCCCGAGCATCGAGACCGGTTGCGCCGACGGCCTCACGGATCGCCGCCGCACGCTCGGCCGGCGGCACGCCCTGCAGCGATGCTTGGTATTCCAGATAATCGATGACGGTCATATCCGGGTAGAGCGGGCAATTCTCCGGCAGATAGCCGATGCGGCGCTGGATTTCTTGGCGGTGGGTGGTGAGTTCGAAGCCATCGATCATGATGTGGCCGGCGCTGGGCTCGAGGTAGCCGGTCAGCATCTTCATGATCGTTGTCTTGCCGGCGCCGTTATGGCCGAGTAATCCGACGATCTCGCTGCGCTCTATGCGGAAGGAGACATCGCAGACCGCCTTGACATCACCGTAGCTAAGCGACAATTGTTCTGCTTCGATCATGCGAAACAGTCCTCTTGCGTTTGTCTAAGATAGATTGGAGGCGTTCGCGGGTCCGGCGCGATGAGACATGCTGGCGTCGGACCGCGGCCAAGGGCAGAGTGTAACGGTGAGGGTCCGTTGACATCCACCCACGGCGTCGCATCGTGGGCGGATGTCAACATGCCAGGGCAATAATGATTACAATGGGTCTTTCTATTCACCCTCACGACGAGCCATTTCGCCATGTCAAGCGTTGTCGACGATACTTCCCCGATCCCTGAGCAAGCCGCGTCTTTGCCTAAGAGCCAATCCGGTGGCGAGCCTCCGATGCCTTACGAGATAACGATCCGGATGGAGGACCCCATGCTGCGCCGCATATTGCGAGTCATCCTCGACCGCTATATGGGGCGCAAGCGTTACACCATAGCGCTGGTTTTCGGTTACGCCGTCATAGCGCTGCTCCTGTTGCAGAACTACAGCTGGTATACCTGGGTGCTGGCCGGGCTGCTGGTAGTTGGGGCCGTAGTACCTATACTGCTGCACTCGATGATGTTTCGGCGCTGGTTTCGCCAATACCGGGCGGAGCAGGGTGAAGAGGCACAGTATCGCTTCGACGACAACGGCATCGAAGTGATAACAGCCACTGGCAAACATCAGCAACCGTGGCAGGAATTCAGCGCGCTGGTCAAGCTTGATGATGCCTGGCTGCTGTTCACGCGGCGTGATAATGCGTTCACCATTCTGCCCGTGCGCGACCTGAATTCCAGTGTGCGCGATCTGATTACCGGTAAGATTGAGGCCAACGGAGGGGAGGTGGTCGTCTGAGGAGCGATGGGTGCGCCAGGTTCTCATTGCATGTGCTTCGCGAGAGACTAGCCGATCGGCACTGAATTGCCCGCCATCCAGAACGGCGCAAGGGGCAGCCGGTGGCCACTGCGTTTGACCCGATCGGCATCTTCGACTCCGGGCTTGGCGGATTGTCGGTTGTCCAGGCCATTCGCTCTTTGCTGCCGGCGGAGAATCTGCTCTATGTCGCCGATAGCGCGCACGCGCCTTACGGCGGGCGTTCGCCCGCGTTCATCCGCGAGCGCGCACTGACCTTGGCCGGCTTTCTTCAGGCACAGCAAGCCAAGGCGCTGGTCGTGGCGTGCAATACCGCCACCGCGGCCGCCGCCGAAACGCTGCGCGCGCGGTTTGCTTTGCCCGTTATCGCCATGGAGCCCGCGGTGAAGCTCGCCGCCGCGGCTACCCGCTGCAACGTGGTCGGTGTGCTCGCGACGCAAGGCACGCTGGCGAGCGCGCGCTTTGCAGGGCTCTTGGCGCGCTTTGCCGGCGACGTGCGCGTCGTGACCCGCCCGGCAGCGGATCTGGTGCGGCTAGTCGAGCGCGGCGAGCTCGATGGGGCGCAGGCCATACGGCGGGTCGAAGCACATGTGAATTATCTGCTGCACCACGGCAGCGATACGATCGTTTTGGGCTGTACGCACTATCCCCATCTGCGGCCATTGATCGAGCGCGCGGTCGGCCCCGATGTGGCCATCATCGACACCGGGCCCGCCGTCGCGCGCCAGCTTCGAGCGCGGCTCACGGAGCTAGGCTTGCTGCGAGCGAGCGCCGGTAGCGGCAGTTTGCGTATCGGGACCAGTGCGGCGGTGGAGCCTGCACGGGCTGTGTCTCAGCACCTGATCCGCGCTCATTACGGCGCAGTTGTAGTCGAAGCCCTGCCAGCGCTGCGCACATCCCAGTGCGAGCCGGGAATACAAGGGGGGGCGCGCTAACTCGGCCATTATTCATGCTACCGTGTGCTTCCGATGCCGTGTTTGCGTTGAAGATGACAACGCGGCTGCCGCGGCCGGATACTGGCCTAGCGCCGTGCGCTAAATTCTGTCCCATAACAATGAGAGATCCTGAAAACAGGCGGCAGATGGCTGGAGGGGGGGGGAAGCGATGGACATCCTAGCTCAGGGTTGAGCCGTGTCTCATACAAGTCAAAGCCGGCAACCTGCCGTCGCAGAAGCAGAAGGCGCCCAAGGTCAGTCGCGAAGGACCAACCATGCGGGAGAGGTCCGAGCCGACCAGATCAAGCTCTTATATGACCAATTGCCCAGCGCCCTGGTCGCCATCGCCGTCAATTCAGCCATTACCGCCTTTGTACTTTGGGAGCAGAGTCCGCATCCGGCGCTTATCGCCTGGTTAGCATTCGTAGGCGCCCTCACCTTCGCCCGTTATGTCCTTGGTCTTGCCTATGCGCGCGCCGGCCCGGCACGCGATGCGGCACCTTATTGGGGTCGCTGTTTCCTTATCGGCGTAGGGCTATCCGGAATCAGTTGGGGAATACTCGGTAGCTTGCTGTTCCCCCAGCAGAGCTTGCTCTATCAGGCCTTTATTGGGCTCGTCCTGGCGGGCATGTCGGCGGCGAGCCTCGGCACCTTGTCATCGTACCCGGGCGCGGCACTTGCGTTTTTGCTCCCCGCCATCTTGCCTTATAGCGTGCGGTTGTTGATACAAAATGACCCGCTGCACATCGCCATGGGCGCGATGGCGCTGCTTTTCTTGGGGATGATGTATCTCGTATTGGGGCGATTGCATGTATCCATTACGAGCTCGCTCCGGCTGCGCTATGAGAATTTAGACCTGTTAGGCGATCTTAGCCGGGCTCGTATCGAGCAAGAAGCCGTCAATCAGCGTTTACACGCTGAAATCGTGCAACGCCGTGAGGTGCAGACGAACCTGCAAGAGCGCGAGGCGCTGGTGCATGCGATCATCAATTCGCTGGCCGCCGGTATTGTCGTGCTGAACGCAGCCGGGCGCATCATTAGCGTCAATCAAGCGTGGCAAACCCACGCCGCGGCGAGCGACGACCCGCTGCTACGCGATGTCACCCTCGGAACAGATTATCTCGCGCACTGCGCCGCTGCCGCCGGCCGCGATCCGGTCGCGCGGCGGCTTGCGGCGGCGATCCAAACCTTACTGAGGGACGACATCCCGGAGACGACGCTCGAGTATCGGCGCGACGGCGCAGAGTCCCAGTGGTACCTCGTCTCTGTCACCCAATTCAAGAGCTCGCACGGCGTGGCCGTGATCTCGCACCTCAACATCACGCAACGCAAGCAGGCGGAGGAGCGCCTGCTCCTCGCGGCGGTATTCGAAAACACCAACGAGGCGATATTTATCCTCGACAAAGGGCTGAAGATCTTGGCCGTCAATAAGGCATTTACTGAAATCACGGCGTATCGCGCCGACGAGGTCGTTGGTAAGCGACCCAACCGATTCCATCCGTATCGATTCGACCCGGATATCTATCGGCACCTGCGTAGCGCGATTCGTCGTGCCGGCCAATGGCAAGGTGAGGCAATGGGCCGGCGCAGAGACGGTAACACCTATCCAGTATGGGTGAGCTTTAAAACAGTGCGCGATCAGCAAGGCAACATTACTCACTTCGTCATCGTGTTTTCGGACAACACCCTGCGTAAAAAGACTGAGCGACACCTCTACGAGCTCGCCTACCGCGATGCGTTGACGAAGCTGCCAAACCGGGCTGTATTGCGCAAACACGTCAAGCACGCATTCGCGCAGGCGGACCGTCACGGCTGGCAGGTCGCTGTTATGTTTCTTGACCTTGACCGCTTCAAGTTCATCAACGACACGCTCGGCCATGAGGCCGGTGACCAGCTACTCGTGGAGGTTGCACGGCGCCTGGTGCATTGCGTGGGCGCGGAGGACACCGTTGCCCGCTTGGGCGGTGACGAGTTCACGGTGGTGCTCGAGCATACGGCTCATTCCAGAGAGATTGCGCGGGTCGTAAAGAAGATCATGCGCACGCTGGCCCAGCCTGTGACCATAGGGGGTCATGAGATCCATACCAGCGCGAGCATCGGCATCGCCGTTTATCCGCGGGATGGCGAGAACGAGTCCGTTATCCTCAAGAATGCGGATGCCGCGATGTACCGTGCCAAAGAACAGGGGCGCGATCGCTACCACTTTTATACGAGCGAGATGAATGCGCTTGCGCTTGATCGCATGTGGCTGGAGGGAAACCTGCGCGGATCGATTCAGCGCCAAGAGTTGCAGC
Organism: Nitrococcus sp.; assembly: GCA_030452265.1. Classification (GTDB taxonomy): domain Bacteria; phylum Pseudomonadota; class Gammaproteobacteria; order Nitrococcales; family Nitrococcaceae; genus Nitrococcus. Next base: position 25,828 of record JAKDMQ010000015.1, read on the forward strand.
TTCGCTACCAACCCATCGTCAAGATCAATACGGGTAAGATGTACAAATTCGAGGCATTGGCTCGCTGGCGGCACCCGCAGCGGGGCTGGATTCCCCCGAGCGAGTTCATCCCGGTCGCCGAGGATATCGGCTTTATCGTGCCGCTGAGCAGGTGGGTACTGCAGCAGACGCTCCAGCATATGCATGTGTTGGCGAAGCATAAGCTGCCGGCGCTGGTAGGCGCGGTCAACATCTCGGCGCGCCAATTCCGCCGCCAGGGCATAATGCCCGGGCTCGACCAGTTTTTGCGCCAGGCGCGATCCGCATCCGGCCATATTATCGAGATCGAGCTTACAGAGAGCAGCCTGATGCAGGACACCGAGAGCGCTACCGCCAATTTGCAAGGCCTAAGGGAGCGGGGTATCAGGATCGCGTTGGACGATTTCGGTACCGGCTACTCCTCCTTACGCCTGCTCAAGGAGCTTCCCATCGACGTGGTGAAGATTGATCAGTCCTTTATCGCGAATCTCACCACCAATCTGGATGACGCCGCCATCGTCCAAGCAATCATCGCTATGGCGCACAGCCTGAAGCTCGATGTGGTGGCTGAAGGTGTAGAGACCCTGGAGCAGGCAACGCTACTCGAGCGCTGGGGCTGTGATGCGGCCCAGGGCTACTTTTTCAGTCCACCGCTGGCATCGGGCGACTTCATCGAGCTCTATCAACAACAGATCTCCAGGCACTAGCCTGTCGCCACGTTTTGTGGCGGCGGCGCATCCACCTCCGGCGCCGCGGCACGCAGGATGTCGTCGCGGTTGCGCGTACGCGGTGGGTAGATGCGCTCATGGTTGATCAGCCGTTTCGTGCGCTTGGCTTGCTCGCCTTGGGTAGCCAGTACCCTGTCGCGGCCCTGGGTGTAGACGGCGCCCCATGGGCCTAGATCGACGCAGGTGATGTACCAGTCGATGCGCAGGGGTAGCAAGGGTAGCCCCAGCAGATCAGCCGCAACATTGTGACCTGCAAAGCGGCCCATCGGCCGGCTGTACTGACAGGACATGATGGAAGGCCGGCGGCCATCGATGAGGCTGCAAGCGCTGTCGCCCGCGGCGTAGACATCATCCACTCCCTGCACGCGCATGGAGTTGTCCACCGGCAAACGGCCGAGCTCGTCACTGGCGACGGGGATTTGTGCCGTCAGGGCGTTGGCACGCATGCCTCCGCACCAGATGACCGTGGATGCTTCGATGATTTCGCCGTCGTCGAGCTCTACACCGCGCGCGCTGATCTTCTTTAAAGTCACGCCTGGCCTGAGCTCGACGCCCATTTCCCGCATGGCGCGTTCGATAACGGGTTGGGCGCCGCCCATGGCCTGGGCGATCTCTGGTGTACGGTCCATTAGGATCACGCGCACGCTCTTGCGGCTGCCCGCAATCCCCGCCAGGCGCTCGGGGAGCTCGGCGGTAATCTCCGATCCGGTCAGCCCGGCACCTATGACGACGGCGGTATAGCGGCGGCTGGAGGCGGGCTGCGAAGGTAACGACGCCAAATGATCGCGCAGCTCGAGCGCGCCCTCGTAGGCGTCCACGTCCAGTGCGTGTTCGGCAAGGCCCGGGATTTTCGGGCGCACCAAGGTGCTGCCCAGGGCAAAGACCAGGCGGGTGTAGTCGATGGTCTGCTCGCCACTGGCCGTCTGCACCTGGACCTGATGGCCAGTCAAATCAAGCTGCTTGACGCGGCCCTCGAGCCACTTCACGCCGATGGGATCGAGCACATCGGCCAGCGGCACCCGCGTGTCCTCGAGGTCCAGTTCGTAATTGCGTACGCGTATGCTGTGAAACGATCTGGCATCGATGACCAGGATCTCGATCGGTTGATTGGATGGTTTTGACTCGAAGAGCTTGCGCGCGGCGCCCGCCGCGCACCATAGGCCGGCGAACCCGGCGCCCAGTATCAAGATACGTTGCACGTTAACCTCCGCGCGTTCCCGATGCAGATTCGTGCGCGTTCTCCCGAGGCGATCGTACATTTGCGAGTGAAAGCCGGCGGGGGAGCGGCTACGCCCGTAGCCCCAGGCTATCGGTTACCGTCCCTTTCGTCTGGCGGTGCCTCAATGAGCGAGGTAACGCGGTCCGATCGGTTACACGTTATTTTGCTGTCGAGTTGTTCATGGGTGGGAACCACCCTTATGTCACATCCCGCAACGCTTGTGTTCGCGAGAATCGGCTATAATTTAATCCATCGCTAGCGGCTCGGAGTAGATCCCTGATGCGAAAACCCTATATCGACTTAGCACGCGCAGCGGCCATCGCGCTCGCGACCGCAGGGTTGCTGAGCGGTTGCAGTCTGATCACCTCCACCACGGACGCCATTGCAGAGAGCGTTCATGCGACCACCGACGCCACCAGTTCTACCAGCCATTCGTTTGATTCGGATGAGGCTCACGCGCGCACGGTGCAGTTCGTGAAAAGCGACATTGACGCTATCCGTGCCGATGCGGCGCGCGGCCACGGCGAGGAAATCAGCACGCTCGCCTACTTGCTGGACGAGCCGGATGCGGCCGAGTTCGGCCGCTGGATGCAGAGGCATTATGTGGAGCTGTTCGTTGGTCTGAAAACACCGGAGCAGTTGCTGACTCGAATCGACCACATTCGGCACAAGATGTACACGGCGAGCGCGAACGGCGTGTCCCGGTGACGAACGAAACCATGATCGGGAAACATGGCCAGGTGCGGTAATCATGTGCTTGGCCTATCCCGGTGCGAACCCTTTATCGCTTTCTTCCTAGGATCCGCGCCGGACGGCGCG
>JAKDMQ010000357.1 GCA_030452265.1 Nitrococcus sp.
CCACGCCGTGCATACCTCCATGTAGGCTCGACGGCGGCATCCTTGCCGCCGACGGCCCCGAGCCTTGGCACCGCCACGGTCGTAGCGATTAGCAAGGGGGAAAGGCGATGCTCATCCGGCAGACGATCCTGGTGATGCACCCTTTGGCGCGGCGAATGGCTCTCATCGGCGCCGCGCGTGGGCGGGTTCAGGGTTGCCAAGTGCTGAGCCCGGCACAGGCCGCTGCCCGCCTGGCCGGTGGATTTCTCCAAGCCCTTGAGCAGGATGCGGTCCAGAAAGCCCTGCTCGATGTGCTCGCCGATGAGTCCATCGCCGTGGGCGAGCTGCAGGGCATTCGCCGATTGCCCGGAATGGCGCGCGCCAGTGCCCGATCGCTGCACCGTGTCTGGCTCAGCGGCCAGGATCTGGGCACGCTGGCGGCACGCGGCGGAGCGCGCCTGCAGGCCATGGCTTGCCTCGAGCAGGCGCTGCTGAGTCGCCTGCCGGGCGCGATGCGCCGCCCGCAAGAGCTCGTTGACAAGGCTTTGCAGCGAATCGATCGGGCGCCCCGCCTGCTCGGCCCCATCAGCTTGCGCGGAGTGCTCGATCTCGATCCGGTCTGGCGCCCCTTTCTGCTCGAGCTGGCTAAAGTTGCGCCCGTGCGCTGGGAGGTTCCGCCGGGGCTCAGACCGCAGTGGGCGGGCAACGGCGCGCGGATCATCTGGGAGGAGAGAGCGCCTGAAGCTCCGCGGGTGATGCGGGTCTCCTGTGCCAACCCGCGCCACGAAGCCTTGGAGGCCCTGCGTTGGGCGCGAGCACTGCTTGCGAGCGGCGCGGCCCGGCCGGAGGAGGTCGCGATCGCCGCGCCGGCAACGGCTGAGTGGGAGGGGCATATCGCCGTCATTGCCGCTGATGCCGAGCTGCCGGTTGCCTTCGCCGGTGGACGTCCGGCGTTGTCGAGCGCTGACGGGCAGGCGGCCGCCGCGCTGGCGGAGATCCTGCTCAAGGGGCTGAGCCGCGCCCGTGTGCAGCGACTGCTGAGCCTGATATACGGGCAAACGCCGCTGACCGCCCAAATCTCGCCGGCGTGGCGGCAAATGGTACCGAAGGACGCGCCGCTGTTGCGTCTCGATCAATGGCGGAGCTGCTTGGCGAGCGCCGTTGCGGACAGCGATGGGAAACGTGATACAGATGGGTTGCTCGCCGTCCTGGAGCAGCTCGATGGCGGTCTGGGCGCGGCGGCGCTAACCGGGGAGCGGCTGCTCGCGGGCCGCGCCTTGACCATCTGGCGCAAGGCCCTGCGGGACGGGCCCGCGCGAGCTCTCGACGTTACGCTCGAAGGCGCCCGGGTCGATGATGAACAAGAGCCCGCGGCCGCGATCCTATATGCCTCGGCGGCGGATCTTGCGGCCTGCCCACGGCCTTATGTCTGGCTGCTCGGCCTGACCAGCCGCGGCTGGCCACGGGCACGGCAAGAGGACGCGCTGTTACCCGCCCACGTCGTGGAGCCGACGCTGCTCGATCCCGTTTCCCTGACGGAGCGCGACCGCGGGGATTTCGAGGCGATCTTGCGCACCACCGCGAAGCAACTGGTCCTTTGCCGGGGGCGCCGTGACGCCGAGGGCCGGGATAACGGCGAGAGTCCGCTGCTGCGTATTGCCGCCGCCGCGGAGGAAAAATACCTGCGCCGCGAGCGCGCGCCGGAGCACGCCGTCAGTGAATCGGATAGGGTGCTTGCCGGACCGGAGGAGTTCGCGCAACAGCCACGCGCGCGTAGCGCGCGCCGTTGTTGGATCAACTGGCATCTGCCGCGGATCACCGCCCATGACGGTTTGCTCCGGCCCGATCACCCTGTCCTGCGCCGCGCTCTGCAACGCCCGTTCTCGGCAACACGGCTGCGCGCGCTAGTGCGCGATCCGCTGGGGTTTGTGTGGCGGTACGTTCTGGGCTGGCAGGCCCCGGTAGCGGAGAGCGAGCCGCTCATGCTGGACGCTCAGGCTTACGGCAACTTGGCGCATCGGGTGCTGGAGCGCGCACTGGCTCGCCTCGAGCAGGAGGGCGGTTTGGTCGGCGCCGTTGCTGATCGGGTCGCGCATGCCGTCGATGCGGCGCTCGCCGCCGCGATCGTCGAGCATGAGCTGAACGAACCCGTCCCGCCGCGGATTCTGTGGCGCCGAACGCAGCGCGAGATCAGGCAATTGGCGATGACCGCATTGACCTATGAGGAGCAACCCCTGCCAGGGCAACGCTCCTTCGCCGAGGTTGCATTCGGTGGGGGCAGCGGCGCGGCAAAGTCCGGCCGGCCGGCGCCGTGGGATGCGGGCGCGAGCGTGCGCATTCCGGATACCGATCTCACGATCACCGGCCAGATCGACCGGCTCGATCTCGCCGCCGACCGCCGCACGGCCCGGGTCACTGACTACAAAACCGGCAAATCGCCCGCGTCGAATAA
>JAKDMQ010000132.1 GCA_030452265.1 Nitrococcus sp.
TCCGGCGGCAGCATCGGTGCCAGCTCGAGAAGGTTCCCGCGCGCGGGTGTGATTCCTCCCACGCTCTCGAGGCGGTCAATGGTTTTCTCGTGACGGGCCAGCGGCCGCAGCTCCGCGATCGGCTCGCCTCGCTCGGTCACGATGAGCGTCTCGCCCTGCTTGATACGGCGCAGGTAGCGGCTAGCGTGTTGCCGAAGTTCCCGGATGCCGATCGTAGCCATGTGCTACGTGTAGCACGCGGCGCTCAGATGGCGCAAGAAGGCGGATGAGACGCCAAATGCATCCCGCATGGCAGCATTGCTCGACGGTCCCAGCATGCTCAGGGCCGGCTCGAAACGGCGGGTGCTGGACATGATCAGGAGCGTATGGTTTGACTCGACGGGTGGTGCCATATATGGGAATAGCATGAAATTGACCAAAACTACCTTGTATCTCCCCGAGGCCGACCACCGTCGTGTCAAGGCCTTGGCCCGGCAACGCAACCAGCCTACCGCGGAGTTGCTGAGAGAGGCGATCGCCGAGTATGCACTCCGTCATGACGGCCGGCCGGTACCCCGCAGTGTCGGCATCGGACACAGCGGGCAGGGGGACCTCGCCGAACGGGCCGAAGAGCTCCTGGAGGGTATGGGGCACGATTCGTGATCGTGGCGGATACTGGCGCGATGATCGCGCTAATCGACGCGGACGACCGGCATCATCGTCCATTGCAGTCCCTCTTCGAGGCGGATCCGGCATCCTGGATCCTGCCTTGGGCGATCTTGCCGGAGGTGGACTATCTGCTCGCAACGCGCGTTGGCGCTCTCGCCCAGCAGGCGTTCCTGTCGGACCTTGCCGCCGGTCTGTACGCAGTGGAATGGGGTGACAGCGCGGACCTGGAACGTGCCCACGCGCTGTGCGGGCAGTACCGGGATTTGCGGCTTGGTCTCGTCGACGGCGTGGTGATGGCAATGGCCGAGCATCTCGAGGGTTCGGCGGTCGCCACCCTGGACCTGAGGCATTTTGGCGCCGTATCGTTGCGTAGCGCACCGAAGCTCCTGCCGCGTGACATCTGAGCGAAGCTGTTTTCTCTCGGCCCTCAAGAACTTCTCGATTCGGGCGTTACTATGATCGCTGCGATAGCCGGCGGCGTGCCATGTCGAGGCGTCGACACACACTCACTTTGTCTCGCGCCTGTCGCGACGTTCGCCCAACATCGCGTGATTTTCAGAGGCGCTTTGATGCACAACGTTCGTCCCAACGGAAAACCGGCACTACAGAGTCATTTTCTACAAGGCTTGCCGGGTGTGTAGGGCCGAAACGCGCGCGCCGCTTGCTGGAGCAGTTCGGCAGCGTGCGGGGGGTGATGACGGCGGATGAGGCGGCATTGGCGAACATCGATGGCATTGGCCGGGAAACTGCCCGTCGCATTGTTTGGGCAATCCAGGATGCGCCGGGGGAGTATTCTTTTTAATGACAGCGAATCTTCACGATCATCTCGAGCAGCACTTTGGTTTTAGGGAGTTTCTGCCAGGCCAACGGGAAGCGGTAGAGTGCCTGCTGGCCGGCCGCAGTGCCGCGGCCGTGTTTCCCACCGGTGGCGGCAAGTCGCTTTGTTACCAGTTGCCGGCATTGCTGCTGCCCGGACTGACGCTGGTCGTATCGCCACTGATTGCGCTGATGAAAGATCAAATCGATGCGCTGGCACGGCGGGGCATCGCCGCGGGTCGGCTCGATTCCTCGCTGTCGTTGGAAGAACATCGCGATGTGATGCAGCGCATCCGCGGAGGTACTCTGCGTTTGTTGTACGTGGCGCCGGAGCGGTTCAACAACGAACGCTTCCGTGAAGCCATCAAGCCGATTCAGATTTCGCTGTTCGCGGTCGACGAGGCGCATTGTATCTCGGAGTGGGGCCACAATTTTCGCCCCGACTACCTGAAACTTGCCGGTTTCGCCTCGTTGATCCAGGCCGAGCGGATCCTCGCCCTCACGGCGACCGCGACGCCGCGGGTGCTCGGCGATATCTGCCGCGGATTCGCCATTGCACCCGAGTGCGCGATTCGCACGGGCTTCTACCGGCCCAATCTGACGCTGCTTACCACGCCGGTCGATGCCAGCCAGCGCGACGGGGTGCTGCTTGCGCGGCTGCAAGAGCGCAAATCCGGCCCGGCCATCGTCTATGTCACGCTACAGAAAACCGCTGAGCGGGTGGCGCAACGGCTTTCCAATGCGGGACTGCCGGCGCGGGCCTACCACGCGGGAATGAAAGACGACCAGCGAACGGAGGTGCAAGACTGGTTTATCGCCTCGGACAATCACATCGTAGTGGCCACCATCGCATTCGGGATGGGCATCGACAAGGCGAACATCCGCTATGTCTATCATTACAACCTACCGAAGAGCCTGGAGAATTATTCCCAGGAAATCGGCCGCGCCGGGCGCGACGGGGCGCCTGCCACCTGCGAGCTGTTCGCCGTTGGGGACGACCTCTGCGTGCTGGAAAACTTCGCCTACGGCGACACGCCCACGTATGCCGCCGTGCTCTCGCTGCTGACGGACGTGTTTTCGCAAGGCGAGCGGTTCGACGTCGGGCTGTACGAACTTTCCAACCGCCACGATATCCGCTACTTGGTGACGCGTACGTTATTGACCTACCTGGAGCTGGAAGGCTACCTGCAAGCGGGCACACCGTACTACGACAACTACCAGTTTCAACCGCGGCTTACCTCGCAGGAAATCCTGGGACAGTTCGACGGAGCGAGGCGGGAGTTCTTGCGCCAAATGCTGAGCCGTTCCGTCAAAGCCAAAACCTGGTTCAGGCTCGACGTCGACAGCACCGCTGCGGCCCTGCATCAGCCGCGCGAACGACTCGTGCGGGCGCTGGAATATTTACACGAGCAGGCAATGCTCGAAGTACGCGCCGCCGGGGTGCGCAACCCGTATTGCTGTTTGCGGGTGCCCGCGGATATTGCCCCTTTGGCTGATGAATTGTTTCAGCGATCGATGGCGCGCGAGGAGCGGGAAATCAAGCGGCTGCACCAGGTGCTCGAGCTGGTCCAGCACGATGGCTGCCAGGTAGCGCGGCTGTGCCAGTACTTCGGCGAAACGTTGGACGCCCCCTGCGGCCATTGCACATGGTGCCTCGGCGGGCATACACCGCAGGTTGTGCCGGCGCGGGAGCCGCCTGACATCGATGCCGAAACCTGGCAACAGGTGGAAGCGCTGCGGCGGGAACATTCCGAGCTGCTGAATGATCCACGCATCGTTGCGCGTTTTCTTTGCGGGATTACGTCACCGCGGCTCACGCGTGCCAAGCTCACTCAGCACGACCTGTTTGCCCGTCTCCACGCGGTGCCGTTCCGCGTTGTCATGCAGCGAGCCACGTAGCCTACCGTGCAATTAACAATTGTGGTGACACATTCCGAGGCTTCTCAGCACCCAGGCGCAGCGAATAGCGACCGCGGGAGCGAGTGCCTCGTGGTACTCACCGCTGTAGTTGGTCAAAGCATCGAGCGCCGCCAGAAAATCGTCAACGCGGCACGGGAGCACGTAAGCAAGGATTGTAAGCGCCTCGATCAGGCGGGCCGCGCGCACGCCCGCTAGCTCCCGTTCGGCCGGGTACTTGCTGCCGCGGTCCGTTGCCAGACCAGGCAGCGATTGTTAGCCGGCATGGCGTTGTCCTCGATCATGTTGAGTCCGGCGGCCTGCGCCAGTCGGTCAACCGAATCGCGATCCCGAATGCCCATGTCGCCGGCCTGGCTGCGCAGGGTGGCATCGAAACGGGCGTTGCTCTCACTCGTCGGCCGACCATGGTAGTGGAACGGACCGTAGACGACCACCTTGGCTTCGGGGAGCAATACCCCGGGCAGAGCGGCGAACAACGCTTGTACCTCACTCCAGCCCATGATGTGCAGCGTGTTCGCGGAGAACACCGCGTCGTAGCGGGCGCCCGGCCATTCTCCGCCGACATCGAGGCGCTGCGGCGGCAGCACGTTGGCGAGGCCGGCCTCTTCCAGCCAGGCGCGGATACCGGCATGGTGAGCTTCCAGATCCGACGTCTGCCAGCTCAGATGCGGCAATGCTGCGCCGAAGTAGACCGCGTGCTGCCCGGTGCCGCTGCCGATCTCCAGCACCCGGTTACGGTCGGCGAAATGGCGCTGCAGGACCGCCAGAATGGGGTCACGGTTACGTTCACAGGCCGGCGCGCAGGGTTTATATGCCATGGGCCATAGGATAGCTGATGTGCGGCCGCTTGATGTTGGTGATAGGCTGACTTACGGGAGAAGGCGAAGCGTCGGCGCGAGACAGGATGGAAGGGTATGCCTGTAACATTCGATGGCAAGCTGGTCGTCGGGATCACCTCCCGGGCCCTGTTTGATATGAGCGAGGGCCATCGAATATTCGAGACCGAGGGAATCGACGCTTATTGCCGCTATCAGATCGAGCATGAGGAGAAGCTGCTCGAGCCAGGGGTTGCTTATGAGCTGGTGCGCAAACTGCTCGCCTTGAACCGCGATGCGGAGCGCACGCGAGTCGAGGTGATCCTGCTCTCGCGCAACAGCGCCGATACGGGTTTGCGCGTTTTCAATTCCATCGAGCACTATAAACTCGCGATCACGCGCGCCGCGTTCACGAACGGTGCAAGCCCATGGCGCTATGTGCCGGCATTTTGCGCCCATCTTTTCCTCTCCGCCGATCCGAGCGACGTCGTGGCCGCGCTGGATGGAGGCCATGCCGCGGCCACCATCCTGCCGCGACCGGCCGAGGGCACGGTATCCCACTCGGCACACGTCGATGATCAACTGCGCATTGCCTTCGATGGTGATGCCGTGCTATTCGGTGACGTGGCCGAACGTGTCTTCCGCCAGGGCGGGCTAGAGGAGTTTTCGAACAGCGAACGCCTACAGGCTCGCGAGCCGCTACCCGGGGGCCCTTTCAAAAGCTTCCTGGCCGCCCTCCATAGCCTGCAGTCCGAGTATTCGGCAGATGCCTGTCCCATCCGTACGGCTTTGGTGACCGCGCGCAGCGCTCCGGCCCACGAGCGAGTGATTCGAACGATGCGCAGCTGGCAGATCCGCATCGACGAGGCGCTCTTCCTCGGTGGCTTGTCCAAAGGGGAGTTCCTGCGCGCGTTTGGCGCCGATGTATTCTTCGATGATCAGCAGGGGCACTGCGAATCGACCCGGCGCCATGTCGCTACCGGCCATGTTCCACACGGGATCGCCAACGAGGCTTCCGGCTGAGCCTGTCACATCGCCCGCCACTATCGATGGGCTAATGGAGAGTAATCACCATGTCCCCAAGTTTGTGACCGCGTATCCGCTCCCCAGAGGCGACAATGATTAAGGAACTGGATCAGGTGGTCTTAACGGTTGATTTTCCAGAACACGGCCTCGTTCGAGGGGACATCGGCACAGTAGTGTTAGAGCATGGATCGGTGGGCTTTGAGGTCGAGTTCGTCGCACTCGATGGCGAGACAATCGCGGTTATGTCCCTGTCGAATAGCCAAATCCGGTCCATCGGTCCGCGTGAGATTACGCAGGCGCGTCGCATCGAGACGGCCTAACGCGAACAACGAATCCAGCCTGAGCCGCTTATTCTATTCCACCGTAACCGACTTCGCGAGATTGCGCGGCTGATCGACGTCCGTGCCCTTCAGTACCGCCACATGATAGGCAAGCAACTGCAGCGGTATGGTATACACGATCGGCGCGGTGATCTCATCGGTGGCCGGCAGCGTTTGAACCACACAGCCGTCTTCTGTGGTGATCGCGGTGGCCGCGTCCGCGAAGACATAGAGCCGTCCGTTACGAGCCCTGACCTCCTGCAGATTGCTCTTTAGCTTCTCGATCAGCTCATCATTGGGGGCGACGGTCACTACCGGCATCTCACCGTCCACGAGCGCCAGCGGTCCGTGCTTGAGCTCACCGGCCGGATACGCCTCCGCATGGATGTAGGAGATCTCCTTGAGCTTGAGCGCGCCCTCCATGGCGATGGGGTATTGAGCACCACGGCCGAGGAAAAGGCTATGGCGTTTGTCCACGAACTCCTCGGCCAGCGCTTCGATTGCCGGCTCCAGGGCAAGCGCGGCCTCGAGCTGCCGCGGCAGGCGCCGCAATGCCTGAACGAAAGCCGCCTCCCGCTCCGCGGCGAGCTTGTGACGGCGGCCTATTGCGATAGTGAGCAGCAACAGAGCCGTTAACTGCGTGGTGAACGCCTTGGTGGAAGCAACTCCGATCTCCGGACCCGCCCGCGTCATCAACACCAGATCGGATTCGCGCACGAGCGAGCTCTGCGCCACGTTGCAGATGGCGAGCGTGGCAACGTAACCCTTGTTCCGCGCCTCCCGCAGCGCCGAGAGCGTATCCGCTGTCTCACCCGATTGCGAGACGGTGACGAACAGCGTCCCGGGCACCAACACATGAGTGCGATAGCGGAATTCACTTGCCACCTCCACATCGCAGGCTACGCCGGCATGGCTCTCGCACCAGTAGCGAGCAACGAGCCCGGCATGATAGCTGGTACCACAGGCAACAATCTGTACGCGCTCGACCCGATCGAGGATGGCGCCGGCCTCGGGACCAAAGACGCCCTCGAGCACCCGCTCCTCGGAGAGCGATCCTTCCAGCGTTTCACCGACCGCGCGCGGCTGCTCATGGATCTCCTTGAGCATGAAGTGCCGATAGGTGCCGCGCTCGACCGCATGGGCACTGAGCTGTGAAGTCTGTATCGCCCGCTCGACCGTTTGTCCATTGCGATCGCTAATTACGACGCGCTCACAGAAGAGCTCCGCGATGTCCCCATCTTCGAGCAGCATGAAGCGCTGCGTCACCGGCAGCAGGGCCGCGATATCGGAGGCAATGAAATGCTCGCCGATGCCCACCCCGATAACGAGTGGGCTGCCCTTACGGGCCGCGATCAGACGACCGGGAGCCCCAGAGCTGATCACCCCCAAAGCATAGGCGCCGTCAAGACGACTCACCGCACGGGCAACGGCTCGGCGCAGATCGCCCGTGGCTGCCATCTGTAAATGAATCTCGTTGACGATGACTTCAGTATCGGTCTGCGAGTGGAATTCGTAGCCACGCGAGCGCAGCTCGCCGCGCAAGGCCTCGTGATTCTCGATTATGCCGTTGTGGACGACGGCGATCTCGTCGCGGGCGATATGCGGATGCGCGTTGAACTCGGTAGGCGCGCCGTGGGTGGCCCAGCGGGTATGGGCGATCCCCGTGTGCCCATACAACGGGTCGGCGGCCTGGGCAGCCACCAAGGCGGCCACCTTGCCGATCGTGCGATGGCGTTGCAAGCGATTCGCCCCATCGAGCACCGCGATGCCGGCGGAATCGTAACCCCGGTATTCGAGCCGCTTCAGTCCCTCGAGCAGAATAGCCACAGCGTCGCGTTCGGCCACCACACCCACTATTCCACACATGACGTTGGCCCCCTTTTGTCGTAAGTCCGGCGCCTGCACCCACCGGGCAGGCGGTGGTTAGCGCCCGTACCCCGTTCCAACGCACGCTGAGCATTAGATTGGCGATCTGCGTGCGCCCGGTGGCGGTGAGGATGCCAGTTTAGCGGAGCGTTGAACGGGGCAGTAGCATCCGCGTCACGATTCCTGCTCGCCATCCTGCATCCACGCCGGTATATCGCGCTGCTTATGCAGCAGAGCCCGACATCCACCTGTGCCGCGCGTTCGATATTGTCAGCGTGCGGTGCCGAGGCCCGGGGCGGTGCGCTCTAGCAGAACACGCCGTGAATACCTCCCTGTAGGCTCGACGGCGGCATCCTTGCCGCCGACGGCCCCGCCAGAGCGCACCGCCCCGAGCTGACAATGCTTCTGCAAACGTAACTACTCACGCCCCTTCCGCGCAGGATGACAAGGGGTGAGAGTTACCTGCAAACATCAGTAACGGGCCGGCGGAGCCGCTGGCCGAGCGCGTGCGCTTGTCGTTTGCGGGCTTTTTTACGTCGCGCTAGCCTTTGGAGCCCTACCCCCTCGTGGCCTAGCATAGATTCAGCTATGCTTCCCTTATGACACGGTCATATCATTAGCCGGTGTTCGGTGTGGGTTTTGCGGTGGGATTCGGTCCCTGTTTAGCGTCCTTCCGGCACGCCCAGATCGGCCGGAGCGCTCGCAAACGCCGCTAGCACCTGTTGAATTGTTTTTTATATGCTATATCAACAGTATACTTTGTGCCCCCCCCCCGCGTATCGCAGCGAAGGTACGGCGTGCCGATGGGTAATGGCCCGCAATCGGCCCACTCCCTGAGCGTCATCCTGTATGACATTGGCGCTACGGTCAGCGCGGCGGAGAATCCCCTATGACCCGCAAGCGCACCCCTCCCGAATCCCCAGGGACGGCGGACGACGCCCAGGACCCGCGCAAGGCGCGGCGCGAAGGCAGGCCGTTTCCGATCGTCGGCATCGGCGCCTCCGCCGGGGGGCTTGAGGCGTTCACCGAGCTGCTCAAACATTTGCCGGCCGATACCGGCATGGGATTCGTGCTGGTACAGCATCTGGATCCGCAGCATGAGAGCGCGCTCACGGATATCCTGGGTCGCGCCACCTCGCTGCCGGTGCGCGAGGCCACCAACGATCTGCGGGTGGAGGCCGATCACGTGTACGTGATTGCGCCCAATACCCGCCTCGGCATCGCCGAGGGCGTACTGAAGGTTGAGCCGCGCGCGCAGACGCGCGCGCTACACCCGCCGCTCCCCCCCATTTTTGAGGCGCTGGCGCACGACCAGTGCGCGCGAGCGGTCGGCGTGGTGCTCTCCGGCACGGCGAGCGACGGCACCTTGGGACTGGAGGCGATCAAGGCCGAGGGCGGGATCACCTTCGCGCAGGATGATTCGGCCCGCTACGACTCGATGCCCCGCAGCGCGGTGGCGGCGGGCTGCGTGGATTTCGTACTCGCGCCCAAAGACATCGCCCAAGAGCTCGCCCGCATTGCGGCCCATCCTTATCTCGCCGGGCAATCCCGCGAGCTCCCGATCGCCGCCGAAGACGACGCGACGGCCGCGACGGCGCACGAGGACGACCCGACGGCGCTGCCTTCGGGCGGACACGAAGCCGAGGGCGCGCAGCGCGCGCGGGCCGAGGCCGAGCGCGGCCGCGAACCGGAGGGCGCGGACAACGGCTTCAGAAAGATCCTGTTGCTCCTGCGCCAGCATTCCGGCGTGGATTTCTCACTCTACAAGTCCAGCACCATCCAGCGGCGCATCACCCGGCGCTTGGTGCTGAGCAAGGAGACCCGGCTGGAGGACTATGCCCGTTTCCTGCGCGGCAACACCAAGGAGCTCGACGCGCTCTATTCCGATGTGCTCATTAGCGTGACCAGCTTCTTCCGTAACCCCGAAGCGTTCGACGCGCTGCAGCGCGAGGCCCTGCCCGGGCTGCTGCAGCAGCCCGGCGAGGATCCGCTGCGCGCCTGGGTGCTGGGCTGCTCCACCGGTCAGGAGGCGTATTCGCTTGCCATCGCCTTCGCGGAAGCGGCGGAGAAGGCCCCGCGCCTGCGCAAGATCCAAATCTTTGCCACCGACCTCAACGATGCGCTGCTCGACAAAGCCCGCCACGGTCTGTACGCCAAGAGCCTCGCCGAAGACATCACCCCGGAGCGCCTGCGCCGGTTCTTCGTCGAGGAGCAAGGCGGCTACCGCATCAACAAGACGCTGCGCGAGACGGTCGTCTTCGCGCGGCAGAATCTCATCAGCGACCCGCCGTTCTCGCGCATGGACCTCATCAGCTGCCGCAATCTGCTGATCTACCTCGAGCCGAGTCTGCAGAAGAAGGCGATTCCCACCTTCCATTACGCGCTCAAGCCGGAGCGGTTCCTGCTGCTGGGCGCCTCGGAGTCCATCGGCGGCTTCACCGATCTGTTCGAGCCGCTGGACAAAAAGCACAAGATCTATGTCAAGAAAGCCGCGCCGAGCACGCCGTTTCATCTGCCACTCAGGAAGGAGCGCGAAGAGCGTGCCTTGCCCCCTCTGCCGGCGGTACAAGACGCGGCGG
>JAKDMQ010000358.1 GCA_030452265.1 Nitrococcus sp.
GCTCGAGCAGGTGATCACCAACCTGCGCGATCTGCGTGCCAGCCAGGCGCCGTGAATGACGGCTGCTCGTTCTCAATCCCACGCAAGTCGCAGACCGGCGCAGATGTGGCGCTTTTCCAGGGTATAGAAGTTGCGAAAGCTACTGCGCCGAATGGGTGGCAGCGTGTACTCGCTCCCGCCGCGCAGGACGCCATGCTGATCGTCGAACCAGGGGGTGGAGTAGCCCGCGTAAGGAAACGGCCTAAAGCCGGGATATGGGTGAAAACGATTGGCGCACCATTCCCACACCTGGCCGATGTCTTGCAACAGGTCCGTCTGGGCTGCGGCCTCCCATTCGAATTCGTGCGGCAGCTTGGCTCCGGCCCAGCGGCAGAAGGCCTCGGCCTCGTAGAAGCAGACCCCGCTTGCAGCGGCGCTCGGTTCCAGATCGCGCGGACCAAAGGCGCTCACTTCGTGCCAGGAGCGCCCTGATCGGCGCCACAGCGCAGGGCAATCTACCCGGGAGTTGGCCAGCCACTCCCACCCCGCCGCGCTCCATAGCTCGGAGCGCCGATAGCCGCCATCTTCCATGAAGGCTAGGTATTGCGCATTGGTTACCGGGCGCGCAGCGATGCGAACACCCGCCCCCAAAATCTCATGGCGCGGCTGCTCGTTGTCGTAGGCGTAGGGCTTGTCGCAGCCGATCATAACCGACCGCGCGGGCAGCGGCGCTGTCTCGCCTGAGCGGCTTGCCGAGGTGAGCTTTCCGGTCGGGGTCCATGGATCGGCGAGGCGCAGTTGGCGCTGTGCCAGTACGTAATGCATGGTCTCGAGATGCTGGGCATAGTGCTGAATCAGAAACTCGAGCAGGTAGTCCGCAATCATCAACCGATGCTCTCGAATGCGATCCGGCGGATTGGCGAGCAGCGCTAGATTTTCGGTATGGACCGCACTCGTCCATTCGAGCAGCCGATCCCGGCCACGGACCAGCTCGGGACGCGCCGCTTTCTCGCATAAATCTGGGAAATAGACTCCATGTAGAGTCGCGGTGATCGCGTTGGTGCCGAGCACGACTTCGCGCAGCCAATAGGTCTCGATGAAGGCGCAATGGCCCAAATGCCAGCCGAGTGGACTGAGGTCGTTGTGATACTGAGTACCGACATCTTCGGCTGGAAGCCGTCCGACAATGTCTTGGCCCCTCTGATGCATTCTTGCCAGCTCGGCGATTCGCCGCGCCGTCTCCGGCCCGCGTTCTGCCATGTAGTTATAGGCCCGTAACGCTCAGCCGGCGAGCGCCGTCCAGCGCCACAAGATGGTGAGCAGGGACCGCCTCCCAGTGCACGCTTGGTGTGAGTGGCTCGGATGCGATCAGTACGCCATCCGGGCACAGGGGGTCGGAGTCGGTTGCATAGAGTGTCGGGCACTCATCGCCGATCGCATGGCGAGTCACCGCGATCTCGCGGCCATCGGTCAGGGCGATGTTGAGCAACGCCCGTCCACTAGGCACCCAGGTGGCGAGGGCATCCACCAAGCGACGCAGCAGCAAACGGGGCGGTTGCGGGTCTTCGGCGGCGAGCTGGCGGATCACCGCAAATAGGTACTCGGAATCGGTATTGCCGTGAATCGCGGCTTCAATATCCGGCTGCAACCAGCTGCGCAGCCGGGGTCTCAGGTCGTCGGCGAAATGCTCGACGAATCCGTTGTGCAGAAAGAGCAGGCGGCTATCCGTGAACGGCTGGGTGTTGGCGTATCCGCTGGCGAACCCCGCAGTAGCACTGCGCACATTGGCAAGCCACAACTTGCGTTTCAGCGAGCGACCCAGCGCCGCGAGGTTGGGGTCTGCCCAGGCGGGTTGAATGTTCCGATAAGTGACCGGGCAGCCGGTATCGTCATACCAACCGAATCCGAAGCCGTCTGCGTTCAAGGCGGCCGAGCGCATCTCCCGAGGCGACCAGGCTTGGTGGATCAGGCTGTGCTCTGGGGCCAGCAGGAAGCGCTCCAAGTAGACAGGCTGGCCCAGGTAGGCGGCAAGTCGGCACACGTCACATCTCCGCAGGGTTGTGCTTTTCTCACAGTACGATGGTAGCGTATGGAAAAAAGTCCTTACGTAAAAGTTAGAGTGCTTACTTTATGAATATTTCCATGGACGGTGCATCTGCTCGCGCTCGCATCTTTGAACGGTTCAATTGTCAGTCGGTTCCAGCCGCACGTGCCGTGCCCGATCTGGCTGAGGAGGTTCGGCGGGGATTCGCGAGCCGGCCACGCGCGCTCCCACCGAAGTATTTCTATGATGCGTTGGGCTCCGAGCTATTCGATCGGATCTGCGATACGCCTGAATACTACCCGACGCGGACCGAGGCGCGGCTGCTCGATCAGTCGGCGCACAGCATCATCCGGCAGGCTCAACCGGACCATATCATAGAGCTTGGCAGCGGCACTTCGCGCA
>JAKDMQ010000359.1 GCA_030452265.1 Nitrococcus sp.
TAAGATTTTATGCGTTATGCGCGCCTTTCGTGATCGAAATGGTCGGTGTTGGGACGCCGTCGTGGGACGTGAATCCTACGGTATTCAGGTGCTTTTGTTCTTGGCCGAGGGCAGCGGCGAGATTCGTAAGGCGGTCATGGTTTCGATTACCCGACTGGACGCGCATCGGGAGCTGGATGCCTTGACTGATACCGAGCTCTGCGAGCGCCTGGATCGCTCGCAGCCTTGGGATTCAGACACGCTGTTCCCGGGCTGAGATCGGTCGATGCTGGGCATCTGCGCGAGCGCCCAGATGGTGCTAACGGCAAATGGCGTCACGCTGGCATGGAGCTCACTCGAGAGGAGTCACATGACGAACGCCTCGCCTGCGAATGGCTCGAGGCCGACGGCCTAGGCGGCTTCGCCTCCGGCACGGTCTGTGGTATGCGCACCCGGCGCTACCATGCGCTGCTGCTTGCCGCGACCACCCCGCCGACCGGACGCATCGTGCTCGTCAACGGCATCGAGGCTTGGCTCGAGACGGCGGTGGGCCACTTTGCGCTCAGCGCGCAGCGCTACACACCGGACGTGGTTTATCCTGACGGCGCGCAGCGCCTGGTCGACTTCCATCCCGAGCCCTGGCCGCGCTGGACCTTTCGCGCCGCAGACGGTACCGAGCTCACCCAGGAGATCGTCGCGCGCCACGGCTATCCCGAGACCGCACTACGCTGGCGTGTGTTAAAGGGTGCCGCCCCCGTTCGGCTGAGCGTGCGCCTGCTACTCTCGGGGCGCGACTACCACGCCCTGCACCACGAAAATCCCGCCTTCGGCTTCGAGCCCGAGATCGCCGGCGCCTGTGTTACCTGGCATCCGTACCAGGGTCTGCCGGCGCTCACGGTGCTTGCGAACGGCCGCTATCGGCACGAGCCCACCTGGTATCGCAACTTCCTCTACCAGGCCGAACGCGAGCGCGGCCTCGATTTCATTGAGGATCTGGCCGCGCCGGGCCACTTTGTGTTCGATTTGGCATCGGACGCGGCGAGCCTAGTGCTGAGCGCCGGTGTGATCGCCTCCTCTTCCGATCCGGTGAGCTACGTGCGGCGGCTGTTCGATGACGAGGCGCGACGCCGAGCGCAGTTTGCCACACCGCTCGAGCGCGCCGCCGCCGCCTATGTCGTGCGGCGCGGCCGGGGCAAAACCATCATCGCCGGATACCCCTGGTTCACCGATTGGGGGCGAGACACCTTCATTGCGCTGCGCGGCTTCATGACGCTGCCTGGCGGGCTCGACCTCGCGCGCGAGATCCTCGTTGCCTGGGCCGATGCGATCTCCGAGGGCATGCTACCGAACCGCTTCCCCGATGTCGGTACGGCGCCCGAGTTCAACACCGTCGATGCTTCGCTTTGGTATGTGATCGCGGTGCACGATTATCTGCATGCGGCGTGCCGCCAATCCGAGCCGGGGCCGAACGTGCAGCCGATCTTGCTCGCGGCGGTCGGGCAAATTCTCGCGGGCTATCGCGCCGGCACCCGTTTCGGCATTCGGATGGAGGCGGACGGTCTGATCGCCGCCGGTGTCTCGGGTCTACAGCTCACCTGGATGGACGCCAAAGTCGGCGATTGGGTGGTTACGCCGCGCATAGGCAAGCCGGTCGAGATCCAGGCGCTCTGGCTGAACGCGCTTCGGGTCGGTCGCGAGCTGGCGGGGGAATGGGGCGAGCTGTTCGACCGTGCGCTCACCTCGTTTCGGCAGCGTTTTTGGAACGAAGCGCGCGGCTGTCTGTTTGACGTGGTCGATGCGGATCACATATCAGGCAAGAACGATGCGAGCTTGCGACCGAATCAGATCCTCGCCGTCGGCGGCTTGCCGTTGCAGGTCCTGGCGGAGCCCTATGCGACCCGTGTAGTCGAGGTGGTCGAGGCCAAGCTGCTGACGCCGCTTGGCCTGCGCTCGCTTGCGCCCGGGGAGCCCGGTTACTGCGCGCACTACGGTGGCGGTGTGAGGGCGCGCGATTCGGCTTACCATCAAGGCACCGTGTGGCCCTGGCTGCTCGGGCCGTTTGTCGAGGCCTGGCTGCGCGTGCGCAACGACACCCCCGCGGCGCGGCGCGAGGCCGACGCGCGTTTTCTTGCGCCCTTGCGAGAACACCTTCAGGTTGCTGGGGTCGGCCACGTCTCCGAGGTCGCCGACGCCGAGCCGCCCCATCGCCCCGGCGGCTGCCCCTTCCAGGCTTGGTCGCTCGGCGAGCTCTTGCGCGCGCGCCGGCTCATCGACGAGGAGCCGACCAGTGAGCGCAAGCGCTCGACACGCGCCGATGGCGCCGTTTGACGGATTCCGAGGGAGAACATCGATATGCCGCAAACCCCACAAGCCTTGTCGCAGGCCGAGCGCACTCGGCTCGCCGAGGATGCCCGGGGCGAGGTGTCATGGAAGCGCTGGGGGCCGT
>JAKDMQ010000133.1 GCA_030452265.1 Nitrococcus sp.
TACGACCGATCCCCCGACCCCAGTACCACCACTGCGCCGGACTAACCTTTCTTCTGAGCCACGCCCTCAACTGTGGGCCAATAGAGCAGGGCGCCGGATCCGGCTCCCTGCTCTATGGGCCGAACCTCCCCCTGAACGACCTCCGCCATCTATCTCCGGTTTTACTCAGCCGTTAACACCTATCTCGGCATAGACGACGACACGCTCTGGAGCATCATCCAGGACGATATTCCTGGCTTGCTGGCGGCTTTGGAAAAGCTCGGGCGAGACCACCGCTGACGTGGGGGAATCAATACGGCGGTGGCTAACCGGCCCGCGGTGGTGCGACCGCCTACGCTTGCTCCGCCGCGGCATGTGTACCTTGGGACTCGACCGCGCGGTCGGCTAGCGCCTCGCCCGCGCCCGCGTACAGGTGAACGATTACGTTTAGACCGAGCTCTTTCAGCTCCTCCACGTCCTCGCGGTAGAATGCCACCGCCGCGACCGTGCCCTTTTGGTAGCCGATACGGCGCAGTTCGCGTAAGGCATCGATGTTGGTGTGTTGCGCGGGCATGGCCAACACAACAATCTCCACCAGCCCGGTGCGTACGACGCGAGTCCAAAAGTCGTAGTCCGTGGCGTCGCCCTCGACGACGTTGAGCCCCTGCTTCTCGAGGGTCTGGACGCGGAACGGGTCGTGCTCGACGCCGAGCACCTTGTGCCCATGCTTCTGCGCAAGCTGCGTGTAAGTTGCCAGGCCGACCCGGCCCATGCCCAAAACAACCGCGCTCGCATCACCGATCTGAATAGGCCGGTCATCGGGGTGGATCTTCTCCGGCGGTCGAGCGGGCAGCCTCTGCGTCAGACGCGATACCCAGGACACGTTGCCCGGGTTAACCACTGAAGAGATGATGAATCCGCCCGACACGGCAATCACCAGCGAGGGCAGCCAGTGAGGCGAAAGCCACCCGGCATTGACGCCCATCGCGGCGACGATGAGGGCAAACTCGGAGTAGTTCGAGAGCAAGAGACTCGCCAGCACGCTGGTGCGGTTGCGCAGCCCGAGAAACCATAGAATGAGCCAGTAGAGAATAGCCTGTATGGGCAGGAGCGCCAGGAGTAGCAAACCGGCTTCGATATTGCCGATTGTGGGCAGCCCCTTGAAGCCGATGCTGACGAAGAAGCCGACCAGCAGCAGCTCTTTCACGGTAAAGAGAGTATCGGAGAGCTGCTCCGATCCGGGCCGGGGTGCGAGAATCAGGCCCATAATGAGCGCACCGAGGCTGCCCGAGAGGCCGAGCCATTCGAAGAGCGCATAGCCGGGTATCAGCGCCATCGCCATGCCGAACAGCGCCCCCATTTCGCCGTGCCCGAGGCGGTACCAGTTCTTTGTGAGCCAGGACAGGACGGGTATCGCCACGACCAGGCCCAGCGAGTAAATGCTTGGCGCCTCACCCTTCGATATGGAGATCACCGCGACGGCGACGATATCCTGGATGATCAGAACTCCAATGCAGATATTGCCGTAGAGCGCCTGTTCATCGCCACGATCCTGCAGGATCTTGATCACAAAGATCGTGCTGGAGAATGAGAGCACGAGGGCGAGGGTGGCAAAAACGTGCAGCTTTTCGGGGCCGAGTGCGCCGAGCGCGCTCAGCGCTGCTAGAAAAGCCGTCCCGATCAGCGTCATCAGGAGCATGTGCGCGCCGGCGCTGAGCCACACCTGCTTGGCGAGAAGCGTGCGAAGATCAAGGCGCAGGCCGATCGCAAACAGCATCAAGGTGACGCCGATATCCGCCATCAAGGCGAGCTCATGGAGCTCGGGCACGCCGGTGGCGTTGAGAATGAACCCGGCAGCAACGAACCCGACCAGGGGCGGCATCTTGACCAGCCTGGCGGCCAGACCGCAGCCAAAAATTACCGCCAGATAAGACAGAACGACGTTCATGGTTCACACCAGGATGAATTGAGAATGCTTTCCCGCGGTATCGGCTCCGGCTCTAATGTATTGACTTCGTAGTCGACTACGTAGATAGAGTAGCTCCATGAAGACAATTCGTATTGGCGAGCTAGCCGAGCTCAGTGGTATTGGCAAGGAAACCATCCGTTTCTATGAGCGGCAATCGTTATTGCCGCGACCGCGGCGCACCGCGTCCAATTATCGGCGCTACCCGCCTGAGGCGGTGAGGCGCTTGCAGTTTATCCGAAGGGCGAAGGCGCTGGGATTCACGCTAGATGAGATTCGCGAATTGTTGAGTCTGCAGGATGCCAATGGCGATCGCGCCCAAGTCAAACGGCTGACCGAGCGCAAGCTCTCGCAGATTCGCGCACGGATCGTCGAGCTCTCACGCATGGAAGACGCACTCTCGCGCATGCATGCCCAGTGCTCCGGCGAAGGAGCGGTTCAGGGCTGTCCAATCATAGAGACACTTGCCGGCCATCTCCCTGATACGAGCCCACATGCCGCCACAACGGAGGAATGACACGATGGATGCCAGCACTCGCCAAACATCAGCGGATCCGGTGTGCGGTATGGCCGGCCTTTACACCTGCCCGATGCATCCCGAGGTACGCCAGGAGGGGCCGGGCGATTGCCCTGTCTGCGGCATGGCGCTGGAATCGGCCACGCCAGAGGCATCGCGGGTGGAGTATACCTGCCCGATGCATCCGGAAATCGTGCAGGACACCCCTGGGGATTGCCCCAAGTGCGGCATGGCGCTGGAACCGCGCACCATGGCCGCCGATACGGGGCCAAGCGATGAACTGCTCAGCATGACCCGGCGCTTCTGGGTTGGCGCCGCGTTGTCCATTCCACTGCTCGTCCTTGCCATGGGCGACATGATCCCCGGTGTGGACTTCCAAGGCTGGCTTGGCACGCTCTGGTACAACTGGATACAGTTCGCACTGGCAACGCCGGTCGTGCTGTGGGCCGGCTGGCCGTTTTTCGTGCGCGGTTGGAAGTCGCTCGGGGGCTTCAATCTCAACATGTTCACACTCATTGCCCTGGGTACCGGCGTGGCCTATCTGTTCAGCCTCGTCTCGCTATTGTTCCCTGGGCTTTTGCCGGCGTCGTTCAAGGGCCATGGCGGCCAGGTTCCGGTCTATTTCGAGTCGGCGGCGGTCATCGTCACCCTGGTATTGCTGGGCCAGGTACTGGAGCTGCGTGCCCGCGAGCGCACCTCGGGCGCGCTCAGGGCGCTGCTCAATCTCGCACCGCCGAGCGCCCGCCGTCTGCGCGATGACAACGAAGAAGAGGAAGTCGATCTGGCGCAGGTCAAGGTAGGGGATCGGCTGCGCGTACGTGCGGGCGACAAGGTGCCGGTTGACGGCGAGGTCGAGCAAGGGCGCTCGACGGTGGACGAATCCATGATCACCGGTGAGGCGGTGCCAGTGGACAAAGCCACGGGAGACACCGTCACCGGCGGCACGGTCAATCAAAGCGGCAGTTTTATTATGCGCGCGAGCCGCGTCGGCACGGATACGCTGTTAGCGCGTATCGTGCAGATGGTGGCCGATGCGCAACGCTCGCGTGCGCCGATTCAGGGGCTCGCTGACCGGGTGGCCTCCTGGTTCGTGCCGGCGGTGGTGCTGGTGGCCATCGCGAGCTTTGTCGTGTGGCTGCTCGTCGGGCCGGCACCGGCCTTCAGCTATGCCTTGGTGGCCGCCGTATCGGTGCTAATCATCGCTTGTCCCTGCGCGCTTGGGCTCGCCACACCGATGGCCGTGATGGTGGGCGTGGGGCGGGGTGCCGGCGCGGGCGTGCTGATCAAGGATGCCGAAGCCATCGAAGCTATGGGCAAGGTCGATACCTTGGTAGTCGACAAGACCGGCACGCTCACCGAGGGCAGGCCGCGGCTGGTCGGTGTCGAGCCGACCGCTGAGTATACCGAGAACGAAATTCTGCGTTTAGCCGCCGCCGTCGAGGCAGGCAGTGAACATCCCCTTGCGGCGGCGATCCTCGCCGGCGCCCGTGAGCGAGGCGTGCAACCGCAACCGGTCACCGATTTTCATGCAACAACCGGCCGCGGGGTGAGCGCGATGGTGGACGGCCGCAAGGTACTGATTGGCAATCGGCGCATGTTGGAGGACGCCGGCATTGCCTGCGCTGATCTCGATGAGCGCGCCGATCAGCGCCGCGCCGCAGGGCAGACGGTGATGTTGGTGGCGATCGACGGGCAGGCGGCCGGCCTGGTGGCGGTCGCCGATCCGATCAAGGAAACCACCGCAGAGGCGGTTGAGATTTTGCGTAATGAAGGTATGCGTTTGATCATGCTCACCGGAGACAATGAGCGCACCGCGCGTGCCGTCGCCAACTCGCTCGGCCTCGACGAGGTGCAGGCCAACGTCTTGCCGGAGCATAAGCACGCCTGCGTGCGGCGTCTACAGCAGGAAGGCCGCGTGGTCGCGATGGCCGGTGATGGGGTGAACGACGCCCCGGCGCTGGCGCAGGCCGACGTCGGCATCGCCATGGGCAGCGGCAGCGATGTTGCGCTGGAAAGCGCCGAAGTGACCCTGGTCAAGGGCGATTTGCGGGCGATTGCCAAGGCGCGGCTCTTGTCGCATCAAACTATGCGCAACATCCGCCAGAACCTATTCTTTGCGTTTTTCTATAACAGCGCCGGCATCCCGCTCGCGGCGGGCGTGCTCTATCCGCTGTTCGGCTGGTTACTAAGCCCCATGATCGCCGCGGCCGCCATGAGCTTTAGCTCCGTGTCGGTCATTGCCAATGCCTTGCGGCTACGCCGGGCGATACTGTAGCCGCGCGCACGTTGCATACTTCGAGGAGGGGAATACGCCGCGATGCCCCGTAACCAATCCGAACCCATTATTTCATTGATTGCCGCCATGGCTGAGAATCGGGTCATTGGCCGAGATCATGCGTTGCCCTGGAGACTGCCGGCGGATATGCGTCATTTCGTATCCCTTACCCAGGGCAAGCCCATCGTCATGGGCCGCCGCTGCCATGAGGCCATCGGGCGGGCGCTGCCGAAGCGGCAAAATATCGTCCTCAGTCGAAATCGCGCTTTTCTGGCGCCGGGCTGCACAGTGGCCCCTGATCTCGAATTGGCGCTCGCCGCGAGCGCGGGGTCAGCGGAAATCATGGTCATCGGTGGAGAGGAAATCTACCGGCTATTCCTTGCCCGGGCCGATCGCGTCTACCTGACCCTCGTGCATGCACGGATCGAGGGTGATACCTTCTTTCCGCGGCTCGATACGGCCGAATGGCGCGAAATGGGCCGCAAATCGCACCCGGCCGATGCAGACAACGCTTACGCTATGAGCTTCCTGACGTTGCTCAGGCGCGGGATTGCAGAGAGCGCCGATGCGCAATGAGCCGACCCCCAGAAGGCATGCAGGGCAACTAACGCGCCGCTTGCTCATACAGTGACGGGTACTACGGATTTTTGCGCCACGCTCGATTATATAGCGTTACCCGGGGCCATGCCCTGTGGTGCTCGCGTATGCGCCTGATGCGCCGCGGCGGCATGCGGGCTTGTTTGGGAATACGCCAAACCGCTATGCCAAAATGGGACAAGGACCCACGGATAAGGAGAACGTTGCTATGGCACTGAATGTCAGAGCTTGGGGACTGAAGGGTTCTCTCACATTGCTCGTCCTGACGGCCTCGGTAGGGACGGCGCTGGCCTCCGGTTATCAAAATCACGCGCAAAGCGCCAAAGCCTTGGGCAACGCCCTGGCAGGCGCTACCGCCGGTGCCGAAGACGCATCCTACATGGCTTATAACCCGGCAGCGATCGGATACCTGCCCGGCAGCCAAATAACGGGCAACCTGACCTACATCGATCCCGAGATTGAGTTCCGGCACGCCCAAGCCAGCACGGTGTCGGGCACACCCATTCAGGGCAGCGTCGATGATGGCGACGTGAACGCATTCGCCCCCGCGCTCGCCGCCAAGTGGCGCTTGAACGATAAGATCGACCTGGGCCTCGGCATCTACTCCTTCTGGGGCCTCAAGACCGACTACAACCGTGGCTGGATTGGGCGCTATCACGCCGTGGACTCGAGCCTGGTTACAGTGGCCATTAACCCGGTGCTGGCCTTCAAACCGACGCCTGATCTCTCGCTCGCGGCCGGACTGATCGCGCAGTACGCCGATGCGCGGCTGACCAACGCCATCGACTTCGGCACAATTGGCGCGGGTGCGGGCATACCTTTCGCAAACCCCGCCAATCAAGACGGCTTCGCCCGGCTCACCGGCAATGACTGGGGTTTTGGCTTCAATGTCGGGCTGCTCTACGAGCTCACCCCTCGCACACGCCTAGGCTTGGCCTACCGCTCCAAGGTAGAGCATACGATCAAGGGCAACGCCCGTATTACTCCCGACCAGGCGGGGGTCGCGAATACTCTCAGCGCTGCACTCGGCGGCGCGTTTACGGATACCGCTGCCAAGGCGGATCTCACGACACCGGCCATGGCGAGCCTTGGCATATTTCATCAGGTCACTGAGCGGCTGGCGCTGATGGCCGAGGTGCAATGGACGGACTGGAGTGAGTTCAAGCGTCTCGTTGTGCAATTCGATAATAGTACTCCTGACAGCGTGACCGCCAACAATTGGCATGACTCATGGCTCGGCGCGATCGGCGCGAGCTACCGCTTAACGGATCGCTGGCTGCTGCGCGGGGGTTTTGCGTACGACCAATCGCCGGTTCCCAATCCGCAACACCGCATCCCTCGGATACCGGATGCAGACCGCCAATGGCTTGCGCTCGGGGCTACGTACACGCCAATTGCCAACTTCGATATCACCGGGAGCTGGGTGCATCTTTTCTTCAGTGACGCCAAGGTCGATCTCAACGCAACCGATGAGGGCAACCTCGCAAGAGGCAATCTGAGCGGTAGTTACGAATTGGCGGCCGACGTATTCTCCGTGCAAGCCGTCTGGCGCTTCTAATCGCTTGGGGTTTACAGTGGTGGGCCGCCAGTGTGATGGCCGCCGGTCTACTGAGTAGCATGCATAATATAGTGTATATGCGTGAGGTTATGATCCAGCGCCTTGAAAATTGCACCCATAGTTGCCCCGTCACCGATCGCGGGAGGGTCGAGACGCTGTAGAACGGCCGTGCCGCATCCATGTAAATCGAGTATGGCTCGCGTATGGCATCGGTACGGCTCGGTCACAACGCCGGGGCGACGGGCCGATATGGCGGGATTTCCGCCCCCATCATATCGGTTAGACTTCGGTCATGGCCGAATCCCAGCCCCGAAAACTTTCCGACTTCGAGCCGCTGACGCCTGCCGAGCAGAAGGTGCTCGCCGAGCTCGATACCGGAGAGTTTATCGTGCTAGGCGATGGCGCCTTGCCGGAGGAGAACGCGGGCGACGACCGGCGGCTGCGCGCCCGGTTCATCCGCTGGCTCGTGCTGGCCTGCGAGGGCAGCGCTCGCCGCCTCCATCGCAAGCGCCGCACGACCGAGTAGAAGGCGGCGGACTCGGGCTACGTCTCGGCCTGGTACCTCAACGAGGACTACGACGGCGACTGCTTTGTGGCCTGCCAGATGTTCTTCGACTTCAAGAAGAAGCCGAACATCAAGGCCGCGCTCAAAAGGCCGAGCTCGACCCGGAGGAGTACACCCTCAAGCTCACATCCGAGCCGTTCCCGGTGCGCGGCTACAAGCGCGTGGCGGTGAAGGTCGTGGACGTGTACGGCAACGAAGCAGTCATCGAGGTCGCGACAGCGCCGGGGCAGGTTGTGCCCATTCGGCCGGGGCGCGAGATTCTCCAAGCGCGCCGCAGCGACCCCAACACAGGCCGGGAATACGTGGTCCGGGTGGTTGTCGACACGGCCGGGAAATCGGATACCGTCGTCACGGCCTATCGATCGAGCAAGCTAAAGAAATACTGGAGGACAGAATGAAGGTCACCTATGACGTCGAAACCGACACCCTGACCGTAGTCTTCCGCGACGTGCCGATCGCGGAGAGCGATGAGGACAAGCCTGGAGTGATCCTTGACTACGATGTGGCGGGAAACCTCGTGTCGATCGAGGTCTTGGAGGCGTCCAGTCGGGTCGAAGAGCCCCGTTCCGTGACGCTCGCGACGACCGGATAGACGGCACATGGCCTACGTCGCCGCTCGGGTCGTCATCTGCGACGCCTTCGAGGAGCCTGCGAACCACTACCAGCTCCTCCCCGGCGGGCGCTCGAAGCTCGCCGATGGATGGCGGGGGTCGATGCGCTTCCTCGCCTCGGCGAAGGACGTCAAGGGCGGCATGGGTCGTCGGCAAGGAGGCAGGGCTCTTCGAAGACCTGCTCGCGAGCTCCGAGGAGCGGAACGAGCTCGTCAACCGGCTCCGCGACGAGGTGCGGGCGTGGCGCGAGGCCGGCTACCCGGGCACGGCAGCAACTGGAACGTAAGCGTTGGGAGATTCGGGCCAGGAGCGCCGACGGCATTGCAAGTGCGATCTATCTCACCGCTGCCGGCCAACGTGTGGTGATTGTGCATGCCTTCGTGAAGAAGACGCAGAAGACGCCAAAGGCGGCGATTGATCTGGCACGCCGCCGGGCGCGAGAGGTGCTGACATGACGAAGCTTGCTGGGTTGAAAGAAGGCTGGATGAAGGACCCGGAGTTCCGGGAGGAGTACGAGCGCCTAGGTCCTGAGCTCGCCTTGGCGGCTGAGCTGATCGCCGCCCGTAGTCGAGCCGGTCTTACACAAGCCGAGGTAGCGCGCCGTATGGGCAGCACGCAGAGCGTCGTTGCGCGCCTTGAGAGCGGGAGCACGATCCCCACCTGGCGGACGCTGCGCCGCTACGCAGAGGCCACGGGGCACAAGGCGGCCATTCACCTGGAGCGGGAGAGCGGCTAGCACTTGCGGGGAAACCATCTTGCCACGGAAAGCCCCATCAATACGGCGGAGCGAATACCCACTACTCAGTGTGATGCCCGGTGATGACACTGATCTGCTCGACG
The DNA here is from genome assembly GCA_030452265.1 of Nitrococcus sp. GTDB lineage: Bacteria > Pseudomonadota > Gammaproteobacteria > Nitrococcales > Nitrococcaceae > Nitrococcus. Next base: position 8,909 of record JAKDMQ010000133.1, read on the forward strand.
AGGACCGCGTTCCTAAAATCGCCGAGCACCACGGCATCCGCGATGGATACGACCTGTACTACGCCCTCAACGAGGCCGGCAAGTACGCATACATGGACGGCTCTCTCCGCGCCAAATCTCCGACGCCTGAGCAGCTCAGGGTTTACTACACTGATCTGGTAGAGCATGCCAGCTAAGCTGGAACGGCTCATCCGCCACATGACACCGCAAATGGAATACGACCTAGGCCGTCAGTGGGCCAACCTGACAACAGCCAAGGGCTGGAAACGGCGCGTGTGGCGCGATCTCCATGACTTCGGGCAATCCGTGATACCCCACAAACGCGCCGCCGACAAGCCCGCAAAAAGAACCGCTAACCGGGCTCGGCAAAACCTACTTCGGCGGCCGATTTTTACCTACGAAGAGGGTGCGCCTCCATTATGTCCCGGTACCTGCTGATAACCGGAGACAATTCCCAGCCGCGTAACTGCCGCCCCATCCCTTTGCAGAGTCGCGCAGTAAGCGGTCCTGGCAACCGCGCTTCGTGCACCTCCTGGAGCGTGGGCATCCTGCCCGCTGGGCGTGGCAAAACGGCCCTGCCGGGCCGTATGCGGGCAAGATGCCCGGGTCCCAAGGGGCCAGAGCGCTTATCGAACCCTGTTCAGCTTTTTGTGCGTGCCGCGGGGCGGGTAGTTATTGCGCCAGGCCTATAGAAAATCAGCCTTCTGCCACGGAAAGTTGTGACCCGTCTAGCTCGCCGCCCGCCAGCGATGATTCGTGTCTTCAAACCGAAGTTCTTCTTTAGCGTCCTTCCGCTCCATCTTGGTTAAATAATCGACGAGCTTGCTTATCGAATAGCTTTCCTTTTGGTTTTCCTTGTAGCGGATGTTCCCTGAGTGTGGTCAATGAAAATCGTCATCAACGAATTGATATTAAGCAGCTTTTCTGTTTGAAGTCAGTTTCTTCTTAGTGGCTACTTTGGCTCCTTTGCTTGGCAAAAAGGTGGGTAGTTTGACATTGGCGGCTTCCAGGAGTTCTCTAGTGAGCTTGCGAGGCTCGGGGA
>JAKDMQ010000360.1 GCA_030452265.1 Nitrococcus sp.
GTGAGTCCACGATACTCTGCGGCGAGCGCGGATTGCGCCTGCGAAGCAATATCCGCCAGATCTCGTACCATCCGCTGCTTCTGATCTAGATTCAGTGCCATCCAAAATGCTCCCGAAACACGGTTGGCTCGCGCGGTTGTGACGCGGCACCCTCACCTGCATTCATGCCCGCAACGAGGAGAGCTCCACCTGCAGACCGGGCCCCATGGTAGTGGAGACGGTCACCTTCTTCAGATAGACGCCTTTCGCCGCCGCCGGCTTGATCTTGAGCAGATCGCCAATCAAAGCCTCCAGGTTCTGGCGCAGATGCGCGACCTCGAAGCTAACCTTTCCCAAGGTGCAATGGATCAGCCCACCCCGATCCGTGCGGTAACGCACTTGGCCTGCCTTCGCGTTACGTACCGCGGTGACCAAATCCGGGGTGACGGTGCCCACTCGGGGGTTCGGCATCAGCCCACGGGGCCCGAGGATTCGACCCAAACGGCCAACCACACCCATGGCATCGGGGGCAGCGATCACTACCCCAAAATCGAGCTCACCCCCCTGGATGCGCTCGGCCAAATCCTCCATGCCGACCACATCCGCACCCGCCTCCGTGGCCGATTCCGCGCTTGCACCCTGAGCAAATACAGCCACGCGCACCGTTTTGCCCGTGCCATGAGGAAGCACGGTGGAGCCACGCACGACTTGGTCGGATTTGCGCGGATCGACGCCCAAATTGACGGAGACATCAACCGCCTCAGTGAACCCGACCGTTGAGAGATCCCTCAGCAGCGAGAAGGCCTCCTCGGCCGAAAACTCCCGCGCGCGATCCACCTTCTCGCGGATCGCCTGCTGACGCTTGCTCGGCTTAGCCATTCTCAGTACCCTCGACCGTGATACCTATGCTGCGCGCGCTTCCGCTGATGCAGCGCAGCGCCGCTTCCATATCCGCGGCGGTCAAATCCGGCCATTTGGTCTTGGCGATATCCATAGCTTGCTCGCGGCTTACCGTTCCGACCTTAGCGGTGTTTGGCCTGCCGCTACCGGACTTTATGCCGGCGGCCTTTTTTAGCAGTACGGCGGCCGGCGGAGTCTTGGTAACGAAACTAAAGCTGCGATCGCTGTAGACTGTAATCACCACCGGAATCGGCAAGCCGGGCTCGAGATCCTGGGTTTGAGCGTTGAACTGCTTGCAGAACTCCATGATGTTTACACCCCGCTGACCCAGCGCCGGACCCACGGGCGGGCTTGGGTTGGCCTGACCAGCGGCCACCTGCAGCTTGATATATGCATCGATCCTTTTCGCCATCGTAGCCTCCTGGTTCGGGTATTAGCGCCTGCCGCCACGCTCCGTGCTCGCCGCGGCCGGATGGCCTATCACGAGTACTCCGACAGCCTGTCAACCCTTTTCGACCTGGCTGAACTCCAGCTCAACCGGCGTGGACCGACCGAAGATCAATACCGCTACCCGCAGGCGGTTCTTCTCGTAGTTGACCTCCTCCACCACGCCATTGAAATCGGTAAAAGGCCCGGACACGACCCGAACGATCTCGCCCACCTCGAACAGCACCTTGGGCCGCGGCCGCTCAGCGCCTTCTTTGACACGGTTGAGTATTTGCTCGGCCTCGGCATCCGATATCGGTGCTGGCCGATCGCTGGTCCCACCAATAAACGCCATCACCCGAGGGACGTCGCGCACGAAATGCCAAGTCTCCTCATTCATCTCCATATGAACGAGCAAATAGCCTGGAAAGAACTTGCGCTCGCTGCGGCGCTTCTGCCCCTCGCGCATCTCGACTACCTCCTCGGTGGGCACGAGGATCTCACCGAACTTGCCCTCCACACCTTCGCGTTTGATGCGCTCCTCCAGCGATCGCTTGACCTGGTTCTCGAAACCCGAGTAGGCATGAACGACATACCAGCGCTTTGCCATGTCCGTCAGCCTCCGGGACGCAGTAGGAGCTGAATCAGCCAGAGGAAAAGTGTATCCAGCAGCCACAAGAACACTCCCACCACTATCACCATGACCAGTACGACCAGTGTCGTCTGCAAAGACTCTTGCTTAGTGGGCCAAATCACCTTGCGTAGCTCTTGGCGCGAATCCCGAGCAAAAGCCCACACCTCACGCCCGGATTTGGTGGTCATGACAATACCCACGGACACCATGGCCACCGCAATCAGACCAAGCACGCGATAGAGCAACAGCTCTTCAGCGAAGTAATAGAAGCCCGCGATCCCGGCGAGAAAAACCAGGACGGCAACTACCACTTTTATGGTGTCAAAGACTGATGATTCGCTTTCGGCTCTGGCATTCATGGGACGGCCTTATGCCCAAGGCGCCGGATATTCAAGATATGGCAGGCCAGGAGGGACTCGAACCCCCAACCTGCGGTTTTGGAGACCGCTGCTCTACCAATTGAGCTACTGGCCTA
>JAKDMQ010000361.1 GCA_030452265.1 Nitrococcus sp.
CTCAACTGCCTGGTTGGCGAGCAGGGCGAGGGTTATGATGCCTCGGCTGTCAATCCCTGCAAAGGCATGGGGAAGGGCGCGATCAACGATATGCATGGGGATGATTCGGCGACCCACATGCTGGAGCAGGCGGCGGCCCTCGCCCGAATCGGCACGCAGGTCAAATCGGAAGATGCCGCGGAGGAAATTGCCGAGGCCATCGAGGAGCTGTTGGAGGAGGCGAAGCAGCAAAGCGGCGGGTCGTAGGGAGGCCCTGGATTGACGCCCCGGAGTAGTGCGTGAATCCCGCCACGTGCAGGGTTACGTTACCCCATCACAGGCTGGGGCGCATCGTATAGCGGCACGGCGCCTGCCTGGCCGGCAGACAGGCGTGGTGCCCTTTACTCTTGACCCATCGCTCCCGACGACTATTGTCCGACGTTTGCCGGCATGAAACGAAGACAGCTAATGAGCGCTGCCCTATCGCCCGGATATCGGCTCAGGTCTTTTTTTCAGTCGCGCCCGGGTCTGGCGGCGCCATGAATTCCGGCCCGATGGGCGTGGTGATGTGCCGAGCCAGGATCTCGTCGATGGCTGTCAACGTTTCTTGGTCGAGCTGCCAGGCCATTGCCTCGCGCACCGGATCGAGCTGCTCGGGCCGCCGCGCGCCCCAGAGCGCCACCGTAAGGCCGGGCTGATCGAGCAGCCAACGCAGCGCCAAGGCCAGTACATTCTTTCCGTAGCGCCGCTCTGCCAGCTCGTCCAGGGCGTGCACGGCGGCGAGATACTGCTCGAAGCGCGGCGGCTGGAACTTCGGGTCGACCTGGCGCAGATCGTCGCCGTCAAAGATACGGTCCCGGCTCATCTTGCCGCTGAGCAGACCCCGGCAGAGCGCGCCATACATGATCGTAGCGATTCGCTTGCGGCGGCAGTAGGGCAGCACGTCCTGCTCGATAGCGCGCTCAACCAGGTTGTAAGGTGGCTGATTGGCGTGCAGCGGGGCCTCGGCGCGAAACCTATCCATCTGCTCGGGTGAGAAATTGGAAACGCCGACCGCGCGGATTTTGCCGGCTCGACGAAGCACCTCCATGGCTGTTGCCGTCTCCTCGATCGGGGTCATCGAATCCGGCCAATGGATTTGGTAGAGATCGATATAGTCCGTTTGCAACCGCCGCAGGGAATCGTCGATCTCCTGCATGATGCGCTTGCGGCTTGCGTTGCGCCAAAGCTTGCTCTGATCCTTTGACCATTCGATCGCGACCTTGGTGGCGAGCACGACGCGCTCGCGGCGATTCCCGTGGCTCAGCGCCCGCCCTATGATTTCCTCTGAGCGGCCGAAGCCGTAGGCAGGCGCCGTGTCGATGAAGGTTATGCCCTCATCGAGCGCGCGCTGGATGGTCCCGATGGCAGCCCGCTCGTCGCTGCCGCCCCACATCCAGCCGCCAATCGCCCAAGTGCCGAGCCCAATTCTCGAAACCTCGATGCCGGTATCGGCGAGGTTTGCCGTCTCCATGAGAGCCTCCGCGTCCGCGCTCGTGTGGCGAGTTGCTGCCCTGACTGTTGGTCACTTTGACAGGCTGGATCAGTTCGCGCCACCGCGGGTAGTCTGTGCGGTTCAGGCACGCTGGGCCAGGTGGCCGGATTCGGGTTTCCACTCGCCGAGCATGCGGATGGAGCGTCCCATGTGCTCGGCGCGCTGAAACCACTGCGCGGCCAATTCCGGTTCGAGGTGATCATCGAGGGTGGCATGGAACAAAGCGAGCCAATCATCCACCAGTGCATCGCTGATCCCGATCGGCAGGTGCGTGGACGCCACGCGGTATTGGTCGTCCCGATAGCGCTCTCCGCCTAGACTGATCCACCAGAAATGACTCAGGCGGGCTTTGTGCTCGGGCCAGTCTTTGACGCGCGCGAAGGGCTCCGCAAGCGTGGAATGGTGCTGTATGCGGTCGTAGAAATCATCCACGACCCGGCAGATAGCCTCATGACCGATGGCGGTGTGCGTGTCACGCTGGCGCATAGTGCATCCAATTATTCCGTAAAGATGGATATATGATACTGTTAAAAGGGAGTGCGGCCAAGACCGCGTATGTTGCGATTTTGCTCTGGGGCGATCGCCTGAAAGGCACGTGCTTAATCTCTAATATGCTGATTATAAATGCGTAATACAGAAAACGCGTAGGGTGGATAAGCGTTAGCGCATCCACCGCCTACTGCTTCGAAGGCTTGCAGGTGGATGCGCTGCGCTTATCCACCCTACTAGGTTCTCGTTTTCTTTCAAACAATCAGTGAGTTGAAGCTTACGTAAGTGCCATTCGAGTGATCGCCTTGAGGACACACTGGCACGTTGCGTCACACCGGCGCCCAATTAAGTAGTGCTTGGCCGAAAAACATCAACCCTCTAAAACTACACCATAAATAATGCCCA
>JAKDMQ010000362.1 GCA_030452265.1 Nitrococcus sp.
CGGGACGGGCGGCTCTATGGCCGCGGCGCGGCCGACATGAAAGGCAGCTTGGCGGCCTTTATCACCGCCTGTGAGCGGTTTCTCGGCCGCCATCCCGGCCCGCTTCGAGGCTCCGTCGCGCTGCTCATTACCAGCGATGAAGAAGGCGATGCCATTGACGGCACGGCCCGGGTGGTAGAGGCCCTGCGCGCGCGCGGCGAGCACATCGATATGTGCCTCGTGGGCGAGCCGAGCAGCGAGCTTCTGAGCGCCGATACCATCAAGATCGGCCGCCGAGGCTCTCTGCACGGTCATCTCACCGTGCGCGGCATCCAGGGCCATGTCGCCTACCCGCGGCGCGCATGCAACCCGATTCACCAGTTTGCCCCCACACTGCTGGAGCTTACGGCGCGCACTTGGGACAGCGGCAATGCGAGCTTTCCACCCACTACCATGCAAGTCTCGAACATTCACTCCGGTACCGGAGCAACCAACGTCATACCCGGTAGCCTGCGGGCGGACTTCAACTTTCGTTTTTGCACCGAGCGCACGGCGGCGGATCTCCGCCGCGAAGTGGAGCATACCTTTGCGCTCCATAAGCTGGACTACCAGATCGACTGGAAGCTATCGGCGGAGCCCTTCCTCACCGAGCAGGGTCCGTTGCTTGAGGCGACCTTGGCGGCGATTCGCGATGTCACCGGTCGCAAAGCGCGCACTTCCACCACCGGTGGCACCTCCGACGGCCGGTTTGTTGCCCGTGGCGGTGCCCAGGTCATCGAGCTCGGTCCAATCAATAGGACTATCCACCAGGTGGACGAACACGTCGACGTGGCGGATCTCGATTCGATCTCGGCGATTTACGAGCGCATCCTGGAGCGCTTGCTTGCGTGATGCCCTGCTGCCCGGTCCGTACCAACCGGACATCCAAGACCTAGAAATCCCTCCCCCTGGGATCGCCGCCTTGCAGCCGGCTCCTCCAGAGTGCCGAGGAGGGAAATAGGGGACAGACCAGCATTTTCTACCGCTATTTTCTACCGACCAGAGATAGTCTATCCGAGAAAATTGTGGTCTGCCCCGAATGGCACTTACTTAGCCTTTAATTTGCGGATTATAAACACGTAATTTCGGGAACGCGTAGGGTGGATAAGCGTTAGCGCATCCACCTCCTTCTGATTCGAAGCCTTTTCGGTGGATGCGCTGCGCTTATCCACCCTACGAAACCATCGTTTTATTCCGAGCAGTCAATGAGTTGGGGATTAAGTAAGTGCCATTCTGGTCTGTCTCCTTATTCACAGTTACCCGATTAGGCACCAAGTCGCTCAGCGATATAAGCCGGGCCTTGAGCCCCATGGATCACCGCCAACACGTGGACTGCTGCTTGATCAAAAGTATAGAACACGAGATAAGGGAAGGTGTGGACTACGGCCCTACGGATAGCTGGCTCTATTTGCTGATACTGAAGCGGGTTCCGCAGGACGCGATCGAAAGTAGATTCGAGCTCGTCCAGGTATCTCAATCCCAGCCCTTGTTGTTTTCCTTCGCAGGATCAGTAACCGTCGACGATGTCCGCTTCTGCTTCCTTCGCTACGATCAGCGCGCGGCTCATTCGGAGAGTATTCGATGTCGGACCTCGGACCACGGGGAGCCGGCACTTGGATTGGCTCGATAATCAGCCAGCCTCTTGCGGAGGAGGCGCCGCGTAGCATCCGAAAGCTCTATCTGTTCCGGGCATTCCGCGATGCTGTCCCAGATTTCGGCAACCAGTTGAATGCGCTCCGAAACTGGCAGCTCCAATGTGTCTGCAGCTGAGAATCTCATGCATCGAAACTACCACAGAGCGCCCGGTTACGCTACGCCCAGCACATCAACCGAACCACGCCTCGCAGTGGTACCCTCTGAGAAGGCCGTTTTCGTTACTGCATCATACAGGACGAGTGCTATGTGCTGGGCTGCTATCGCTACATTGAGCTCAATCCAGTACGTGCAAGCATGGTTGGGCATCCGGCGGAGTATCCCTGATCGAGCTACCGCGCCGATGCTCACGACGAGTCCTCTCCCCTATTGACGCCTCACCGCTGTATACCGCGTTGGGGTAATGACGATGAGCCACGGCAAGCGGCCTACCGCGAGGATTTCTGTTACCAATTTGATCCAGGGATAGTCGATGAGACTCGTGCCGCGACGAACGGCAACTTCGCCATGGGCAGTCCCCCGGTTCAGGCGCAGGTTGCGGCGACGCTGGGCCGGCGGGTAGCACGGGGAAAGGCAGGGCGGCCACCAAATCAGAACAAGGCAGAGCCGCCAGGTCTATTCGACGAAGAGTAACAGACTAAAATTGTGGTCGGAGAGTAAGCCGGGTCCTTGCCGATGGTTAGGCCGAAGTTTGTGTTCTCTGGTGCCGCCTAGTTTCCCGGCGGTG
>JAKDMQ010000134.1 GCA_030452265.1 Nitrococcus sp.
GAACACAAACTTCGGCCTAACCGTCGGCAAGGACCCGGCTTACTCTCCGACCACAATTTTCATGGCCGCTCTACCCTTGGCTATTGTTCGACTATTTGTCCTGACTGCTCGGTAGGTGCTACTATGGTGGCACCATCCTTTGAAGAGCACGGTTATGCCCACAACGTCATTGAAACTCCCTGCAGACGTGAAGCAGCTTGCTATAGCTGCAGCCAAGCACCAAGGGGTTACGCCACATGCATTTATGGTTAGCGCAATTCGTGCCGCGGCTACAAATGCGGAAATGCGAGCTCAATTCGTTTCTGATGCGGCGGCTTCAAGAAGGGAGGCGGTTCGATCTGGCAAGGGGTACGCGGCTAAGGATGTTCATACTTATCTACGCGCCAGAGCGAAAGGGGAGTCCGCGTCCAAGCCAAAGGCTAAGACTTGGCGGCCATAGTCTATTCCGAGCAGGCATTCGCTGATCTCAATCGGCTCACGGAGTTTCTTTTGCAGGCCGATTCGGTCGTCGCATTGGAGACGATAGATCTCATCATCGAGGCCGTAGAAGTACTTGCAAACCATCCACTGATCGGGCATCTAGCGGAACAAGAGCTAAGAGAGCTTGTGATCTCCCGCGGCAAGACTGGCTATCTTGCGCTATATAGCTATGAGTTGGAGCAAGACACTGTCTTGGTTTTTTCGATACGGCATCAGCGCGAAGCTGGCTATGTGTCGGAATAGGGAGCGTGGCGCTGCAGCGCGCCTACTACCTGCTGACCTGGAATTTCAGACATATCAACAACGCAGAGACGAAAGTGCTGATTGCCAGCGTCATTGAATCGGCAGGGTATGTTTGTCCTGTTCTGTGTTCACCTGAAGAACTTGGAGATGCCTCCCATGAATGACCCCATCGTAGCAGAGCTCAGGCGCCATCGTCAGGCCCACGCCGCGCGTTACAACAACGACTTGTCGGCAATCTGCGAGGCACTCCGGGCCAGAGAGAAAACGTCTGGCCGATTGGTGGTCAATCGCCCGCCTCGTCTGGTACATCGCAAGACTGGCACCTAACAACGAATCGGTCGAGGGGACGCCGAGTAAGTTGTGGGAGCGACCCCGATAATCGATGGAACTCTGATCGCGTTATCTGAGCGGCGCTTGATATCACATCATAAACCGGGGTGTATGGCGCTAGGGCAGGACTTGGAGCAAACAGTTAAATGTATAATACTAGATTTGACCCCATAGACCCGTACCGGAGCGCATAATGGCCTGGAATACGCTGATCCCGGTTAAGGCATTGATGGAGCATCGCACCAACTCTGATTGGGTGATCGTTGACTGCCGATTCGATTTTACCGATGTGGGTGCCGCGCGCCGCGCCTATGAGATGGCGCACATTCCCGGGGCGTGCTACGCCCACCTCGACCAGGATCTCGCCGGCCCCATCACTGAGCACAGCGGCCGTCATCCGCTGCCCGACCCCGCCATCTTCGGGCGTTGGCTTGAGCAAATCGGGGTGAGTAATGCCAGCCAGGTGGTCGCTTACGATGGCGGCCCTGGCGCCGTTGCCGCGCGTTTGTGGTGGCTGCTGCGCTGGTTGGGCCATGAGGCCGTGGCGGTGCTCGACGGCGGGTTCCTCGCCTGGCAGGCCCTGGGTCTTCCGATCAGCCGCCAGCTTCCGAGCCCGCGGCCAGGCCATTTTGTGGGCCAACCGGGGGCGATGCCGACAATCGACACTGCAACCTTAACCCGGGAGCGCCAGCGCTATCGAATCGTCGATGCCCGGGTGATCGAGCGGTTTCGCGGCGACGTGGAGCCTAATGACCCAGTTGCCGGGCATATCCCAGGGGCTCACAATCGGCCGTTCCCAGACAATCTGCGCCCGGCGGGCGGTTTTTTTCTCGATGCGCAAGCCTTGCGTGCGGCTTGGAACGAGCTGGTGCCAGCGGCCGGCGCTTCGGCGCTGGTTGCGATGTGCGGCTCGGGCGTAACCGCCTGCCACCATGTTCTGGCGCTGGAGCATGCGGGATGGACCGGGATGAAGCTTTATCCCGGCTCTTGGAGCGAGTGGATAAGAGATCCTACCCGCCCGGTGGCTCGCGGAGATTCCTCTGCAGCGCCCATATAGTGAGGCTTCGCGGGTGGAGCCCGCGGGGCGCTTGCTCAGTGCATGAAGGATTCGCCTGCTGATCGTGCTTGCGGCTAGACGCGGCTAACATGCGGGTAGCCATCTATCTCAGGTAGTGGGCATCGATGACGCCCCGTCATCCATAACCCCCGGCAAACATCCGCTTCAGATAACGCGATCAGCGGTAATTCGATTATCGCGATCGCTCTCAGAAGCGAAGGTCGAGAAGACAGCGATCTTGAGCATACAGTTAAACTGCCAATACTAGATTTGACTCCATTCCTTGGCGGGCGGTTGCCGCAAGGTGTATCGTGAGGTCGCGATTCGTGGCGCCAGCGCAGCGCCAAGCACGGAGTGAGGGGGCAATGAAAACCAAGCAAGGGAGGCACCTATGCTCCGTGCGCTCGCAGCGCTGCCGAGACCGGTCAAGAAGTTGATTATGGTCCTGATGGACCTTGTCCTGCTACCGCTTGCCGTGTGGGCGGCGTTCGCGCTGCGGCTGGGAGAGCCGTTGCCGCCCCACCTGTTCCGGTTCTGGTGGCTGTTGCCGGTGGTTCCGTTGCTGACCGTGCCGGTGTTGGTGCGACTGGAGCTCTACCGCGCGGTGGTGCGCCAAATGGGCCCGCAGGCAATGCTGGCGGTGCTAAAGGGCGTGACCATCTCGACGCTGCTGATGGCGCTGGTGACAGTGATGGCGTCCGCGCCCGGCCTGCCGCGCTCGGTGCTGGTGCTCTACTGGATGCTGGCGCTGGTGCTGCTCGGCGGCTCGCGCTTCATTGCGTGCATGCTGTTCCAGACGGTCGGCCTTAGTAACCCGCGCAAGGAGCGGGTCGTCATCTACGGCGCCGGCGCGGCGGGGCTGCAATCCGCGGCGGCGCTGCGGCATGGCAACGAGTATGAGCCGGTCGCCTTTGTCGATGACAACCCCTCGCTGTGCGGCTCCGTGCTGCAGGGGCTTTTGGTGCACGCTCCGGCGGAGCTGCCGGCGGTAATCGTGGACAGGCACGCCTCCCACATCCTGCTTGCCATGCCTTCGGTGCCGCGCTCGCGGCGCCGACAGATCCTCGCCCGACTCGATTCGTTGCCGGTGCATGTGAAGACATTGCCGGGCTTGGCGGATCTGGTGTCCGGGCAGGCGCGAGTGGACGAGTTCCGCGAGGTGGAAATCGAGGATCTGCTCGGCCGCGATCCGGTGGCGCCCGATCTGGATCTGCTGAAGGCCTGTATCGAGGATAAGGCGGTGTTGGTCACCGGCGCAGGCGGCTCCATCGGTGGCGAGCTATGCCGCCAGATCCTGCGCAACGGGCCGACCCATCTGCTGCTCTACGAGGTCTCGGAATTCGGGCTCTACCGCATCGAGCGCGAGCTGCGCACCGCCATCCAGGCGGAATCCCTGGAGGTGGAGTTGGTGCCGCTGCTCGGCTCGGTGGGCCAAGGCAAGCGGTTGCAGCGGGTGATGGAGACCTTCGCAGTCGACACCGTCTACCATGCCGCGGCTTACAAGCACGTGTCCATCGTCGAGCACAACGTGATCGAGGGCGTGCACAACAACGTCTTCGGCACCCTGCGTTGCGCGGAAGCGGCTATCGCCGCCGGGGTGTCGTCGTTCGTGCTGGTATCCACGGACAAGGCGGTGCGCCCGACCAGCGTCATGGGCGCCTCCAAGCGCATGGCCGAGCTGGTACTGCAGGGGCTCGCCGCCCGCCAGGGCGGCACGTGTTTCACCATGGTTCGGTTCGGCAACGTGCTCGGCTCCTCGGGCTCGGTGGTGCCGCTGTTTCGTGAACAGATCCGCCAGGGTGGGCCGGTGACCGTGACTCATCCCGAGGTCATCCGCTACTTCATGACTATCCCCGAGGCGGCGCTGCTGGTGATCCAGGCGGGTTCGATGGGGCAGGGCGGCGACGTGTTCGTGCTGAACATGGGTGAGCCGGTGCGCATCATCGATCTGGCTCGGCGCATGATCCAGCTCATGGGGTTCCAAGTGCGCGACGAGCACAGCCCCGACGGCGACGTGGAGGTTCGGTTCACGGGGCTTCGCCCGGGGGAGAAGCTCTACGAGGAGCTGCTGATCGACGAGGGAGTGACCGCCACTCAGCACCCCATGATTATGAGTGCGCGGGAAACCAGCCCTCGTTGGGCTGAGATCCGCGCGATCCTGGCGGACATGGACCGCGCTTGCCAGGATTTCGACTGCGACGCTGTTCGCCGGCTGCTGCTGCGTGCCGTGGCGGGCTACAAGGTGCGCGGCGATATTGAGGACCTGGTGTGGAAGGCGGAGCGGGGGGCACCGTCAAAGATAGCTGCATTACCGGGTTCCGGGGTGCCGGAGCTTTGGGGTCAAGTCTAGTAATAGACATTTAACTTTGCTATCTTTGTGCCCATGGCACGACCACTGCGTATCGAATTTGCTGGCGCTTGGTATCACGTCATGAACCGGGGTGCACGGCGCGCGGCGATCTTCCAATCTTATGAACAACGCGCGTATTTCCTGTCTCTGCTGGCCGCGACGTCCGAAAGGCTGAACGCCGAATGGCATGCCTATTGTTTGATGGACAACCATTACCATCTTCTGCTGCGCACGCCCGAGGGGAATTTGCAGCGAATCATGCGTCAGGTGAACGGGCTTTACACGCAACATTTCAATCGCACTCAGGGCCATGACGGTCCATTGTTTCGGGGCCGGTACAAGGCGGTTCTGGTGGATGCGCAAGCCCATTGGCTGGGTTTATCCCGATATATTCACCGCAATCCTCTGGAAGCACGAGTGACAGAGGATCTTGCAGCGTATCCATGGTCCAGCTATTTGGCCTATGTCGGGCGCCGCCCGGTGCCTCAATGGTTGCTGACGAACTACGTGCTCAATGCCGTCAAGCCGCTGCCCTACGCGGAATATGTAGAAGGAAGGGACGATAATCAGGCGGTAAGTCCATACACCACGACAAGCATGCCGAGGATCCTGGGCGATGATGATTTTGCTCGCAGTGTGCTGATGGGCCGGGTGCCGACGGTCGATCAACCCGAGTTACGCCAGGCGCGACCCACCCCTTCCATCGATCGCATCGTTGAGGCGGCATGCCGCCATTTTGATGTGCCCGCCGAGACGCTCATGCGCAAGCACCAGCGCAAGGAAGCTCCAGCCCGCTTGGCCCGGGCCGCGACAATGTATCTTTGTCAGCGAGTCGGGGCCATGACGCTGTCCCAGATCGCCAAGGGCTTTGGTCTCGCGAGCTACGCCAGCGCCAGCGCCAGCATCCGGCGATTTGAAGCGAAGATCGAGCAGGACAGCGGCCTGGAGCAAACAGTTAAATTGCTAATACTAGATTTGACCCCGTAACGTGTTTCAGTTAAATTGCTAATACTAGATTTGACCCCGTAACGTGTTTCACTCCGCGCTATAAATCGGGACACCGACGCGCTCGATATGTGCCAGCAGGTTTGGGTTGTCGATCATGTGCTTCAATGAGAGGTCGATTTTCCATGGCAGCAGAAGATCATCGATCTCTGCGTCCAGTTTCAGCAGATCCGCGACTTCCAGTGCTTGGCCCTCGAGGCACAGATCGATATCTGACCCTTTGCGATAGTTACCTTTTGCACGCGAGCCGTACAGGGTGACGCGCTCGATCCGCGGCCAGGAACGAAAAACCGCCTCGAGCTGCTTGAAAACATGCGGGGGCAAACCGTAAGGCTGATTGGCCGCGTCGGTCACTTCTGCTTCTCGAGCTGTTCCATGCGCTCGAGGAACTGCTCAAACAGTTCCCGATATCGGCCAGTGATGCGCGCGGCAATCTCCGCAGCGACTCGTTCGTTGTATGCATGCACGGTTTGGTTGCGGCTCTGGATCATTTCCATCCATCCTTCGCCATCTTCGATCAATCCCGTGCTGAATGCCTCGCGTATCGCATCCCTGGATCCGGTAATTGCGGTGCCGCCCTGGTAGATAAAGTAGTCTTTCATGACGTTCCACGCGAGCTCATGGGTGAATTCAAAGGCCTGGATTAACCCCTGGCGCTCCAGTTCGGAGAGCTGCCGCGTCAGCGCCAAATCCACCGCATTGCTGATCTGGGTTACCGCTTTGCGGTAGTTCGCCAGGCGCTGCTTCCAACGGATGTCTCGGTCGACCATCATCGACATGTTTGCCAAAAGGAGCCACGGGGTCAAGCCCGACTAATAGCTATATAACTTTGCTATCTTTCGCCCATCGCACGCTGCATGATGTCCGCGGGTCAAGGGTAGTAGTGCCTTGGCTCGTGGGTCGTTCGGTGCTAACTGCACGAAGCGTTCCGCGAATCTCCGGGCAGCCGCCGTATCGCCGTCCTGCGCGGCAAACGAAGCGCGTGCGAAAAGCAGGTCAAGGTTGCCGGGGTTACGCTGCAGGGCCTCGTCGAGCACGGCCAATGATTGCTTTGTCTGTCCGTCGGAATGCAGCGCGACCGCGTAGACATAGGCGAAGCGCGCGTTCTCCGGCGCCAGTACGGCCGCGCGGCCAAGCAATGGCAGCGCCGCGTCGAGACGGCCCTGACGCACCCGCAGCAGCGCCAGGGCGTGCAGCAGGGATGGATTCTCCGGTATGACCTCGAGTCCCCTCATCCAACACTTCCGCGATTTTCTCTTCACGACCCGTGCTGCGATAGAGATCCGCCAGGTTGACATACGCCGGCGCAAAGCTCGGATCGAGTCGGATGGCGTAGCGATAGTCCTTAACGGCCAGCGCGGGTCGCCCGCGCTGCAAATGGAACAGACCGAGGTTGAGATGTGCCTCGGGCCGACTGGCGATGGCGCTCTGGCTTGCGACGTAGTCGGCATACGCGCTTTGCAGGCTCTCGCGCTTGGCCGCGGCCACCGAGGCAACGTCTATCGGTGCGAGCGTCACCCCGGCCTGGACACGCACCGCAAGCAGTGGATCGCCGGTCAAGGCCAAGGCGCCGAACCGGTACTCGGGCGGGAAATCGGTCAACGCCTCCAGGGCGGCGATGCGCACCAGTGCGCTCTTGTCACTCAACCCCGCCTCGATCGCTTAGAACAGGCCCAGGTGGTGGTGTATCGCCGCCCCGGCGAGTCGGGCGAAACTCTATTCTCGTCGGCCTCCGGCGCCGCACCCCGAGCCGCCATGGAGAAACGGCCCAATGCCTTGCCGCTCGACCTGACGGCGCTGACCTCGCCCCTGTTTCTCTACCTTTGGAGACCTGGGTTGTAGACCCGAAACTCCAGAATTCGTTGCGTTCGACGAGAGAAATGGTGATTTTGCCGGGTTTGCCGTTCTGTCGCCAGCGTGCGTTGCATGCCTTCAAGCCGTGGACATGAGTATAATGAGTGTAATGAAATTTTGCGGAGACTCACGATGAGACAGGCCAATGAGCGAGAGCGCAAGCGGCGGCGCGAGAGTCGGCCTAAATCCCCTATTGCCAGCGGGTTTAACGTGGGAGACTTGCGGCATCATGGCGATGCGGCGGAGTTCGTGATCAAGGGCAATGGTGGAGAAGTGACTCGGGTCCACGACCTAATGCAGTTGGCAAGCGTCCGAAGCGGACTGCGCGCTGCGGAGTCTTTGGCTCGCCTTGGTGGATGCGGCCCCGGTTGAACTCGCCGTCGAGGACAGCATAAGGCTAATTGAGCAGACGCGTCTCAATCAGCGAGCACGCCAAGCGCTTGTAGATGAGTTCCCCGTATTGAGCGCCACGCAGGTGTATGAGCTCATCGGCTCCACTGCCAAAAATGTGCACGCGAGCGCTACGCGGCTACGGCGGGAGGGGCGAATATTCGGCGTCAAGGTGGGTGGTGAGTACCGTTATCCGGCGTTTCAGTTCGACAAATACGGTGCCGTCAAGGCGGTCATGCGTAAGCTCATAAGTGCGGCCGGCGATCTCCGGGAATGGGGATTAGCGCTCTGGCTGGCCGCGCCGAATGGCTATCTGGCCGGCGCACGGCCAGTGGATTTGCTGGAGGCCGAGCCGGATCGCGTCATCGCGGCGCTGCGCCGCGAAGTTGCGGATGTCATCTGGCGGACCGACGTGTCCGCCTGCCTCGCTGCGACCGGATCTCACCGTGTGGTCCGAGGGTGAAGTGATCGTCCGGGTCCACTCGGTAGCGTTTGGTCCGCTCGAGTTCAACCCTGGCAAGGGTATGGGTGGTGGTCGCTTCGATCCCCTCTACGATAGCCACAGCAAGCCTGTTCCAACGCTGTACGGCGCTTCAGACTTCACCGCCGCTCTCTCAGAGACATTGTTTCGCGATGCCGCCGACCACGGATCGGTCATCACGCATCCGCGCCTGGCGGGTTTGGCTCGCAGCACGCTCAGAGTGCAACGCGAAATGCTTTTGGTGAGCCTCTACGATAGGGGGTTGCAATCGCTTCACATCCCCTACGCTGCCCTCCTTGGGTCATCTGCCAGCGCTTACGCGCGCACCCGAGCCTCGGCGCATGCCGTCTGCGACACGACTGCCGCCACGAAGAATGTGGTGGGGATGCTCTACCCGCCCCCGTCACGCGCCACACATGATGCCGTCGTGCTCTGGGGCGATCGCCTTAGCCGCTCGGATCTCGAGGTTGTCGAGGGGCCGGCGAGCCTGGCGCGCGCTGATTTATACACTCGGATCCTGGCAGTTGCTGCTGACCTTGGTTTCGTGGTGGCCGCACGATGAACGACTCCGGCGAGGTCTTAAGCCCGGTATTAATGTCCGTTGAAGATTGACCCACCAATTACAGTGAAACCGCGCCCCGGTCCGGACCTCGCTGCCTAGCTCGCGGCTGTGGACGAAGACCTGGTGGTCATCAGCGTGCCTAGGTTCTGCAACTGCGCCTTACGGCTCGCGCAGAATGACATTACGGAAAATTTATCCTGCGCAGAAGGGGGAGTGGGCAGTTGTGTTTTTCCGAGGTCCCGGTCAGTAACGAGGCAAATGAACGTTGATGACAGTTACGCTTTTGTTGATCGGAATTACCGTCGGCACTTCCCTGCTCGCGTGGCAGCAGCCGCGGCTATTCGACGCCTTGATCTACTGGCCGCCGGCCGTTGGCCGCGGGCAGTGGTGGCGGTTGGTGACGCACGGTTTCATCCATGGGGATGGAACCCATCTGCTGTTCAACATGATCACGCTGTTCTTCTTTGGCGGGGTGATGGAGCGCATGCTCGTGCCGCACGTCGGTGCTGTCGGCTTCGCGTTGTTCTATTTGGCCGGAATCGTGGTGGCGATCCTGCCCAGTCACCTAAGTCATCGGCACGATCAGCACTACCGCAGCCTGGGGGCATCGGGCGCGGTCAGCGCGGTGCTGTTCGCCTACATCCTGATCCAGCCCTGGGCGATGCTGCTGGTGATGTTCCTGCCGATGCCGGCGATCGCCTTTGCGGCGATTTACGTGGGCTATTCGCTCTGGGCCGGCCGGCATGCGCGGGACAATATCAATCACGCGGCCCACCTGTGGGGCGCGGCCTGGGGCGTGGGTTTCATGCTGTTTCTAGAGCCGCGCCTGCTGCCAAGGTTTTTCGAGCAGCTGGCATCTCCGCCGGCGTTTTAGCGCTCACGCTCACCCGATCTCGATCCTGAGCAAGGCTGTGTTCGTGTGACAAGGCCGGTAGGCGCCTGCTCGGAGGCAACGGGTTACAATCCATCCCTTTGCGTTTTGGTTGCTGCTGTTTGCAGGAGCATCGTTGGCTCGGGGCGGTGCGCTCTGGCGGGGCCGTCGGCGGCAAGGATGCCGCCGTCGAG
>JAKDMQ010000135.1 GCA_030452265.1 Nitrococcus sp.
CTTACACCGGCCCCAGGTCCGGCCGGCGATATTCCCCCCCGTGTCGCTGCCCCCAACCAGAAGCAGCAACATGGTAACCCAGTAAGGGCCAAAAGCCGCATCGCTGTGAATCGCCGCAATGGCGAGCCAAAACGTGACCAGCGCCACGGCACCGATCGGCGCTGAGAAGAGCAAATGTGGCACCCGTTGGGCTGGGTTGCGGGAGAACTTGGCGAGGCAGGCGATCGCAATCAGCCACCAAAGCGCTCCCATGACCAATGCCGGCAAAGCGCTACCGCCGGCCCTGAGCCATAGCCAAGCGCAAAAGACAAGGCCGAGGATGGCCAACGTATAACTCAGCCGAGCAATATAACCCGTGAGATTCATCAGACTGGTCCACTCCCAGGCCCCGAGCATGACAATACCCGCGAAGACCGCCGGCAGAGCCTCAGGTGGTGCCAACCATACCAGCCAGAGCGCGCAGAAAACGAGGGCCAACGCCGTTAGCAGCCGCCTTCTAAGCACGACCCTGGCGCTCCACCTGCTCCGAGGTCATGCCGAAGCGGCGTTGGCGTTGAGCGAACCAACGCAGCGCCGCGTCGAACCCGCGCGCGTCGAAATCCGGCCACAACACCTCGGTGAAATAGAGCTCGGTATAGGCAAGTTGCCAGAGGAGGAAATTACTGATCCGGCACTCTCCACCGGTGCGGATGAACAAATCCGGCGCCGGTACTCCTGCCAGGCAGACATAGGTACCAAAAACCCGTTCATCGATCGAGGCCGGGTCGCGCTCACCATGGGCGACCTCTTCCGCAAGCCGTCTGGCTGCGCAGGCGATATCCCAACGCCCGCCATAGCTCGCGGCCAAATTGAGCTGCAATCCGGTATTGCCGGCGGTGAGATTCTCGGCAGCCATTATGTTCGCCCGCAAGCGCGGTGTGAACTGATCCCGCTCGCCGATCAAACGCAGCCGCACGCGGCGCTCGTGCAGTTGGGGAGTCTCCTTTTCCAAGGTTCGGATTAAGAGCCCCATGAGCATGCGCACCTCATTGGATGGGCGACGCCAGTTCTCGCTGCTAAAGGCAAATAAGGTCAGAGCCTCGACACCCGAGCGCACCGAGGCCTCGACAATCGTGCGCACCGCTTGCGCGCCGGCGCGATGGCCGAAATGGCGCGATTGGCTGCGGGCCTGCGCCCAACGCCCATTGCCGTCCATGATGATGGCAACGTGCCGCGGAACGATACCCTCTGAATCAGGTGCTTGGAAATCACTCTGCTCGTTGCTCATCACAACTCCCGAACTACACCGCTGTCGGCCATCGACGGGGGCTGTTCGAGTATGCCGGGCGCCGCAACCCGGTTATCGCTCCGTCCAAGTCCTCCGCGGGGACCGCCTCCCCGCCATCTAGAACAGGCCGCAGTCCTTCGGCCGGTATAACGGCTCAAACCTCCATCATCTCCTTCTCCTTGGCAGCGAGCAGGTCGTCCACCTCGGTGGTGTGCTTGTCGGTTAGCTTCTGAATCTTGTCCTCTGCGCGCTTCTCGTCATCCTCGGTTATTGCCTTATCTTTGAGCAGGGACTTGAGGGCGCTGTTGGCGTCGCGGCGGATGTTGCGAATTGCGATCTTAGCCTGCTCGGCCTCATGCTTGACGACGCGAATCAGCTCGTGGCGACGCTCTTCGGACAACGCCGGCAGCGGGATACGAATCACGCCGCCCGCGGTGTTTGGAGTCAGCCCCAGGTCCGATTCGAGAATTGCCTTTTCCACCACGGGAATCATGCCTTTCTCCCAAGGAGTAATACTCAGTGTCCTAGGGTCACTGACGGCCACCGATGCCACTTGGTTGAGCAGCATCTTCGCGCCGTAGTATGAAACGCTGACATGGTCCAGCAAGCTCGTGTGGGCTCTACCCGTGCGTATCTTGTGGAACTCATGGCTCAAAGCTTCGATGCTCTTCCCCATGCGCACGACAGCATCCTGGTTGATGTCCTCGATCATGGGCGTCATCCCCTATCGACAAACGTCCCAATAGCGCATCCCGCAACCACATCGTGCAGGCAGGCCGCTCGGGTGATGTCAAAGACCATGATGGGCATACTCTGCTCTCGGCAAAGGACAATGGCGGTCGCGTCCATCACGTTCAGCCTACGCTGGAGCACCTCGTCATAGGTCAACCGCCGATAACGTTCCGCGTCCGGATCTTCGAGCGGATCCGCGCTATAGACGCCATCGACCTTGGTCGCCTTGAGCATGATATCGGCATTGATCTCGATGGCGCGCAGGCTCGCCGCGGAGTCGGTGGTGAAAAATGGATTACCGGTGCCGGCCGCGAATATGACGACGCGCCCCTTTTCCAGATGGCGGATCGCGCGCCGGCGTATGTAGCTTTCACATACCTGATTGACTTTGATGGCGGACATCACGCGGGTAACAACCTCTTCCCGCTCGAGCGCATCCTGCAGCGCCAGCGCGTTCAACAGCGTCGCCAACATTCCCATCTGATCGGCCGTCACCCGATCCATGCCCTTGGCCGCCAAACCCGCGCCGCGACAGATGTTGCCACCGCCAATAACTAACGCGACCTGCACGCCCCACTCGCCGAGCGCGCGGATCTCGCTCGCGAGCCGGCTAAGAACCCCGGGGTCGACCCCGTAGGCCATATCGCCAAGCAGTGCCTCACCACTGAGCTTCAATAGAATCCGGCGATACTTGGGCTCGTTCATCGACGGGACCGCCATGCCATGGGGTGGCCGCCACGCACCAGGGTTAGGAGTCCTTGACCTGGGCCGCAACCTCCTCGGCAAAGTTGGCGCGCTTCTTGTCGATTCCCTCGCCGACCTCATAGCGGGTAAAGCGCAGTACCCGCGCATCGGCCCGATCAAGCAGCGTGCCGACACTCTGCTCCGGATCCTTGACAAAGGGTTGTCCCAGCAAAGTGATCTCCTCCAGCCATTTACGCAGCCGCCCTTCAACCATTTTATCTACGATCTCCGCGGGCTTGCCGCTCGCTTGAGCTTGGGCCGTCAGAATCTCGCGCTCCTTCTCCAAGGTGTCGGCAGGTAAGCCGTCCGCATCGAGGCACAGCGGGGAGCTGGCGGCGATGTGCATACAGATATCGCGTGCCAGCACCGCATCGCTGCCCTCCATCTCGAGCAGAACGCCGATGCGACTGCCATGCAGATAGGCGCCGATCAAGCCTGCCTGGGTTTGGTAGAGGATGAAGCGCCGGATTTGAATATTCTCCCCGAGCTTGGCGATGAGCGACTTTTGCGCCCTCTCGATCGTGTCGTTCGAGCCGTCCCCCAGGTATAGTCTCCTCAAGGCCCGGAGATCATCGGGACCTTCCGCGACAAGTTGGCCTGCGACCTGGTCTACGAAGCCTTTAAAGTGTTGATCCGCGGCCACGAAATCCGTCTCGCAATTGACTTCGAGCATCGCGCTCTGCGTACGATTCTCGCTCATGGCGATGACGATCGCACCCTCGGCGGCAATCCGGCCGGCCTTGCGCTCGGCCTTTGCCAGGCCACGCTTGCGCAATACCTCAATCGCGGCATCCTCGTTTCCGTTGGCTTCTTGCAGCGCCTTTTTACATTCCATCATCCCGGCGCCGGTACGCTCGCGGAGATCCTTTACCATTTGCGCGGTAATCACCATGCGGATATCACCTCTTGCCGATGCAGTGTCGAATTGCCCGCGCCGGAGCCTGGCATTCATGTAGCCGGCTGCTCGGCTTCGGCAACGGGGTTGGCGGCCGGCGCCTCGATCTCTATGAACTCATCGTCGCCACTGGGCCGAAGGCCGGCCATCCGGGCATCGATGATTGCATCGGCCGCGCCTTTCAAGTAGAGGCGAATGGCGCGAAACGCGTCATCGTTACCGGGGATGACATAATCGATCGCACGCGGCGAGTTGTTGGTGTCGACAACCGCAACCACCGCAATGTTCAGCTTGAGTGCTTCCTGCACCGCGATCCGCTCGTAGCCCGTGTCGATGACGAATAGTGCGTCCGGCAGCCCATCCATATCGACGATGCCGCCAAAGGCGCGCTCCAGCTTGCCCATTTCACGATGCAGAGAGAGCACTTCGCGCTTGCTCAGCTTGTCGAAGGTACCGTCCTTCTCCTGCTGCTGGAGATCCGTGTAGCGGCGAATGGAGCGCTTCACGGTGCGGAAGTTGGTCAGCATGCCGCCTAACCAGCGGTGATTGACGTAAGGCATCCCACAGCGCAAAGCCTCCTCGCGCAGCGCCTCACGGGCGGCACGCTTGGTACCCACGAACAGAATCCGACCGCCGTTGGCTGCGAGGCGGCCCATATAGTTCATGGCGTCTTCGTAAAGCGGGAGCGTCTTCTCGAGGTTGATGATGTGAATTTTATTGCGCTGGCCGAAGATATAGGATGCCATCTTCGGATCCCAGTAACGGGTCTGGTGCCCGAAGTGCACGCCGGCTTCAAGCATTTGCCGCATGCTCACTTTGGCCATGACTGGTTGCTCCTCGTTCGGGTTGAGCCTCCATGCACCCGCGCGCAACAACCCGCATTGGGCACCCGGTCGCGTGTGACGGCGCATGTGTGGTGTGGCGGGGATTGCTCCCCGGTTATAGCGGCCTCCGGTAGGGCCGATGACGTAACTACCGTTTGCCTAGAAGGCGCGCGCTTTATACCATATTTCCGATCCAGCTACAATTTGTCACCGATTTTCACGGCCTGCGCCTTGACCGCGCGGGTGAATGTCAACAGGCCCTACTCGCCTGTTTCGAGCAAGGATTTCCCATAATGGCGGTTACCATAAAGAACGCGGAAGAAATCGAGAAGATGCGTGTGGCCGGTCGCCTGGCAGCCGAGGTTCTGAACATAATCGCGCCGCACGTGCAGCCCGGAATAACCACCGAGGAGCTCGATCGGATCTGTCATGATTATATCGTCAACGATCTGGAGGCAATCCCCGCGCCGCTCAACTATCGGGGCTTTCCGAAGTCGATCTGCACCTCGGTCAACCAGGTGGTCTGTCATGGCATCCCCGGCGCGAAAAAGCTCAAGCGCGGCGACATCATCAACATCGATGTGACCGTGATCAAGGATGGTTACCATGGGGATACCAGCCGCATGTTCTATGTTGCCGAGCCCTCCATTCAGGGGCGCCGACTCTGCGAGGTAGCTTATCAATGCATGATGGTGGGAATCGAGCAAGTACGCCCCGGCGTTCGCCTGGGCGATATCGGCCACGCCATCCAACAGTTCACCCAAAGCCATGGCTACTCCGTGGTACGTGAGTATTGCGGGCACGGAATCGGGCGCAGCTTCCACGAGGAGCCACAGGTTCTTCATTACGGTAAGCCCGGCGATGGCCTGGCGCTGCGGGAAGGGATGACCTTCACCATTGAGCCCATGATCAACGCCGGGCGTGCGGCAACACGGCTACTCAAGGATCGTTGGACGGTGGTAACCAAGGACCACAGCCTCTCGGCCCAATGGGAGCACACGCTGCTCGTGACCGCTAGCGGGTACGAGATTCTCACGCTCTGACCTGAAGATCCCACGCCGATGAGCCTAACCTCCGCTCGCATTCGCAATGATCGCTACCTGCTCGATACCGCTACGATAGACAAAGCATTGCATGAGGGCCAACCGGCAACGCCCGTGCTGCGCCAAGGCCTTGCCGGCGCCGATCAGGTTCTGCGCGCGCGTTTTCTGGACGGCATACCCGCCGTCGAGCTGGTGGCGTTGCGCGCGGAAATGGTGGATGCCCTGGTCACCAGGGTTTGGGATCTGCACTTGAGTGAGGCCGGGGAACAGGCCGCACTGGTTGCCGTAGGTGGCTACGGTAGAGGGGAGCTTCATCCGGGCTCGGATACCGACCTTCTGGTCGTGCTCGCCGACTCGGCGCAAAACTGCTTTGACCATGCGCTCAATTGCATCGTCACGCAGCTCTGGGATATCGGCCTGCAGGTTGGCCATAGCGTACGAACCATAGCCGAGTGTGTCCAAGAAGCAGCCCAGGACATCACCGTCGCCACCAATCTGATGGAATCCCGCCTGCTCGCCGGCTCCGCGGAGCTGTATCGCTCCATGCAGGAGTCCACCGGTCCGAACCGGATCTGGCCCAGTCGCGAGTTCTTCGAGGCCAAGTGGCGCGAACAGCTTGCCCGCCACGAAAAACACCACGACACGGCCCATAATCTCGAGCCGAACGTCAAGGAAAGTCCTGGCGGCCTGCGCGACATCCATATGATCGGCTGGGTGGCCAAACGCCACTTTGGCGCAAATACCCTGCACGATCTGGTGGACAATGAGTTCCTTACCGAGAGCGAGCATCGCACGCTCATGCGCGGCCAGTATTTCCTTTGGGATCTTCGCTTTGCCCTGCACGTGCTCACCGAGCGCCGCGAGGACCGCCTGCTCTTCGACTATCAGGCCACTCTCGCCCACCAGTTCGGCTATCGCGATAGCGAGCACACGCTCGCGGTCGAAGAGCTCATGCAGCGCTATTACTGCGTCGTGATGGGGCTGAGCTGCCTGAACGAAATGCTGCTTCAGCTCTACCAGGAAGCGATCCTCTACGCGCATTTGGACGAGACGCCCAGGCGGCTTAACAAGCGTTTCCAGGTCAAGCGCGGTTTCATCGAGGTCACTCGAGGCAATGTCTTCCAGCGCTATCCATTCGCGCTCCTGGAGGTGTTTCTATTGATCCAGGAGCACCCCGAGGTCAAGGGTGTACGCGCCGCAACGATACGGCTGATCCGCCAACATCATTATTTGATTGACGAGCGCTTCCGCAACGATCTGCGCTGCCGCAGCCTGTTCATGGAGATCCTGCGCCGGCCGCATGGAATCACCCATGAGCTGCGCAGAATGCATACCTACGGCATCCTCGGGCGCTATTTGCCGGCCATCGGCCGCATTACCGGACGCATGCAATATGATCTATTCCATGCCTACACGGTGGACTCCCATAGCTTGATGGTCGTGCGCAACCTGCGCCGTTTCGCGGAGCCTGAATTCGCCCACGAATTCCCCTTCTGCAGCGCTCTGATCAGTGGCCTGCCCAAGCCCGAGCTGCTCTACGTAGCCGGGTTGTTTCACGATATTGGCAAGGGACGCGGCGGCGACCACTCGGAGCTCGGCGCGGAGGAGGCTCACCAGTTCTGCATTCACCACGGCCTGAGCCGCTACGACAGCCGCTTGGTCGCCTGGCTGATTCGCCACCACCTGCTCATGTCGATGACGGCACAACGCCGGGACATCAGCGATCCACAAGTCATCAACGAATTCGCCCGCAAAGTGGGCGATCTGCAGCATCTCAACTACCTTTATCTACTCACGGTCGGCGACATTCGGGGCACCAATCCAAAGCTCTGGAACGCCTGGCGCGAGGCGTTGCTGCGCGAGCTCTATCACGTCACGCAGCGGGCAATCCGACGCGGGCTGGGCAACCCCATCGACGCGGAAGAGCTCATCGGAGAAACCCAGGCGCAGGCACGCAAGGCGCTGCGCGCACAGGGACTGCACCACATGAGCGTGCACGCGATTTGGCGCCCGTTCACGGCGGACTACTTCCTGCGCTACTCGGCCGCGGAGATTGCCTGGCACACCGCGGCCATCCACGGCCTAAGCGGCGAAGCGCAACTGCCGCTCATTCTCATCGACCTGGCGAGCCCTCGCGGCGGCACCGAAGTATTCGTCTATACCCGCGATCGGGATCATATCTTTGCCCTGATCGTCGCCGCCCTGAGCCAGCTCGGCCTGGACATCCAGGACGCCCGCATCATCACCACCGAGGACGGTCATACGCTCGATAGCTTCCTCGTCCTGGAGGATACCGGCAAGGCGATCGCCGGCGGCTACCGTGAACGGGAGATCATCGAGCAGCTACGCAATATGCTGCGCGACGTCGAGCAGCTACCGCAGCCGGTGCCCCGGGCATTGCCCAGGCGGCTGCGCCATTTCAGCACGCAGACCCAGATCGAGTTCACGGCCGATCCGCACAATGACCGAACCGCCATGGAGCTCATTACCGGCGACCACCCAGGGCTGCTCGCCGAGGTCGGCTATGCCTTCGCCCACTGTGGCGTACGGCTGCAAAACGCCAAGATCGCAACCATAGGCGAGCGCGCTGAAGACGTCTTTTTCCTAACCGACCGCGACAACCACGCCCTCGATGAGGCCACGCAGCAGTGCCTGCGTGAGCGCTTGCGCCACCTGCTAACCGACGAAGCGGAGCTGCGCAAGCGCGCCGACGGCGTTTGATGGCGCTACGGAGCGTAGCCGGGCTGGTTTATACTTCCGCCGCGCTGGCGGCCATTTTTTCGCAATAACGAGGTTCCCATGAAACAAACAGTAAGCCACCGTGTTTACTATGGTTGTTGTGAGCGATTGTCATCCCGCGTAGGTTGGGGTGACGAAAGGACCCCGACTCTTGCGGTAGCAACCTCGGGGCAAACGTTGGGGTTCGCAAGCTCACCCCAACCTACCGAGCCGTGGGAGCGGCGCCCTCGCCGCGATTCTCTTGTGCGATTGCTCTGGGAAATTTGCGGCGGGGGCGCCGCTCCCACTCGACCCTGCGTGGCCTCACGTGTTTCCTGCGCGACAGCGCACCGCGCCCCGGCGGGGAGGAGGCTCCCATGGAGCATTTGAAAAACGTCATCGAAGCGGCATTCGAACAGCGCGCCGAGCTCTCGCCGCGCACGGCCGCACCGGAGCTTCTGGATGCCGTCGCCGAGGCATTGGAGCTGCTCGACACCGGCAAGGCCCGCGTGGCGCAAAAAATCAACGCCCAATGGCAGGTCAACCAATGGCTTAAGAAGGCCGTGCTGCTGCATTTTCGCCTGCATGAGAACAGCGTCATGCGCGACGGCGTGAGCCACTATTTTGACAAGGTGGCGCCTAAGTTCGCCGAGTACAACAGCCGCGAGCTTGCCGCGAGTGGCGTACGTGTCGTCCCGCCGGCCATGGCGCGCCGCGGCGCCTTTATCGCCCCAGGGGCAGTGCTCATGCCCTGTTACGTCAACATCGGTGCCTACGTCGATGCGGGCACGATGGTCGATACCTGGGCCACGGTCGGCTCCTGCGCCCAGATCGGCAAGCACGTGCATCTCTCCGGCGGCGTTGGCATCGGCGGCGTGCTCGAGCCCCTGCAGGCGAGCCCGACCATTATCGAGGACAACTGCTTCATCGGCGCGCGCTCGGAAATTGTCGAGGGCGTCATTGTCGGTGAGGGGGCCGTGATCTCAATGGGCGTTTACATCGGCCAGAGCACAAAAATATACAACCGGGAAACGGGGGAGGTGAGCTACGGCCATGTTCCTCCGGGCGCCGTTGTGGTCCCAGGCAGTCTTCCGGCGCGAGACGGCAGTCACAGTCTTTACTGCGCCGTGATCATCAAGCAGGTGGATGAGAAGACCCGTGCCAAGGTCGGCATCAACGAGCTGTTACGCCCGTGAGTCGACCTATCTTAGGCGCCGGCATGAGCCAGAGCGCCACGATTGAGCTCACCTGTGAGCTCATCCGCCGGCGCTCGTTAAGCCCGGATGATGCGGGTTGTCAGGCACTGCTCGCCGAGCGGTTGCAACCGCTTGGCTTTCGCCGCGAGCACTTGAGCTTCGGCCGGGTAGAGAACCTTTGGGCACGCTATGGCGACGACCAGCCGCTGCTTGCCTTCGTCGGTCATACCGACGTCGTCCCAAGCGGTCCTGAAGCGGATTGGACTACGCCCCCGTTTGAGCCCAGCCTACGGGACGGGCGGCTCTATGGCCGCGGCGCGGCCGACATGAAAGGCAGCTTGGCGG
>JAKDMQ010000363.1 GCA_030452265.1 Nitrococcus sp.
TTCTCACCCGCATTGCCGGCGGCGTTATGGGCGGACTACTGTTGGCTGCTTCCCCGGCGCTCTGGGCGCAGGAGAGCTGCCCATGCGGTAGCAGTTGTAGTGGCGAGTCCGCCGCGGCAGACGAGAAGGGGTTCAGCCTCGCCTCGCTGCTCGGTGATGATGCGCCGTTCACCATTGGCGGCTGGACGCAGCTCGGCTACACCACCGACAGCGACGGCGTGTTCAACACCCATCCCGACGACATCAACCTACACCAGCAATGGCTCTATGCCGGACGCGTCGCCGATGGCCGCTGCGGGCTGGACTTCGGCTTCTGGGTCGATCTTGTCTATGGCGTGGACGCACAAAACACGCAGGCCTTTGGCGAGCCGCCCCCGCAGCACCACTGGGATACCGAGTGGGACAACGGCATCCACGGTTGGGCCGTGCCGCAGGCGTTTGTCGAGCTCGCCTACGGCGATTGGTCCGTGAAGGCCGGCCACTTCTTCACGCTCATAGGCTATGAATCCGTCCCTGCCCTGAACAACTTCTTCTTCAGCCACTCCTTTACGTTCAACTTCAACGAACCCTTTACCCACACCGGCGTGCTGGGAGCCTATAAGGCCACGGATACGCTCACCCTCTACGGCGGCTGGACCGCCGGCTGGGACACCGGCTTCGATCGCTTCGACGGAGGCAGTAACTTCCTTGGCGGCGTGAGGTATGCCCTGAGCGACAAGTTTATCGCCACCTACGCGCTTACCGCGGGCGACCTTGGCTTCCCGCAGGGCAAGGGCTATAGCCACAGTTTCGTGCTCTACACGGAGCCGGCCGAGAATTGGACTTACGTCTTCCAAACGGATCTGGTCGAAGTCAATGCGAACCCCTTTGGGCCGAACACCAACCACCGCTCCGGGGTCGTTAACTACCTATTCTACACGATCAACAATGCGTTCAAGGCGGGTGTGCGGGCGGAATGGTTTCGCTCCGGCAGCCACTCGCTCTACGAGATCACGGCCGGGCTGAACGTGCGCCCGTCAGCGAACCTCGTCATCCGCCCGGAAGTCCGCCGGCAGTTCGGCGACGGTAACGAGGATGAGCGGTTTTTCGCTAACCAATTCGGCATCCCGACCGGGCAGACGATCTTCGGCCTCGACCTCGTGTTGCTGTATTGAGAGCAGCCGGCAACGATTGTCGGCCGCATGCTAAGGCGGGCGCTGCTTTTGGCAGTGGCAATAAACACTCGAGGGTATAAAACCGATATGAAACTGGTAGTCGCGGTAATCAAACCATTCAAGCTGGACGATGTTCGAGAGGCGCTCTCCGGGATTGGCCTGCAGGGGCTCACTGTATCGGAAGTAAAAGGCTTCGGCCGCCAGAAGGGTCACGCGGAGCTCTACCGGGGCGCGGAGTACGTGGTGGATTTCCTACCCAAGATCAAGGTCGAGGCGGCCATGGACGATGATCGCGTAGAGCAAGCGATCGAGGCGATTTGCCAAGCCGCGCGCACGGGCAAGGTGGGCGATGGCAAGATCTTCGTCCTTCCGCTCGAGCACGTCGTGCGTATCCGCACCGACGAGATCGGCACAGCGGCGTTGTAATCGAGGACAGAACAAATAGTCAAAGGGGATTCATCCATGAATCGACGGTTACATCGAATAGTCTTCTTTCTCGCAACAAGCTTGCTGCTGGCGGCGCCGCTCGCGGCGGTTGCGGCCGACGAGGTGGACTCGGGCGACACCGCTTGGATGTTGACCTCAACAGCGCTGGTGCTGTTCATGACGATCCCGGGCCTTTCTCTCTTCTACGCCGGCATGGTGCGCAGCAAGAACGCCTTGTCGGTCATGATGCAGTGCTTTGCGATCACCTGCCTGGTCAGCGTGCTGTGGGCCATCTACGGCTACAGCCTCGCATTCGGCGACGGCGGCGCCCTGCAGTCCGTCATCGGCGCGCTCGACAAGTGCTTTCTGATCGGGGTCGGCGAGACCCCGCTTAGCGGCCATATCCCCGAAACCGTGTTCGCTATGTTTCAGCTCACCTTTGCGATCATCACGCCGGCGCTCATCGTCGGGGCGTTCGCCGAGCGCATGAAGTTCTCCGCCATGCTCTGGTTCGTCGGCCTTTGGCTGACCGTGGTCTATGTGCCGATCGCGCACTGGGTGTGGGGCGGCGGCTGGCTCGGCGCTTTCGGGGTGATGGATTTCGCGGGCGGCACGGTCGTGCACATCAATGCGGGTGTGGCCGGCCTGGTCACGGCACTGGTATTGGGCAAGCGCCGCGGCTATCCGGTCACCGCGATGATGCCGCATAACTTGGTTTTTACGGTGGTTGGCGCCGGGATGCTGTGGGTCGGCTGGTTTGGCTTCAATGCCGGCAGCGCGGTGGCCGCCAACGGCA
>JAKDMQ010000136.1 GCA_030452265.1 Nitrococcus sp.
GCCATCAGGTAGATGATGGAGAAGCCGAATGATTTCATCGGCAATGATTTATCCGAAGAAACCAGCATGGCAATCGCATAATAGAGATAGATCCCACCCATGATCATCGCGCCGATCAGGTAGATGAGTCCTCCGAGCCCGGTGACAAAGGGCAATGCACTCACCGCTACCAGCAACAAGGTATAGTAAAGCACCTGCCATCGGGTATAACGATCACCGTGCGTTACCGGCAACATGGGGATGTTGACCTTGGCGTAGTCCTTACGCCGATGGATCGCCAAGGCCCAAAAATGCGGCGGCGTCCAGACAAATATGATGAGGAATAGAAGCAGCGCGTTCGGCTCAACTGATCCCGTCACCGCGGTCCAACCCAGCAGCGGGGGAGCCGCACCGGCGGCGCCACCAATAACGATGTTCTGCGGTGTCGCCCGTTTGAGGTAGAGCGTATAGATAAACGCGTAACCGATCAGAGACAGGAACGTCAGCAACGCGGTCAACGGATTAACGAACACGTAGAGAATACCGAGCCCGCTGATTCCAAGCACACTGGCGAAGACAATGGCATGTCCGGTTCGAATGCGAGCGGTCGGTAGCGGCCGGCGCTTGGTCCGCCACATCTGGCCGTCCACGCGTTGGTCAACCATGTGGTTGATGGCCGCGGCCGCGCCCGCCGAGAGCGCAATCCCGAGGCTGCCCAAGGTCAATGCCCGCCAAGGCACATCACCTGGGCTCGCCACCAGCATCCCAACGATCGCCGTAAAGACCATCAAAGCGACGACCCCCGGCTTACACAATTCGTAGTAATCGTGCCAGTGACGGATCAAATGCTGCCGGGCAGGCCCAAACCAAGTGATAGAGACGGTTCTACTCATGATTCACGCACCGGTCTGATGAGATGATTAAGCGTTACAAATGTCAAAAGCAGCAGCGCAGCCACAGCATTATGGGCTACCGCCACCGGGAGGGGCAAGCTGAGCAGCACGTTGCTCACCCCAAGGGCAAACTGAACACACACTACGAGCGCGAGCACCCCTGCGCTCCAATTCGCGGCACGCCCGGGAACCCAACGCCAAAGGGCAATTGCGAGTCCGAGCGTGAACACCGCGACGATGACCGCACCCACCCGGTGCGTGAGGTGTATCGCGACCCGCGCCGGCGCATCGAGCACACCGCCTTCATAATTGATCCCCAGCCCCCGCCAGAGCACGAAGGCCTCCTCGAAGTTCACATTGTCCGGCCAGATCTGCCCATTATGGCAGGCGGGAAACTGATTGCACGCCAGCGCCGCGTAGTTGGAGCTGGTCCAGCCGCCGAGCGCGATCTGCGCCACCACAAGGACAAGGCCGAGCGCTAATGCCGCCTTTAGCCAGTGCCTCGCCACGAGCCCACCCGATCTCATTCCGAGCCGCCCCGCCCGCAAGACCTGCCACCAAAGCAACGATACGATTGCCATGCCACCGAGCAGATGCGCCAACACTATCGCCGGTTTGAGCTGCCAGGTCACCGTCCACATACCCAGTAGCGCTTGAAATATCACCAAGGCGACCAATACCAAGGGCAATACCACGGGCTGCCCCGCGGCTTTACGCCTGCGCCAGGCGAAGATGGCCAGCGCCAAAATCAACAAGCCCAAGGTACCCGCAAAATAGCGATGGATCATCTCTTTCCAGCCCTTGGCCGGCTCGACCGGCTGCTTTGGATACGCGGCGTTTGCCGCCGCTACCGCGGCCGGGCTCTGGGGCACCGTAAGATGGCCGTAGCAGCCAGGCCAGTCGGGACAGCCGAGTCCGGCATCATTTAGGCGCACATACGCGCCAAGCACCACCACACAGAGGGCGAGCACGGCGGTCACCAGCGACAAGCGATAAAACCAAGGGCTTGCAATCATCGTTGAGAATCCTGGGATTGAAGTAGCTCTTCGAGCTCGGCCTGTTCGCTTAACGGGTTAGAGACTCTAAGCAAATGCTGAACGTCGTCGAGCATGCCGCTGCCGTCGAGTGGCAGCAGATAGGTCATCATGTTGAAAGCCCGATAATCCACGATAAACACCCCGCGCCCAGCGCCTTTTCCGCCCGCGCTCTGCGCGAGCAAAGAGGCAATGCTCGAAGCGGGGGCTAAGAGCTCAAACACCACCGGGTTCGAGACTTCCGGCAAATCGGGTGGTGGCGCTCCGCGCGGCTGCAGCAGCAGCAGATGCACTCGGCCCGCATTCCTATTGAGAGCAATGCGCAGGCGTCGCAGCACGTCCAATGTTTCCATGCACCATGCGTCACACGGGCCATCCACGACCACCAGCAGATTCCAATAGCCGACGAGATCCGCGCGACCGAAAGACTCACCCTCCCGGGTTGTCCACTCGCTCGGTGCCATCGCAATTGGCGGCTCCAGTAACTCGCCGTTGTTGCTGGTACTGGTCGGCCACCAGCCGCCCCAAAATGCCACCAAGGCCGCCACCACGGGCGCGGTGAACAGCGCAACGATGAGAAGGAACTGAAAGCGGGCCGGGTATCGAATCTTTCCGAAGAAGAATTTGGTGTCAATTGTCATCGGATCGGCGTTTTGCATTAACCACGAGATAGATGACGGCTACCGCGGTCGCCAAGGCAAACCACTGCACCGCGTAGCCCAAATGCCTGGCTGGACCCATGGCTGGTGTCGGCGGTTCGCTGATAAAGCCGTCTGGCGCTTGCGGATCGAGCCGAATGAGGTAGGGCGCTATCGGATAAGGCAGCGCCTCGGCCATATACTTGAAATCCGCATACAGGATTCGACGCGGCCAGTCGCCCGCGCCAATATAAGTCTTGCCCAGCCTGATACCCACCGAAGGGCCCTTGTCCACGATCCCGCTGACACGGCGTTCCTTCTCGCTCACCGTAACATCCGGCAGAACGCTTCGGTCGAACGCGGCCGGCACCCAGCCCCGATCGACGAGGACGGCGGCATCGCTCCCGGCCAGGCGCAAAGGCGTCAACACATGGTAGCCGACGCGTGCTTCATGCACCTGATTATCGAGCAGAAACTGATGCGCACTATCGTAGCGGCCACGGGCGATCGCGACACGGTGATGCACCTTGGAATAGTCCGGCAGTCCGGCGTCCAGGTGAATCGGCGCCGCCTGGTGCCCGGCCTCCACGCTCTCGAGATAGTCCCGCGCGGCTTGTGCCCGATTGAGCTGCCAAACACCAAGGGCAGCTAGCAGCGGCAGCACGAGAGCCACTGCTAACGTGGAGACGATACCCGGACGGAATTCGTATGAGCTGATTCGCATTGCCCCGTCAGTCGGTTGTCGGTGTCCACTACTGCCCCAATCGCCTATACTGCCAACTCATGATGCACACATGAGGAGCTTCCAATGGTCGTGCTATTGATCAAGGTTGGAATCGTCATCACCCTGATCGCCATCGTCATCAGCCTCATATCCGCCGGCTTTTTCCTTGTCCAGGATCGCAGTCAGGACCGAAGGGTCCTTCACGCCCTGACCGTGCGCATCACTTTGTCGGTCATACTCTTCGCGCTAATACTCGTTCTGATGTTTACCGGCGTCCTGCCCGTGAACCAGAATCCACTACATCCAACCGGCTAGGCCAAGATGTAGACAAAGATGAACAGGCCCAACCAGACCACGTCGACGAAATGCCAATACCACGCTATACCTTCGAAGCCGAAGTGATGCTCAGGCGTAAAATGTCCCCTGTAGATACGCGCGGTGATGGTGATCAGCCCTATGGTGCCGATCGTCACGTGGAAACCATGAAACCCGGTCAACATGAAGAACGTCGAGCCATAGACCCCCGAGGCCAAGGTCAGGTTCTCGCTGGTCCAGGCATGATGGAACTCATAGACTTGGACGAGCAAAAAGAGCACACCCAGCGCGACCGTGATGAGCATGAACTTCTTGACTTTGTCGCGGTCGCCTTCTTTCAACGCATGATGGGCAATCGTGACCGTAACACTGGAGGACAACAAGAAAATCGTGTTGAACGTCGCCAGCGGCCAAGCCGGCATGAATTCAAACTCCAAGTCCTTGAGGCCCGGTGCCATGTGCATGGGCCAGTCGAGCGCCTGCCCACCCCAGAGCAGTACATTAGTCGCGACATCATCGCCGCCAAGCCACGGCACTGAGAAGATCCGGGCATAGAACAGCGCGCCGAAGAAGCCGCCAAAAAACATCACCTCCGTGAAGATGAACCAGGCCATCGCCCAGCGGAATGTGCGGTCGACCTGGGCATCGTAGAGGTGGCCTTCGCTCTCGCCGATGACGGTTCCGAACCAGCCGAACAAGAGCACGAGCAGGAGTGCAAAGCCGAGGAGCATCCCCCACGGTCCCCAAGCCGCACCTTGGAACCACGATGCCGTGCTAAAAAACAAGATGAACAAGGTAATGCTGCCCGTTATGGGCCAATGACTTGGTTGGGGAAGGTAGTAGCCACCGTGTGCTTCAGCCATTTTCAGAACACCTCTCGTATGTCCGTTATTGTGTCGCCACGCGAATCGATTGCCGGCGCTAGTTCAATACAAATTTCATACAAGTCCAGACATACACCGCAAAGGCGACGACGGCCAAAATAGCTGCCGTGTAGCGGGCCTTGCGCCGGCGTCGTCCCTCGGTATCGATTTGCTGTGACATCGCTTGCGTCAATCTCGAGTTTACTGATAGCCCGGCGACCGTAATCATCCACGGCCACCGGGCTTAGCCTTCTTTCAGTATTGAACCTTACTTAGCTAATGGTAAGGCGTACCTTGTCGACATCGGGCGGCGTCGCGAAAGTGTGGTAGGGCGCCGGTGAGGGCACTTCCCACTCCATCCCGTAGGCACCTTCCCAACTGCGCGCCTTCGCCTTTTCACCGCCGCGAATCGTCGTGATGATGATGTAGACGAAGAGCAGCTGTGAGAAGCCGAAGCCGAAGGCCCCGATGGTCGAGACCATGTTCCACTCCGTAAACTGCGCCGCATAATCCGGGATGCGCCTTGGCATACCGGCGAGCCCGGTGAAATGCTGCGGGAAGTAGAGCAGGTTCACGAAGATGTTGGACAGCCAAAAATGTATCTTACCGAGGTGCTCATCGTACATATTGCCGGTCCACTTCGGTATCCAATAGTAGACCGCCCCTATGATCCCGAACGCCGCGCCGGTCACGAGCACGTAATGGAAATGCGCAACGATAAAATAGGTCTCGTGATAGTGGAAGTCGATCGAGGAGATCGCCATCATCAGCCCCGTGAAGCCGCCGATGGTGAACAGGATCACAAACGATATGGCCCAGAGCATCGGCGTCTCGAAGGTCATGGAGCCTTTCCACATGGTGGCGACCCAGTTAAACACCTTCACCCCCGTGGGTACCGAAATCAGCATCGTGGCATACGTGAAGTAGAGCTCGCCTGCCAGCGGCATGCCGACGGTGAACATGTGGTGCGCATAGACTATGCACGAGAGGAATGCGATCGAGGCGGTCGCATAGACCATCGAGGCATAGCCAAAGAGCGGCTTGCGGGCGAAGGTCGGGATGATCTGAGAGGCGATCCCGAACGCCGGCAGGATCATGATGTAGACCTCGGGGTGGCCGAAGAACCAGAAGATGTGCTGGAACATGATCGGCGAACCGCCGCCGGCCGCACTGAAGAAGAAGGTGTCAAAGAACTGATCGGTCAGCGCCATCGTGACCGCACCCGCCAGCACCGGCATCGCAAGCAGCAGCAAGAAGGCCGTGATGAACCAGGTCCAGACAAAGAGCGGCATCTTCATCAAGGTCATCCCAGGCGGGCGCATGTTGAGGATGGTTGAAATGATATTAATCGCCCCAAGAATGGAGGACATGCCCAACATATGGACCGCGAAGATCGCGAACGGGAACGCCTGCCCGGTCTGCAGAAACAGCGGTGCATACATCGTCCAGCCACCGGCCAGTCCGCCACCGGGCATGAACAGGCCGCTCAATAGCAGGGTAAAGGCGAACGGCAGGAGCCAGAAGCTCCAGTTGTTCAGCCTTGGCAGCGCCATATCCGGCGCGCCAATCATAAGCGGCACCTGCCAGTTAGCGAGCCCGACGAAGCCCGGCATGATGGCGCCGAAAATCATGACCAGTCCGTGCAAGGTGGTCATCTGGTTGAAGAAATAGGGATCAACCAACTGCAGTCCGGGCACGAACAGCTCGGCGCGGACGATCAACGCCATGGTGCCGCCGACGAAGAACATCAGCAGCGAGAAGAACAGGTACAAAGTACCGATATCTTTGTGGTTAGTCGTGAAGACCCACCGTAAAAGCCCCGGTTCCGGCCCGTGGTGGTGGCCTTCCTCGGCGTGTGCAACAGTACTCATCAGAAAACCTCCTCAAGGCATGATTCTTTACTATTGGGAGAGGAAAACCCCTTTAGCCCGCCACGGCCAATTCGGTGCCCGCCGCATCGGCAGCCGCGCGAGTGGGCTCAGGTTGGCGAGCTTGGGCTTTGGTGGCATGGGCCGGCGGTGATTTCTTGGCCGCAGCCTGCTCACCCGCCCCCGTTACGCCCTGGCGTTTTTTCTCCGCAGCGAGCCACTTCTGGTACTCCTCCGGAGTCTTGGCGACTACCACGACGGGCATAAAGCCGTGGTCGCGCCCACAAAGCTCGACGCACTGCCCTCGATACACGCCGGGCTCGTAGATCTCCGTCCAACCTTGATTGACGATCCCAGGCATGGCATCCCACTTCCAGCCGAAGGGGATCACCCACCATGCGTGGATCACGTCGCCACTGGTAATATGAAAACGGATCTTGGTGTCGGTGGGCAGCACCAGCGGGTGGTCTACATTGAGCGGATAATGCTCGACGGTTTCGGTATCTAGCCCAAGCGCCCGCACTCTATTCGCCTCTGGGGCGAGCTTGCTGTAGACGGTGACGCCCTCGCCCAAATAATCATACTTCCACAACCACTGATAGCCGGTGACCTTGATGTCCATTTCGGCATCCTCGGTGTCGTACACCAGGAACAATCCCTTGGTCGCAACGGCCGCCATGACGATGACGATAATGATCGGGATTATCGTCCAGAGAATTTCTAGGACCGTGCTGTGGCTAAACTGAACGGCCTCATGGCCCATCGACTTGCGGTGATAGTACATCGAGTAGCCCATCGCACCGAAGACAACGATACCGAGCACGACACAGATCCACAGAACGAACATGTTCAGATCATAGGCCATCCCAGCAATAGCCGTAATGTCGCCATTTTGAGGCACGTTTATGTCCGTCCACCCGGCCCAGGCCGGAGTCGCCGCAAGCGCGAGTCCCCCGGCCAGGCCCGACATAATCGCGGCCAGTCGTTTGTTTCGCTTCATCCTCTGCAACCTCCCCGAGTGAATGGTCAGTAAGGCTTGCCCAAAAAACCAAAATAACTCACAACCCAAAATAACTCACAACGCTACAATGAACGCTTGCGGTTCGACACCGCCGCATCCCATGCAAATAAATCCAAATAGCCTTCCTGTGTTAGCCTTGGTCAGGCTGTGCGGCTCGTCAGGCCTTACGGCGGGAAACCCCGTCCTCAGGCGCGGCTGCCAAACCGCCTCCTAGTCCCGCCATAGGACCGATCCAGCGGCGAAGCTCTCCTGCTACCCGCGCCCGTTCGTCATCGGCGAGAAACTTACCCAACTCGACCTGCTCACCGCGTGAGCGCACCGCCAATAGCGTCGGGTACCATGGGTGTCCCGGCATGGCCAGGATCACCTCGCTCCATACCCGATCGAAGCTCCAGTGATACTCCGGCCGGCGCCGCCCTTTATCAATCTCGATCCTGGACTCCGAAATATGCACGACCTCGGTGTCATAGGCCCGCTGCGCCGTAATGGTAAGCGCCCACGCCAGCAATCCGACGTCTAACCCGGCAAATGGCAGGATAAGCCACAGGCCCATTAAGGCAAAGACTCCTGAAAAAAAGAAGCATAAACCCGCTGTAACCCACAAGAACAGCCGCGTCTGGCGCCAGGAAAGCGCGATGTTTGGCCGCAGGATAAGGCGCCAAGAGCCGTCTTTTTCGTCGTAATGTGTCGCAACCATGACTCTCCACCTCCGCGGGAGGCGGTTAGCACCTGTTATAGCTGCACGCGGTTAAGCAAGTTTACGGGGGATTCTAGTAACCCCGCAACTTAAAAACAACCTTAGCGGGATCGCTTCTGCTTGTCAAAGCCCCTCATCGGCCGACTAGAGCCCGCTGACATTCACCACGGCGTCGCGGTAAACGGCAACGAGCCTAATGGCTGTTAGCGCGCGCTAAACCGACGCGTCCCGAGCTGCGCTAGCGGGACGTGGACCGCGCCCGAGCGATCGACGCTCTGACGTGCCGGCGCCGTGCCCCACGCATGGCCGTAGGTCACCTCAAATGTCGCCGGCAAACGCCCCTCGGCGCTGCGCAGACGTTCATAAGCACCTTCCATGGCGGACCAGCGCCGCCGCCCGGTCAGCCCACCGTTACGGCCGCCGGCGACGTTGTGGGCCCCAAGCGTTTTGAGCTCGTGCATCAGGTCGCGTACGCGGCGATAGGTCAAGGTGAAATGCTCCATCTCCAGGACCGGATCGGCCAGCCGCGCCCGCACCAGTGCATCACCTGCATCATGCAAATCGACAAAGCCGTTTACGTGCACATAGCCATCGGCTTGCGCCCAGGCTTGCCGCAGCTCTTGCAAGGTATCGGGGCCAAAGCTCGAGAAAATCAGCAAACCTTCCGGCCGCAGCACGCGCTGAACTTCACGCAAAGCACAGTCGAGATCGTTGACCCATTGGAAGGCGAGGTTAGAAAACACGAGATCGAAGCTCGCCGCATTGAAGGGCAGCGACTCCGCATCGGCGCAGGCACAGCGCAGCCGCCGCAGCAGCGGCGCACGGCGGCGGGCCTTGCGCAGCATAGCGGCGGCTAGATCGAGCGCGACAAAGCGCGCCCGTGGATAGCGCCGCATCAGCGCCCGCGTCGTAGCCCCGGTGCCAGCCCCTATATCGAGGACCCACTTTGGCTGCAGCCGGATCAGATCGAGACGCTCGAGCAGGCGCTCTCCGACCTCCCGCTGCAGCACAGCCGTCGCATCGTAGCTCTGCGCCGCGGCATTGAAGGAGCGCCGCAGCAGCCGCTTGTCCAAGCGCTCGCACACGGGTTGCATCAGCTCGACCTCCTGGCCCCGTCGCCGGTAGCCGCGCCCGCTCGAGCGTCAGCCCGCACCGGAGCCTGGAAGCGCAAACCGAGCTTGCGAAACAGTACCCGATCGTGTTCCTCGCCGGGGTTGGCGGCGGTGAGTAAGCGCTCACCGTAGAAGATGCTGTTCGCACCGGCCAGGAAACAAAGCGCCTGCGTCTCGTCGCTCATCTCGCAGCGCCCGGCGGAGAGCCGAATCCATGACCTTGGCAGGACGATACGGCTCGCCGCGATCATGCGCACGACCTCGATCGGGTCCACGGGGCTCGCACCGTGCAGCGGCGTGCCCGGAGCTTGGATGAGCTGATTGATGGGCACGCTCTGCGGGTGCCGCGGAAGGTTGGCCAATGTAAGCAACATGCCCGCACGATCCGCCAAGCTCTCGCCCATGCCTATGATCCCGCCGCAGCAGACGTTGATACCCGCCGCGCGAACGTGCGCCAGGGTTTCGAGGCGATCCCGGTAGGTCCGCGTAGTGATGAGCTCCGGGTAGTATGCGGGCGACGTGTCGATATTGTGATTGTAGTAGTCAAGCCCCGCGGCTTGCAGGCGCCGTGCCTGCTCCGCCGTGAGCATGCCCAGGGTGG
>JAKDMQ010000137.1 GCA_030452265.1 Nitrococcus sp.
CCAATGTAGAGCTCGCCCACAACACCAGCCGGTACCGCGTTGAGATCCCCGTCCAGGATCATCAACTGCGTGTTCCAGATCGGATGACCGATCGGAACACTGCTTGCTCCGGATTCCTCCCGGCAGCGCCAGAAGCTCACGTCAATCGCCGCTTCCGTCGGACCGTACAGGTTGTGAAGCTGTACATCGCCATGTCGCTCAAGGAATACGCGCTGCAGCTCCGGCGAGAGCGCTTCTCCGCTGCACATGAGGTTGCGCAGCGACGCCAGCTTGCTGTCCTCACCATCGGCAGACACGAAGGCATTGAGCAGCGACGGCACGAAGTGCATTATGCTGACCTGCTGCGCGATGATGGTCTCGCGCAGCGCCTGCGGATCCCGGTGTGCACCGGGCCGCGCTACAACGAGCGCCGCACCGTACAGCAGCGGCCAGAACAGTTCCCACACCGACACGTCGAAGCTGAACGGCGTCTTGTGCAGAATGCGATCGCTCGCAGAAAGCCCGTAGGCTTCCTGCATCCAGCCAAGGCGGTTGACGATGCCGGCATGTGAGTTGCCGGCCCCCTTGGGCTTGCCGGTTGAGCCTGAGGTGTAGATGCAATAGGCGAGGTTGTGCGGGGTGGCGAGGTTGGGAAGATCGGTTGCCTCGAGGCCCTCGACTTCATGCCAGTCGCGGTCCAGGCACCAGACCGCCGCCGACCCGGCCGGCAGCTGCTCGAGCAGGCGCTGCTGGGTGAGGATCAGCGCCACGCCGGCATCCTCGATCATGAACGCCAGCCGCTCGGCCGGATAACTCGGGTCGAGCGGCACATAGGCGCCCCCAGCCTTGAGGATGCCGAGCAGCCCCACCACCATCTCCAGCGAGCGCTCGACGGCGAGCCCTACCAGCACGTCGGGGCCGACGCCCTTCGCCCGCAGGTGCCGCGCCAGGCGGTTCGCCCGCGCGTTGAGCTCGCCATAGGTGAGCTGCGTGTCCTCGTAGACCACGGCGATCGCATCGGGGTGCAGGCGCACCCGCTCCTCGATCAGCTCGTGCAGGCAGCGACCATCCAGCGCGTGCGCCTCGCCCCGTGACCACGCCTCAAGCTGCGCGTGTTCGTCCGGGAGGAGAAGCGGCACATCAGCAACCGAGGTGCCGGCCTCGGCTGTGACCGCTTCGAGAAGGGTGAGCCAGTGCCGACCCAGCCGCTCGATCGTCGCCGCATCGAACAAGTCTGCCGCATAGGTGAAGGTGCAGGTGACAGCCGCACCCTCCACCAAGTCCAGGCTCAGATCGAACTTGGGAGCCTGAGTGCTCTGTGGCAGCGACTCGATCTCGAGCGCGCGAAGACGGCGCAGATATTCTCCGCTCTCCTCCTGCCTCAGGTAGTTCACCATCACCTGGAACAGGGGGTTCTGGTTGAGGCTGCGCTGCGGCTGCAGCGCCTCTACCAGCTGCTCGAAGGGCAGGTCCTGGTGGCTCTGCGCCCCCAGCACCGTCTCCTTCACGCGCGCCAGCAGCTCCTTAAAGCACAGCCGGCCATCGAGCGGCGTGCTCAGCACCTGCGTATTGACGAAAAAGCCGATCAGCCCCTCGGTCTCCACGCGCGTACGGTTCGCCGTCGGCACCCCTACCCGGATGTCCTGCTGGCCGCTGTAGCGGTAGAGCAGCGCCTTGAACGCCGCGAGCAGCACCATGAACAGCGTCGCCGTGCGCTGCTGGCCCAGTGCCCGTAGCCGCTTTGTCAGCGCGGCGTCGATCTCGACCACATGCTGCGCCCCCCGATAGCTCGCCTGCGCCTTGCGGGGATGGTCCAGCGGCAGCTCCAGAACCGGGTGCTCGCTGCCGAGCTTCTCCTTCCAATAAGCAAGCTGGCGCTCACTCTCGCCCGCCTCCAGCCAGGCGCGCTGCCAGATCGCATAGTCGGCATACTGGATCGGCAGCTCGGCAAGCTGCGCTTCCCGAGCCTCGGCGAGCGCGCTGTAGAGTGCGGTGAACTCATCGACCAACACCCGCATTGACCAGCCGTCGGAGACGATGTGATGCAGGGTCACCAGCAGCACGTGCTCGTCCGCTTTGCAGCGCAACAGCCGCAGCCGCAGTAACGGGCCCGCTTCCAGATCGAACGGCGCCTCGGCCTCGGCCGCCGAGAGCCGTCTTACCTCCGCCTGCCGGTCGCTCTCGGCAAGCGCCGACAGATCCGTCCGCGCGATCGCTACCGAAGCCGACGACGCAGGATGGATGCGCTGGATCGCGGCTCCATCCGCGCCGCTCTCGAACGTGGTGCGCAGCGTCTCGTGGCGTGCAACCAGCCGCGCGAAGGCACCTTCCAGCGCCGCCTCATCCAGCACACCCCGCAACCGCACCGCGCCCGCGATGTTGTAGGCCGCGCTCAACGGCTCCAGATGCCACAAAAACCAAAGCCGATCTTGTGAGTGCGAGAGAACCGTCGCGCTCAGGCTCTGCCTTTGGGGTTGCGGCTTGCCTGAAGCTGATCCATTTGCTACCCGCTCTGCGACCGCTTCGGCGAAATCTCCTAACCTTGGGTGATCGAACAGGGTTGCAAGCTCGACCTCGACCGCAAGCGCTTCTCTGACTCTTGCAACGAGCTGAACCGCGCGGATCGAATTGCCCCCGGATAGAAAGAAATGGTCCTCGCTCCGCGGCGAGGTAATCTCGAGAACCGCCGCCCACGCCCGTGTGATTGCCTCATCCAGCGGTAAGGAGTCTCGGACACGTCGCGGATGGCTGGCCTTCCCAGGGGTGGGGTCACCACTGGCGGCGAAGACGTCAAGCTTTCCTTCCACCCAAAGGGAGAGACATTGGCTACGCCGAAGCTTGCCACTCGAGGTCTTC
The DNA here is from genome assembly GCA_030452265.1 of Nitrococcus sp. Lineage (GTDB taxonomy): Bacteria > Pseudomonadota > Gammaproteobacteria > Nitrococcales > Nitrococcaceae > Nitrococcus. The sequence continues at coordinate 2,836 of JAKDMQ010000137.1, forward strand.
GGTAGCGCACCAGGTTGGAGGAGAAGCACAAGCTTGGCTGGTTCTTGGCACGCTGTGGCAACCGCTTCGCTGATCGCGGCTATCAACGCCTCGGCTGAGACGACGCGCTGCATGGCGCGGCTGACCTCTACGGCGATTCCGATGCTCTCCGTTCCATCGGCTTGGATTGGAAACGCTGCGACGCGCCCCCGACGAACGGCCTCGATCTCGCTCTCGATCGCGCGCTCGATATCTTGCGGGTAGATATTCTGCCCGCGGACGATGATGAGGTCCTTGAGCCGACCCGTGACGAACAGTTCTCCGTCTCGCAAAAGCCCTACATCTCCGGTACGCAAGATCCGCTCTCCATCAAGCTCAATGAATGTAGCCGCCGTGGCAGCGGGATTGTGCCAGTAGCCCTGCGCGATGCTTGGCCCAGCAAGACAAATTTCCCCGACACCGTCCGTGCGCTTGCCGTGGCTATCAAGGATACGGAGCTGGTGTCCTTGCGGAATGTAGCCACAGGAGACGATTTCATTGCCGCCAATAGGCGCTTGCCGCAGCCCGCGGCCCTTCCTGGAACCTGTCACGAGCAGTGTCGCTTCGGCGAGACCGTAGCAGGCATATTGGGCCCGAGGGTCGAATCCGGCGGGACCGAAGCGCGTCGCGAACTTCGCGTGTGTCTCAGGATGAATCGGTTCGGACCCGCAAAATGCGAGCTTCCAAGTTGACAGATCGAGGCCTCTGAGAGGCTCTTCCGAGACTCGATCGGCGCAAAGGCGAAATGCGAAGTCCGGGCCGCCGCTGACCGTGCCGCCAAAGCGGGAAATCGCCTCCAGCCAGCGCACCGGCTTTTCAAGGAACTGCCGCGGAGACAACAGGACCAGACTGGCGCCGCTGAAAAGCGGCTGCAGAAGTCCCCCAATGAGCCCCATGTCGTGGAAGAGCGGCAGCCAACTGACGATTACATCATCGGTTTCTATCTCGAACGCCGCCTTGATGGCCGCTTCGTTGGCGAGAAGGTTGTGCTGGCTCACCATCACGCCTTTTGGCGCCGAAACCGAGCCTGACGTGTATTGAAGAAATGCGATGTCTTCACCACGGGGCGTCACCAGTGGCGGTGCTCCATGACATAGCGCCGAGATCTCTGATGCCAGGTGAATCCGTCGACGGGTGATCGAGCTGTCGTCGCACAGCGCCTCGACCACGGCTTGCGAGTGCGCGTCCGTCAGAATCACCGCGGGGCTGCAGTCTGCGAGGATACCGCCGATGCGACCGTGCGGCCCGCCGCTGCGGGTTTCCGGTGGATAGGCGGGAACGGCGATCAAGCCGGCATACAGGCAGCCTAAGAAAGCAATCGCGTAATCGATACCGTTTGGCAGCAGCAATACGACCCGCTCGCCCGGCTGAGCAAGCTGACGCAGGTGTCGGCCCGCGCGATCAGCCAGGCGGTCGAGTTCCCGGTAGGTGAGGGTCCGCTCCTCGTTCCACCGCTCGGCAAGACTTCGAATGGCGATGCGTGCCGGCCATTGCCTCGCGTTTGCTCTCAGGCAATCCGCAAAGGTCTCATGAGGCGAACAAGGAGCAGTCATTGCCTGATAACAAGAATAACTTCACTGAGCACGGGTGTGCTCCGAGTACGGGCAGGCCATTGCGACCAGCACTTTGCGGTTGCCTTTGAAAGGCGTTCGTCCATGGGCTGTCAGCATATTGTCGAGCATCAGAACATCATCGCGTTGCCAGGCAAAAGAGATCGTATGCCGGGCAATCACTGAACGGATGGCATCGAGGTCACCTTCATCGATCGACGTACCGTCTGCATGATAAACGTTGCGCGGGATGTCGCTTTCGTCGACCGCATCCAGCAGTGCCTGCCTGACCGATGGTTGCAATGACGAGACGTGGAAAAGATGCGCTTGGTTGAACCAAAGCGGATCCCCTGTCAGCGGATGTTCGGCGACGGCCTGGGCGGTCTGCCGGGTTCGAAGACTACCGTCTGGCTTCCAGTCCCATGCGATCTGATGGGCCCGGCAATAGGTCTCGACGTCGTCTTTGCGGTCCGTGTTGAAAACCGCCTGCCATGGAAGATCGAGACCGTTTCCGTAATTGCGCACGTACATGAGCTGCTTATCGATAAACCGGTCGCGAACCTTCGCAGGAATCTCGCGGTAAATCGCTCGGCTATCGGCAATCGGGGTATCGCCGCCGGATTGCGCAGGTGTAACGCAATGAAACCAAATTCGCATCGGCCAGTCACGGGTGTAAGACTGCTCGTTGTGCAGGGGGATCGATTGCGAGGCGGGATATTCCGTCGAGGTGTAGATCTGATTGCCGACATGAGAACGCGGGGTCGAAGCAAAGTCATATGAGAGGAGCGGCGCACCGAAGGCGGTTACGAGATCGTGCAACGCGTTTGCGTTCTCCAGCGTGAACCCACGAAACAAGACGCCTCCCGCGTCGCACAAGCTATCGTCGATGCGCTGGCTCCCGTCGACGAAGATCTCCTTCCACGAGGCGCCCGCATACGGCGCCTTCACGATCACAGGCAACCTGCAGCCTCTCCCAGGCACTTTGGCTGCTTCAATCATGGTCTGTGCCCACCCTTTCGTTCTTGTTACGCCGGAGCACTTGTTGCTCGATCCGAACCGCTGGATTTCGTGTCGTTGAGAACACAACTCTATAACGATACGATACAAATATGCCATGCTGCTGTCACCTGGAAAGTTGGACAGCTCTGAGCGTGCGGCACGCCGGCGGTCGTGCCGCGTTGCAATCGTCGAGGTGCGTCGAGCCACCTTGTTGTCGTCTGGAGGCATCATGCTGTTATCCACAGAACGTCACAAGGAATACGAAAGAGACGGATACGTTGTCGTGGCGGATGCATTCTTTCCGCACGAATTGAATCTCATTCGCCAACGTATTGGTGAGCTTTCAAAAGTTGACGATGAGAGCCGTGTGCTGGAGCGTGACGGTAGAACCATTCGCGCCCTTCATGGCTGCGATCAGCGAGACGCGCTTTTGGCACGGCTTGTTTGCCACCCCTCGCTGTTGGAGCCTGCACAGCAAGTGATCGGGGGCGAGGTCTACACCTATCAATTCAAAGTCAATACGAAGGCCGCCTTTCGTGGCGACGTGTGGCCATGGCACCAGGATTACGCCTTTTGGAAGAACGAAGACGGAATGCCGGAGCCGCGCGCCGTAAGCGCCATGCTGTTTCTGGATGATGTGACCGAGTTCAACGGGCCTCTGTATTTCATGACCGGCTCTCATCGCGAAGGTTGCATCCCGCAGTCTCACCTGGACGGCGGTGACCATGATAGATGGCGCAGCGACGTCAGTGCCGATTTGACGTATCAGCTCTCGGAACAGCAAATGCTGGACCTTACGAGCCGTTATGAGCTTGCGGCTCCCAAGGGCGCTGCGGGATCGGTTGTTTTTTTTGCTCCCAACCTCGTTCATGGGTCGCCGTCCAATATCTCCGCATCCTCGCGCCGCGTACTAATCGTGACCTACAATGCGTTGGACAATATCCCAAAGCCTTCCGAGCACCCCCGACCCGAGTTTCTCGTCGCGCGGCCTTCCGGAGCCTTGGCCGTGATCCCCAGGGAGGTATGCTTTGCGGTGTTGCCGTGACAGCGGAATTCCGTTGCAGAGATCCCATGGCCGCGAACCGATCCTTGGTGAATCCGGCACCGAGCGCAAACCTGATCACCCCGATGGTCTAACGGTGCCGGGTATGAGGCAATGACGGATCTGGCTGCTCGGTCGAATGGAAGTGAAGTAGAGGAGATCGCCTTTCCCGAGCATCGCGGTAGGGAACCGGAGAAATCGTACGACGTCGAAATCCGTCGAACCTCGTTCGGCATCCCGCATATATGTGCGGCGAGTTTGCAGAGTCTCGCCTTTGGCGTCGGCTATGCCTACGCCAGCGACAACGCACGCAGTCTTATCGATGCGGTTTTAACGGTCCGAGGCGTGCGCTCGTTCTACTTCGGGCCCAATGAGCACGGATCTCTTTTGCCTCTTACCAATCTGGAAAGCGACCTCTTCTTCCGTTTGTATTTTGACCGCATTCGGCTTGACATGAAGTATGCGAATCAAGAAGGTGACAGCGCATCCATGCTGCAGGCCTATAGCGATGGTGCTCGCCGGCATTTCGCCGAAGGTGGGCTTGCTCGTGTGGACGATCCGTATCGCGAAGCGATCCTGACCGAGCCGATTTGCCGCACGGATTTGTACCTACTACTTGCACAGCGGGCCGCCCAGACCAGTGGCTGTGCCTACGCCGAAGCCATTCTGGCGGCAGCACCGCCGGGTGAAGGCGTGGGCCGCAGCAATTTTCAATCCGTTACGGGCTCATTAGAGCCTCCATCCGTCAGCGCTAGCAATGCAATCGCGCTCGGGCGAGAACACACCTCGAGCGGATCGGCAATGCTCGTAGGCAACCCGCATTTTCAGTGGGCGGAGCCACACAGACTCTATGAAATGCATCTCACGATCCCAGGCGAGCTCGATGTGATGGGCGCGAGCATGCCGCCCTTTCCCGTCATCAACATCGGTTTCAACAAAGACGTCGCCTGGACCCACACGGTATCCGTGAGCCGGCGATTTGCCATCTACGAGCTTGCGCTGTCCAGACGTTCACCACTCAGTTACCGGGTCGGCGGGCGCGCCTTTGAGATGATGCCCCGGCAAGTGCGCGTGCCTCTGCGCAGCGACGGACAACGCAGCGAATACCGCCGTACCTTCTACTGCACACGTTATGGCTTTCCGATCTCTCTTCCTGACACTGGCTGCACCTGGTCCAAGCGCCGCGCCTACGCGCTGTTCGATCCGACCGCGTATCGTGTCTCGATGATTGGGCAATGGCTCCAGATCAACAAGGCCAGCTCCGTCGCCGACATCGATCGCGCGCTCTGCCGGAAGCGCGGCGTGATCTGGCTCAACACGATCGCGGCCGACCGCTCAGGTGATGTCTACTTTGGCGATCTGACCGCGGTACCGAAGGTGCCGATCCCGGCTCGCCTCTTCGGTAGAGCGAGCTGGCGTGCCCGGCGGGTCGCAAAAGCCGCAAACGTTATCGTGATGAAGGGAGCAAGACCGATTCCCTGGGGCGAGGGCGGCCCGGGTGACGGCGATCCGCCGTTGCGCGCCGCCGAGCGTATGCCCCGAACGCTGCGCGATGATTATGTCCTCAATTGCAATGACTCGCATTGGCTCGTTAACGCCCAAGCCCTCCTGTCACGATTCCCAAGCTATGTCGGCCTCGAGTCGACAACGCAGGGACTTCGCACGCGCATGGCACATCGCGAGTTGGCCGATGCGCTTGCGCGCGATGGAGGAACGCTCTCGGTAGACACACTGCAGGAGATTATCTTCAGCGACCGCAACTTAGCGGCCCAACTGGTGCTCGACGACCTTCTCTCGTTTTGCGCCGCGAATGCCTCCGCCTCATCGGTGCGCCTCACCGCGTTACAGCTCGCGGCGGCAAGCGTACTTGGCCAATGGTCGCGGCGTGACGACCTGGAAAGCAAAGGCGCTGTGCTATTCCGTTTGTTTTGGCGGCGCATTGGTACAGCCGATATTTGGCGGCACCCGTTCCGCCCCGCAGAGCCCTTGACTACGCCCCGGGGACTTCGCATGGGCGATCCCAAGGCCGCGCAAACCGTTCTGGCCGCCTTGGAGCATGCGGCCGAGACGTTGCGTTCACATAATTATCCATTGGATGCTTGTCTTCGCGACACACAGCGCATTGCGGTAAACGGCGAACATCTCCCAGTTCCAGGAGGGGATGGCGGCGCGGGCGTTCTAAATCTGCTCGAATTCGGCGAGCTGACCTCGGAGGGCTTTGCACCCACCGACATCGCCGGGTCGAGCTACACTCAAGCGGTGAGCTGGGAGCGAGGGCGTGTGGTTGCGGATGCAATTCTTCCCACTTGCCAATCCAGTGACCCACGTTCCCCTCACGCCTGGGATCAGTTGCGATTGTTCAGCACGAAAGGCTGGGTTCGGCTTCCATTCTATGAAGACGATATCTTGTCCGACCCCAATGTCACCTATCAGCGCATTCGTCATACGGCGGATGCCGCTGGCGCGTGCCCTATGAGCGGAGGTTCCACATGACATTCGATCGCGAAGACATCACTTTCGAGGTGGTGATCAATCCCGAGGAGCAGTATTCGATTTGGCCCCAGTACAAAGCGCTTCCGCTTGGCTGGCAAAAGGTCGGCGTTGCGGGATCGAAGCAGGATTGCCTCGAGCATATCGATCGGGTTTGGACCGATATGAGGCCGAAAAGCCTGCGCGATAAAATGGATTCGACGTTGCAATAGCCGCAGGCCATGCTCAGCAGTCGAGTCACGTTATTTTGCTTGGCTTGCGCGGGCGCGAGTGCGGCTCCGTACGCGAGGTGGAGCCGACTGCTGCCCGCATGGATTCGCGTATGCCCGCTCGAGCGGCCCGGCCGAGGTGCGCGCGCGAACGAGGCACACATCGAAGACTATCATTCCCTGGTTGGGGTCCTCGCCGATGACATCATGCGAGACCACTCACAAAGTTATGCGCTATTCGGACACAGTCTCGGCGCGCTGCTCGCTTATGGCTGCGCGCATAGGCTGCGTCAACTTGGCGCGCGTTCGCCAAGCGCATTGCTCATTGCGGGCAGCGCGGCGCCAGCGCATCGGGACGATGCCTATCTCGCCGAGCTGAGCTCCGATGCACAGGTGATTGACGAATTGCGCCGCCAAGGCGGGACACCCGAGGAGGTGTTCGCTGACCCGGATATGCTGCGACTGACCGTCGATACGGCGGCGGCCGACTTTGCAGCATGCGCGAGCTTTCGCCCATTTGCCGCTTTGCCCCTGACAGTTCCGATCTATGTCTATTCAGGCCGCGCTGATACCTTGACCG
>JAKDMQ010000364.1 GCA_030452265.1 Nitrococcus sp.
CGTACCGAGGCGATAGACCACCAGGGCGAATACCAGGAAGAGAATGCGGCGACGAAAATCGCCGTATCCCCCGCCGGCCTTCCCTGGTGCCTGAGCTTTAGCCACTGTCACCCCTTATTTAAACCAGCGAACCGCCGGCCGCTTCGATCGCGGCGCGCGCGCCGGCCGTAGCGGAAATGCCTTTCAGCACGACCTTGCGGGTGAGCTCGCCGGTCTTGATGACCTTGGCGTAGCGCACCATCTCGCCTACGATGCCGGCCTGCTTGAGAACCTGCACGTCGATTTCGTCAACGGGCAGGGCCTGCAGATCCGACAAACGCACCTCGGCAGACAGATGACGGCCCAGCGGGGTGAAACCGCGCTTGGGCAGGCGGCGTTGCAGCGGCATTTGACCGCCTTCGAAACCGACTTTGTGGAAACCACCCGAACGGGACTTCTGGCCCTTGTGGCCGCGACCGCCGGTCTTGCCAAAGCCCGAGCCGATTCCGCGACCCACACGGCGGCGGGCGCGCTTGGAGCCCTCGGCGGGCTTGAGCGTATTGAGTTGAATTTCAGACATCTGCGTTCCTTTAGGCTTCCGAGACGGTCACCAGATAATCCACCTTTCGGATCATCCCGCGCACCTCGGGCGTATCGACCAGTACGCGGCTGCTGTTCACACGGCCCAGACCCAGACCGCGCACCGTGGCGCGATGGGACTTGTGTGTGCCGATGACAGAGCGCACGAGCGTAACCTTGATTTGCTTTTGTGCCATGACTTACCCCAGGATGTCTTCGACGGACTTGCCGCGCTTGGCAGCGATTTCGGCAGGCGTCGAGCAGGCGCGCAAACCATTCAAGGTTGCGCGGACCATATTGTAGGGGTTGCTCGAGCCGAGGCTCTTGGCCACGACGTTGCGCACACCCATGACTTCAAAGATCGCGCGCATCGGGCCGCCGGCGATCACGCCGGTACCTTCTGCTGCGGGCGAAATCAGTACGGTTGAGGCGCCGTGCTTGCCCACCACCGAGTGGTGCAGCGTGCCGTTCTTCAGGGCCACCTTGACCAGGCCGCGACGGGCCTGTTCCATGGCCTTCTGAACGGCGACGGGCACTTCGCGGGCCTTGCCCTTGCCCATACCGATGCGACCATCGCCATCGCCCACCACGGACAATGCCGCGAAGCTCATGGTACGGCCGCCCTTGACAACCTTGCTGACGCGGTTGACCGCGATCATCTTTTCCCGCAGGCCGTCGTCGCGATCCTGATCGGAAGCGTGCCTGCCTTGTGCTTTAGCCATCTCGAATTCCTTGCTTAAAACTTCAGGCCGGCTTCACGCGCGGCTTCGGCCAGCGCCTTGACGCGGCCATGGAAACGGAAGCCCGAGCGATCGAAGGCAACGAGCTCGATGCCCGCAGCCTTGGCCTTTTCGGCCACGCGCTTGCCCACCAGGCCGGCCGCAGCGGTGTTGCCACCGTTGATGCTCTGGCCCGCCAGTTCCGTGCGGACTTCGGGCTCGAGCGTCGAGGCGCTGACGAGCACGCGATCGCCTTCCGGCGAAATGATGTTGGCGTAGATGTGCAGATTCGTGCGATGCACCGAAAGACGGTGCACGCGCAGCTCGTGAATCTTGCGGCGGGTTGCCACAGCACGACGCAAACGTGAAAGTTTCTTGTCCATGATTCGTCCTTGCCTGCGCGCTTATTTCTTTTTGGTTTCTTTCATGATGACCCGCTCGTCCGCATAACGCACGCCCTTGCCCTTATAGGGTTCGGGTTCGCGATAGGCGCGGATTTCAGCAGCCACCTGACCGACAACCTGCTTGTCGGCGCCCTTGACGACCACTTCGGTCTGCGTCGGGCACTCGATCTTGATCCCTTCGGGGATCGTGTGCAGGATATCGTGGGAAAAGCCCAGTTGAAGCTTCAGCGCGTTGCCCTGGAGCTGGGCACGAAAGCCCACGCCAACCAGATTCAGCCTGCGCTCGAAGCCGGTGTTCACACCTGTGACCATATTGGCCACCAGCGCGCGCGTGGTGCCCGACATGGCCTTGGCCTCGCGAGACTCATCGGCGACGGTAACGGTGATTTGACCGTCGTCCTGCTGGAGGCGGACGCGATCCGTCAGGGACTGGGTCAGGGTGCCCATGGGGCCCTTGACGCGGATTTCCCCGGCGCTGATCGTCGCTTCGACACCCTTGGGCAGCACGACGGGATACTTTGCGATGCGTGACATGGTGTTGATCTCCTTATGCCACGTAGCAGAGCACTTCACCACCCACGCCGGTGGCGCGAGCCTTGCGATCGGTCATCACGCCGCGCGGGGTGGAGACGATCGCAACGCCCAGGCCATTCATGACATGGGGGATCGTGGTGC
>JAKDMQ010000365.1 GCA_030452265.1 Nitrococcus sp.
ATTCGCTGCCGTCTCGGACATTGCGCACGGCCGCCACGAGGTTATTGTCGAAGCGCACGCGCAATATGCGCGAGGGCACCTTCCCGTCCCAAAATCGGAAGGTCCGGGTGTGGAGGGTGAAGGTATCGCCCTGTCGCTTATAGGTGCCCGTCTGCTCGACACTCGCCGACTCACGGTAGTCGGCGGCACGCAACTCGATTAGAAAATTCTCCGGGCTCAGGCTCGCGCCGGCATAGAGCTCTAGCGGCCGGGCATACACGCGGGCCGGGACCGCCCAGCGCTTGCCTTCAAACTCGCTTACGACACGAAGGTTTAGCCAGTAGACATAGGCCGCGCCAACGGGTATGGAAAACATTATCAGGAGAAGGATAAGGCGCCGCAACGAGCGCCCGCCGCGACTTGCCCGCCGGCCGCGACCAGGATTACGTTTGCGAGGAGGCTGCTTGCGCCGACGCGTCGCCATGGCTCGGTGCCCGAAGCGAATTCTAGGGCCTGACGCCGGGCCGATGCGATCGTTGGCGTCCCCAATTCACCAGTACGCCTGCAATGCCCAGGGCGATGAAGCCCGCGAGACTCCAGACAGGAATGGAAACCCCAAGCAATCGATCCACCTGCGCGCACTCGCCAGAGCCCTGCAGCACCATCCGTGCGGTATCCCAGAGTGGGAAAGTCTCGAGCATGTAGTCAAGACCCGGCCCACAGGCTGGAACCTGGCCCGGGGGCAGTGATTGGATCCAGATATGGCGCCCCGCCAGCGCGCCGCCCGCCGCCGCGATGGCGAGCAGCATAACGGCATAAACCCGGGCTCCATTGCGACGGGGCGCCTGTAAGCCGGCGCCAAGGAATGCGCCCCCCAAAGCAAAGAATCCAACGCGCTGGAATACACACAGTGGACACGGATCCAAACCTTGCTGAAACTGTAAGTAATAAGCCATTCCCAGCAAAGTCAAACAGGCGGCGAACCCAGCCAGATTCAGGGACCGACGCCGGTCGGCTAATTCTATAAGCATGATCTTCGTAACGTCGCCCGCAACAGGGAATCCGCTAATACTACCAGAACTGAGCTCTCGACCCAGTTCGAACGGCTTGCCAAGACTTGATGAGTGCCCACCCGCTATAGAATGTGGAGGCAGGCAGACCAAGCATGCTGGCGATACCGCTTGGGATTCGCTACTTTGTTCGTCTCACTAGTGGAGCCCGAGCGTAATTTCCAGCAAAAAATTAAGGAGAGATTGGATGCTGGCTCTTGTGTGGCTGTTTGCATTCGCAGTATTGATCGGCATCCTCGCGTTCAATCGTGCACCGCTGTGGCTTAGTACGGCGGCCATTGCCGCTTACCTGGCACTGCTCAGCATTGCGGGCAGCCACCCGTGGCATTGGAACGCGCTCGTTTGGGTGATTTTCTTAGGAATCGCGGTTCCGCTCAATGTGCCTCGGCTGCGCCGCTCGGTCCTCAGCGAACGCCTGTTCAGCCGTCTGCAGGGCATGCTGCCGAGCTTATCGGAAACCGAAGCCACCGCGTTGGAGGCCGGCACAGCCTGGTGGGATGCCGATTTGTTCACCGGCCGGCCCAACTGGGAGAAGCTCCTGGCCTACCCGGTATCGACGCTCTGCGAGGAGGAGCAAGCCTTTCTCGATGGCCCGGTGGAAGAGCTTTGCCGCATGGTGGATGACTGGGATGTCACTCATAACCGGCTTGATCTACCGCCGCATGCCTGGCAATTCGTCAGAGGACAAGGCTTCTTCGGGCTGATCATTCCAAAAGAGTATGGCGGCAAGGGCTTCTCCGCACTGGCGCACTCCGAGATCACCATGAAGCTTACCAGCCACTGCGCGGATCTGGGCTCCACGGTCATGGTCCCAAATTCGCTGGGACCGGCCGAGCTACTCATACGCTACGGTACCGAGCAACAGCGCGACTATTATCTCCCGCGCCTGGCGCGTGGCGAAGAGGTTCCCTGCTTTGCCCTGACCGGCCCGGAAGCAGGCTCCGATGCAGGCTCCATTCCGGATACGGGTATCGTCTGCAGGGGGAATTGGAACGGTTGCGAGACCATCGGCCTGCGTTTGAATTGGGAGAAGCGCTACATCACCCTTGGCCCCGTGGCAACTCTGCTCGGCCTCGCCTTCAAGGCGTATGACCCGGATTGCCTTTTGGGCAAACAAGAAGAGCTCGGCATTACGCTCGCCCTTATCCCTACGGACACGCCGGGTGTAGAGATCGGCAGACGGCATTTTCCGCTCAATGCTGCGTTCATGAACGGCCCCAATCGTGGTCGTGATGTGTTCATTCCGCTCGATTGGATTATTGGCGGCCATGAGCGCATCGGCCAGGGTTGGATCATGCTCATG
>JAKDMQ010000138.1 GCA_030452265.1 Nitrococcus sp.
GGGGCACGGCCCTAGTTTCGTTCGCTCCCCCCGGCGCCCCCCCCCCCCCCCCCCCCCGCCCCGAGCTGACAAAGGTGCTACAAACATGATTCTTGAGGAAAGCGGCTCATGCACCTGGACATACTCGGCATTTGCGGCACGTTTATGGGAGGGCTCGCGCTGATCGCGCGTGAGGCCGGGCACACCGTAAGCGGTGCCGATGTGGGCGTATATCCGCCCATGAGCACGATGCTGTCCGAACAAGGGATCACTATCCGGGAGGGGTATGCCCTACCGCCCCCCAACCCCACTGCGGACTGCGTCCTTGTGGGCAATGCGCTTAGCCGCGGCAATCCGGCGTTGGAGCAGGTATTGGATCAAGGACTGTGCTATACGTCGGGCCCGCAATGGCTTGCCGAGAACGTACTGCGTGAGCGCTTGGTCCTGGCAATCACCGGCACTCATGGCAAAACAACCACCAGCAGCCTGCTAGGCTGGATACTCGAGTATGCGGGGCGCTCACCCGGCTTTCTCATCGGCGGTGTGCCCGGCAACTTCGGGCGCTCCGCGCGGCTTGGCAGCGGCAAGCACTTCGTCATCGAAGGCGATGAATACGATAGCGCCTTCTTCGACAAACGCTCCAAGTTCGTCCATTTTCGGCCTCGAACCTTGGTAATAAACAACCTCGAATTCGATCACGGCGACATCTTTCCCGATCTGGCGGCCATCCAGCGACAGTTTCATCATTTAGTACGAACTGTGCCCAGCACCGGCCTGATCATTGCCAACGGTGATGATGACGCCGTCGCGGCCGCGCTCGCGCTCGGCTGTTGGACGCCGGTTACCCGCTTCGGTACCGGTCGCGAGAACGATTGGCGGTTAGAAGTGATCGATGCCGCGAATGACACAGTGAAGATCGCCGGCGAGGGAGAAAACCGAACGTTTACCCTACCCCTGCCTGGGGAGCACAACGCCCGCAACGTCATGGCCGCCCTGCTCGCCGCCCGCCATGCCGGGGTGTCTCTCGATCAGGGCATCGAGGCGCTGCGTTGCTTTCGTGGTGTGCGCCGCCGGCTCGAGCTGCTCGGTGTAGCCGGTGGCATCCGCTTATACGATGATTTTGCCCACCATCCGACCGCAATCACCGCCACCATCGCCGCCTTGCGCGCGCGCCATCGGGGCCGCGTCCTGGCCGTGCTCGAGCCCCGCTCCAATACCATGCGCTCCGGCGTGCACCGCGATACGCTCGGCGCCTCGCTGGAGCAGGCCGATCGCGTGTTCGTCTATCGGCCACAAACGTTGCAGTGGAATCTGGAAGCTGCGCTCGTCCCGCTGCTTGGCGAGCGCGTGCTGGTCATCGGCAACATAAATGAGTTGATTGAACGCATCGTCGCGGCGGCGAAAGCGGGCGATGCCGTGCTGGTGATGAGCAACGGCGGTTTCGAGAACATTCAAGAACGCCTGCTCATGGCTTTGGCCAGCAAGCGCCAGAGCAGGCCCTAGCCATTGCGCGGCGGACCACTGAGCTCAGAGACTGGCGAATGCGCGCTCGGCGGCGCGCAGAGTATGGTCGATTGCCTGCTCGTCATGAGCCGTCGAGACAAACCCAGCCTCGAATGCAGACGGCGCCAAATACACGCCCTGCTCGAGCAGGCTATGAAAAAACCGCTTGAATCGCTCGATGTCGCATTCCGAGACTTGCTGAAAGTCGGTGACCGCATCCGCCGTAGTGAAGAAAAGCCCGAACATGGTGCCGACCTGATTGGCGGTAAAAGCCACACCCGATCTACTTGCGCGCTCACGCAAACCTTCGACGAGAGTGCGCGTCGCAGCCACGGCGGCATCGAATGCCTGGGCGCGGCTTAGCACGTCCAGGGTGGCCAAACCCGCGGCCATCGCGACCGGATTCCCCGATAGGGTGCCCGCCTGATACACCGGCCCGAGCGGGGCAAGGTGCTCCATAATCTCGCCGCGCCCGCCAAAGGCACCAACCGGCATACCGCCGCCGATCACCTTTCCGAGACAGGTCAGGTCGGGGGTCACCGAATAGCGTGCTTGAGCACCGCCCAGAGAGACCCGAAAACCGGTCATCACCTCATCGAAAATCAGCAACGAACCGCTTTGATCACAGAGCTCCCGCAGGCCGGGAAGAAAACCATCGACTGGCCGAACACAGTTCATATTGCCGGCCACCGGCTCGACGATCACCGCGGCGATCTCTTGACCGGATTTGTCGAACACCTCGGTCACGGCCGATAAGTCATTGTACGGTACGCTAATAGTCTGCTGCACGACCGCATCCGGCACACCGGGGGAGCCCGCAATGCCTAGGGTCAGAATCCCTGAGCCGGCCTGCACCAGCAAACTATCCACATGGCCATGGTAGCAACCCTGAAACTTGACGATGCGCTCGCGCCCGGTAAAGCCCCGGGCCAAGCGCAGCGCACTCATCGTGGCCTCTGTGCCGGAGCTGACCATGCGCAGCCGATCGATTGAGGGAATCAACGCTTTGATCCGCTTGGCGAGCCGAGTCTCAGGCTCACAGGGCGCACCAAAGCTCAATCCCTGGGCTACCGCTTCGCAGACGGCCGCTACTACCTCCGGGTGGGCGTGCCCAACCGCCAGGGGCCCGTAGGAGAGCACATAGTCCACGTAGCGGCGGCCATCGACATCCTCGATCCAGGCGCCTTCTCCGTGGTGAATGAAAACGGGCTCGCCGCCAACGCCGCGGAAGGCCCGGACAGCCGAGTTGACCCCGCCGACGAGGTGGTTCTGCGCTTCGACAAAGAGCTCGTGTGAACGGTTCATGACCAAGTCTATTCCAGCATTGGGTTGTCTGATCCAGGGCGCGACACAGCACCCACCGAGGCGCTCGCGCCGCCTCGAGTGCCGCCACTTTAACTCCTGCGGCTCAATCGTCAAACAAAGACGCAATCCGCCGCGCGGCCGAAGCCGGATTCGGCGCGCCAAACACTCCATTGACAACCGCCACGGCGTCAACGCCCGTGGCGATCACCTCCCGAGCGTTCTCTGGCGTTATGCCCCCGATGGCAACGATCGGCAGGTCCAGGGCCCCCCGCGCCACGCGCAGCAGCTCTAGCGGGGCTTGCACCGCACCCGGTTTGGTCACTGACGGATAGATGCGGCCGAAGGCGACGTAGTCCGCGCCGCCAGCCGCGGCCGAGCGGGCCCGAGCAAGGTCGTTGTAACATGAGACCCCGATGATCGCGCGAGCTCCCAAGCGGCCCCGGGCTGCCTCGAGGGATAGATCATCGCGTCCAAGGTGAACACCGTCCGCGGCCACGGCAGCCGCTAGCTCGACATCGTCGTTGACGATGAAGACGGCGCCATGAGCGTGGCACAGCGTCGCAAGCCGGCGTGCCTCTTGCCGGCGCCGCGGGCCGGCGGATTTATCCCGGTATTGCAGAAGCCGAGCGCCGCCGCTAAGCACGGCCTCAACCCGCCCGAGCAAATCCCGTGGTCGCTGCAACCCCGAATCGGTGAGGGCATATAACCCTTGTAATGGATGGCGGCAATCGACTCGCATCTGACCACCAAGTCATGGGCTCGCACCCCGGCATTTGCGGTTTGCGACACGCTTGCAGGCTTTTCGCCGCGTCAGCCATAGCGTAGAGTATCGTCGCTTCCAGAAAAAGGAACCAGCAAGTGAGCGACGCGAGCGATGCAGTACAAGGCCTACATGTGTGTGATCTGCGGCTGGATTTACGAGGAGGAAAAGGGTCTGCCGGAGGATGGAATCGAGCCTGGGACCCGCTGGGATGATATTCCCGAGGACTTTGTCTGCCCCGAGTGTGGGGCCGCTAAGGAAGACTTCGAAATGATTGAGATTTGAGCGCGCCGGGCAGATATGGCCATTGTGCTCACAGATCACGGTTCACGGTTCACGGGTAACCTGTCACGGGTCACTACTCACTACTCACTACTCACTACTCACTTCCCCCCATCAAACCAGCTCGCTCCACTAAAACCAGAGAATTACCGCGGCCACCGCAAACGCGCTTAGAGCGCCGACAAGCGCAAGCCACTTCCAGGTCAGCTCGAATGATGCATCGCTCGAGGACGTTCGCACAGCGGGCGAATGTTCGGCGTAGGGGCGCCGCTGAGCCACGGATGCCGCGTGCCGCTGCTCCACCTTCTCCGCCACATCGATCTCCATCATCAGCACCTCGGCTTCGCTATCGGTCACTGAATCGGACTCCGGCTCAGGGGGCGCGTGCTCGGGAGCATGGGCATGCAACGAGCGATCTTCGGCGATGCTGAGGAACTCCTCAGCCACCTCCCCGGAGGCACCGAGCGGCACATTGCCCCAACCGGCGGCCGGATCCACTTCATTAGTCGTAGAGGCTGGCGCGACGCGCGGCCACGGATTGACCTGGCTCTCGCGATGCAGGGATGATCGACTCGCCTCTGCCCGCCGGCGATGATCCTCGGAGCGTTTGAGAGCATGTTTGAGTCGGCTAATCAGTCGGCTACGTTCCTGCTCGGCTAGGCTGTTCGTTTTCTCCTGTTGCTCGTGACTGCACTCGAGCTGGCGGCGCTCCTCGCGTTCACGCTCGAACTGCCGGCGCAATTCGCAGAGCTCCTGATCGAGCCGCTCGACCTCCTCCTCCGCGGTTTTCCAAGCAATGGTGGTGGCTTCGCGCTGGCGGTCGACTTCCGCACGGGCCTGTTCCTCGCTGTGCTGCTCCAAGCTCTCCAAACTCTGCTGCAGCTCATGCAAGCGGCGCAGTGCATGGTCCGCCTCCACCCGGGCAGCCTTGTATTCGGCTGTTAGATAAACGACCTGCTCTTCTGCCCGCTTGCGCCGACCGACCTCCGCCGCCTGAAGCCGGATCGTCTCTTCTTCAGAGCGCCGGCGTACGGCTTCGAGCTCACCACGATAGTAGGCAGCCACCTCCTCCATACGCAGCTGGGTCTTTTCAAGCTCTGTCTGCAAACGCGCAAGCCCTTCATCCTGCGCCTCTCGCCTGGATCCCAGCACTAGCTCTTGGCCTCCTGCGGTGTGTCTGCCGCCAAACCCGTTCTTTTCGCTCGCTGCGCGCTGGCCGCTAGCGATAGCCATCGCTTTCGAGATCCACGCCGCTCGCTACGGTATCGACATAAGCGACAGAGGTCTCGATGCGTCCATCTGCATAAAGCTGCAGCCAGCGGAATCCCGCTGGCGCATTATCGATGGCAAAATCCCGCTGCTGGGGTTTGAATTGGACGCAGGTCGACGGACTGGCGAGCAAGCGCACACCGCGGCGGACGGCCTCAAACTCCTGATGCACGTGCCCCCAGACGACGCCGCGAACCGCCTCATGGCTATCCAGTACCTCGAATAGCTCAGCGCCATTGTCCACTCCGATGCAATCGATCCAATCGCAGCCAATAGCGACCGGATGGTGGTGTAGACAAACGAGGGCATGGTGATTAGGGTGTGAAGCTAGACACTTATCGAGCATCTGTAGTTGGGATGGGAGCAGGTGCCCGGAAGAGCTGCCGGCCAGGCATGAGTCCAGCATGATGAACTGCCACTGCCCCAGCAGAGCGCTGTCCGACCAGGTCACCCTGCCGGTGCTGAAAATACTGCGCATGACGGCTGCATCATCATGATTGCCTGGAATCACCAACGTGCGAACCGCCAGGTCCTCAAACTGACTCTTGAATCGGAGATAGCCGCTCTCCGAGCCATCGTGCACTAGATCTCCCGTTGCCAGAATCAGGTCCACGGGCCAGAATTCACCCAGAACCTTTTCCATGACCTCGGCATAGCTGCGATCAGTATCGACCCCGACCAGCCGACCCGAGGAATCAGCAAATAGGTGCGTATCAGTAACCTGTACTACTCTTAGGCTCCCCATGTCATCCTTGACGTCACCACGCGACTCTGCTGTGGTAGCCTCGATCACAGCCATCGTATGCCCCTGGTTGTATCCTGTCGTTGTGAGCAGATGAGCCTAGTATAGGTACAGCCTGAGCCGCAAAATGCCGGGATTGTCACAACCTATGCAGCATTTTCTGTCATGAGCATCTGTCATGAGCAATAGAACGCTACAGCTCTCGAGCGAACTTCATGGTTACCTCCTGTCGGTCGGGGTGCGAGAGACCGCAATTCAACGCCGCTTACGAGAGGAGACCGCGTTGCTGCGCGAGGCCGGCATGCAGATCGCTCCGGAAGAAGGCGAATTCTTGGCGTTATTGGCACGCCTGCTCAACGCGCGCAACATCCTTGAGATAGGCACGTTCACCGGCTACAGCGCCTTATCAATGGCATTGGCGTTATCCCCCGGGGGTCGTATTCTTACCTGCGATCTCAACCGCGAGTGGACCGATATTGCCCGGCGCTACTGGCAAGAGGCCGGCGTGCAAGAGCGCATCGAGCTGCGGCTCGGCCCCGCGGCCGATACCCTGCGCGGCCTACAGGTGCGGGAGTCACTGGCGAGCCATTTCGATATGGTCTTTATCGATGCGGATAAGGAAGCCTATCGCGATTACTATGAGCTTGCCCTGCAACTCACGCGCCCAGGCGGGTTGCTGGTCATCGACAACACCCTCTGGTCTGGCCGGGTCGTGGACCCCGCTCAAACGGACCCGAACACTGTGGCAATCAGAGAGCTCAACCGCCATCTGCACGCTGATGCGCGGATCGATGTATGCCTGGTCCCCATCGCCGATGGCGTCACCTTAGCGCATAAGCGCCAGCCGGCCTAACAGGTACTGAGAGCTCTATTGTGGCGCCTTGTCCACGGCCCGCTCTTGATCCCAACAAACCTCCTCCATCCAGGCTATAAGGGAGGCGTCTTACCGGCCTGCCAGACGTAAGCGCCTGTTGGTGCTCAAAAATCAAGGCGCAAGCCGAGAAAAACCGCGGAGTCGAAATCGTGGGTTTCATTGCGTACATCGTCGCCGACGCGAACGGTCCGCACACCCAGATAGACGTTCGCATGGCGCAATATCAGATATTCTGCCCGCAATGCGCCTTCGAAGTAGCGCTCGACGTCGCCGCCCGAGCTTACCTGCGGCGCAAAATAGACGTGGGCGCCGATCCCAATGCGGTTGAAAGTCGGCCATGTGTACCTGACTTTGCCACCCAAGGCCAGCGCCACCCCCTGGACATTCGGGCCATCTTCTTCGATCACGAGGAATTTTCCACCCACTCCAAGCTTCAGTGCGCCACGGCCAGGTTCCGGGTAATCGACGAGGTGCAAGGCGCCGGCGAAGATATCCCCATGGTCCATGTGGTGCAGCCAGTTACCGCCAATCTCCAGACCGGACTTTGTCACCTGCTGGGTCCCCCCGACGCGCACGGCATGAGGGCTAAGATTCACATCCAAAGATGTCGCCAATGCGCTCGTCGTAATCAGCATTGACAACAGAAACAGCCCCATGAGGCAAAACCGCATTTCATCCCTCCCATTTTAGCCTTTGATTTTCACTGGGCTAGGCAAATCCGAGCCTTGCGGGGGCATTATGACTGAGTGGAACTTTCACAGCCGCCGCCCATTTCGCAAAACTGGCTAACAATTGCCCCTTTATGTCTATGCCGGCGGCAAGCGCGGAACTTTGTTGCGACGCGCCCTTGCAAGCGCCGATAGCGCGTCCATAATCATACTGTGGGCACAAGGGTTAAGGATCCGCAAGAGATCTGTTGGTTACCAACCGCCCCCCTGGGCATCTTATCTTGGAGGTACGTATGCGCAGGCTATATTTCTTGCTCCCAAACCTAGAGACCACCCGCAATGTTGTCCACGAGCTGCTGCTCAACCATGTGGAGGAGCGCCATATTCATGTTGTAGCACGCAAAGGGGTTCCACTAGGCGACCTACCGGAGGCAGGCATGTCGGAGAGCTCCGATTTTATCCCTGCGGCCGAGAGGGGTATGCTAGCTGGCGCTGCCACCGCAGCGGTAGCCGGCTTGGTCATGGCAGCAATCCCAGCGACGGCGGTAGTTGTCGGCGGCGCTGAGGTCGTCTTACTGACGCTGACCGGCGCGGGCTTCGGTGCCTGGGTTTCGAGCATGATCGGGCTTTCGTTTGACAGCTCACGGTTGGAGCGCTTCCACGAGGCGGTGGAGGCCGGCCAACTTCTGATGCTCGTGGATGTGCCCAAGCGCCGCGTCGATGAGATCGAGGAGCTCGTGCGCAGCCATCACAACGACGTCGATATCAAAGGTACCGAGCCCCTCATGCCTAACTTCCCATAACAACTCGGCTATAAAGAGGTCTACTTCTACCGACGCGGGTCGGGGGTAGACCTCGAATCCTATGACAGGGCTCGTGTGTTATCTCTCCCACGCTGGAGCTCGGCGCAGCAGCGACTGCAGTTTCGGTCCCGCTGCGGGAGGATTGTCGAGCGCGTCCATAAAGGCATCAAAGCGCTCGGAGTCGAGCACGAAGAGTCGCTGGTCAAGCTGCACGTCGATCGCCTGCCGCCGGGCGCTCTCAACCATCGACTTCGTGCGCGTCTTCCCAAGAATCGCCGCCGCGCCGTCACCTGTGCGCCTATTGTTTTGACATATGCCCGGGCGCCGTGATTGCCGGCGCTAGTGTCATTACTCAGTGCGATGCTACGCCGCACCCTTGCGTTTCAGGCGCAAATTATGCGCCGTATTGATGAGCCCGACGTGCGAGAATGCCTGCGGAAAATTGCCCAGCAGGCGTTTTTGCCGCGGGTCATATTCTTCTGCCAGAAGTCCAACGTCGTTGCGGATTGCGAGCAGGCGGTCGAACAGCTCCCGTGCTTCGTCTTTGCGCCCCATGAGCGCCAGATTGTCCGCGAGCCAGAACGAGCAGAGAATGAACGCGCCCTCGCTGCCGGCCAAGCCGTCGTCGTCTGCCTCCTGCGAATAGCGCATGACGAAGCCGTCGTTCATCAGGTCTTTGCGGATGGCCTCGACCGTGCCTTTGATGCGCGGATCCTCGGCCGGCAGGAACCCAACCAGCGGCATCAGCAGCAAGGCCGCATCGAGCGTCTCGCCGCCGTAGTACTGCACGAACGCGTTGCGCTTTTTGCTGAACCCCTGCTCGCAGACCTCGTCATGGACGGTCTTGCGCAGCGCGCGCCAGTGCGCGGCGTCACCTTCGAGGCCGAAGTGCTCGATGGCCTTGACGGCGCGGTCGAACGCCGTCCAGGTCATCACCTTGCCATGAGTGAAATCGCGCGGCGGACCGCGCATCTCCCAAATCCCTGAGCCCTCGTCGCGCCAGTGCACTTCGAGGTATTTGAGCAGCTCGAGCTGCAAGCGCCAGGTGTCCTCGGTTGCCTGAATACCGTGCCGCCGCGTGGTATGCAGGCCGTCCAGGACCTCGCCAAAAATGTCGATCTGTATCTGCGTGTAGGCACCATTGCCGGTGCGCACCGGGCGGCTGCCTTCATAGCCGCTGAGCCAGTCGAGCTCGAGCTCGGGTAAGTGGCGCTCGCCGCCGATGCCATACATGATCTGGACGTTTTCCGGGTCGCCGGCCACCGCTCGCAGCAGCCATTCGCGCCACTGGCTTGCTTCTTCGCGGTACCCCGATAGCAACAACGCCTGCAGGGTAAAGGCCGCATCGCGCAGCCAGGTGTAGCGATAATCCCAATTTCGCGTGCCGCCGATCAGCTCCGGCAACGAGGTGGTCGGCGCGGCCACTATGCCGCCGGTTTCGCTGTCGGTCAGCGCCTTCAGCGTGATCAGCGA
>JAKDMQ010000139.1 GCA_030452265.1 Nitrococcus sp.
ATCTAAACTACTATATGCAGACATATACGATGCCTCACTCGGGCACGTCCGGATCTGCGGGAGCCGCAGACGGGCAACCGCCTGCGGCGACCTAGGCAGGCAAATTCTCTAACGTAGGGACACCACGCACCGACTTATATGCCGCTAATGAAATGAGGACGCCGCCATGTCTAATGACCATCCCCCTGAAGATGATGGACTATTTCCTCCTCTGCCGGAGGTACTTGAAAGGGTTCGCGAAACTCTGCCGCCTGAGACAGATCCGTACGCGATGCTGATCGAGAGCCAATGCGGAACCACCGATGATTCCCAACCGGTCGAACAATATGATGGTTCCCTAGGTGTCTCCACGGCATTCGTCAATGCCCATGAACAACCGGTTGGTCAGCTACAGTGGAACGATAATCTGGCCGAAATTTACAACAATCCAGGGAACGTGGCGGGCGTGCGATGGTGCACTGGAGCGTTGATCAGTGACAATCTCTTCCTTTGCGCTGGCCATTGCTTTGACCAAACTGGCGGTGGCTGGACAAGGCCCATGATTGATGGCACCAATGACGTTATCCCGTCCTCGGAAATTGCCACCAACATGCACATCAATTTCAATTATCAGGTCGATCCCAACGGTAACCTCCAGGATGAAACGCAGGTCGCCGTCGTCGAGCTGTTGGAGTACAGGCTCGGTGGCCTGGATTTCGCTATCGTCCGCCTCGCTGGAACCCCCAGCCAGGAGTTCGGCATCGGCGAGATCGCTCCGCGGGACGCCAATGAAGGCGATATGCTCGCCATCATTGGCCACCCTGCCGGCGTTCCCAAACGGATCGAGGCGGGGTCGCTGACCACGCTCTCGGGTGACCGAATCTTCTACGACGACATCGATACGCTGGGCGGGAATTCCGGCTCCGCCATGTGGCAGTCGCCCTCGGGGCGCATCGTGGGCGTCCACACCAATGGTGGCTGCACCACCGGCGGATCCGGCGCCAACTCAGGCATGCGGATCGGCCGCCTGCTGGATGAGTCGCCCACGCTACAAGGCATCATTGCCTCCAGCATCCCACCCACGCTGGAAGGGACGTACACGATTCAGCAAAAGAGCAACAACCGCTATGTCGATGCGCACGAGCATTCGGGTGAGGATTTCCGTCTCGTTACCCGATCCGCCCAGAACAACGACACCCAACGCTGGGTCCTGACGCCGGTCGGCGGCCTATATACAATCCAGCAGAAGAGCAACAACCGCTATGTCGATGCGCACGAGCATTCGGGTGAGGATTTCCGACTTGTTACCCGGACAGCACAGAATAACGATACCCAACGCTGGGTGCTGTTGCCCACCTTGGGTTTCCTCTCCACATACACGATTCAGCAGTTGAGCAGTGGGCGCTATATGGATGCCTGGGAAGCCTCGTCAAATGACTTCTCGGTAGTGACGCGCACGGCGCAGAGCAACGACACGCAACGCTGGATCCTATCCTTGCTTGAGGATGAAACTTATACCCTCCAGCAGCAGAAGAACGGCCGGTTCGTCGATGCTCACGAGGTGTCGAGCCAGGATTTTCGACTGGTGACCCGCACGGAACAGGACAATGACACTCAACGCTGGGTTCTCCACCCCGTGGGTCGAGTCTATACGATCCAGCAACTCAGCAGCGGTCGCTTCGTCGACGCCCACGAACATGCCGGACAGGATTTTCGGCTCGTCACTCGCACGGCGCAGCATAATGACACCCAGCTATGGGTAGCGATCTTCCTCGGCAACGATACCTACACGCTTCAACAGCTCAGCAGCGGTCGTTTCGTCGACGCCCATGAACACTCGGGTCAGGACTTCCGTCTTGTCACGCGGAGCGAGCAGAACAATGAGACACAACGCTGGGTCATTCATCCAGCGTAACCGGGCAGGTCTCTTAGCAACAAATAGACTTGTGCAGTTTCATAGCAAATAAACTGGCCGTCTTTGTAAGCCCTGGCTCCGGCCCCGGAAGGTGTGGCCCGAAGGGGTCGGAATCAGGGCGCTGCGGGCGGAACTACGCGGGGCGGCTTGGAGTTGGGTGTTCGGGGTTTACCGTCGGATTTTGCAGGTAAGTGGACTTAGACGATTCTAGACTGGCGTTGGTGGCGGAGGTGTGACTCATGGGGTCCGCGGTCTTTCGTAGCATCGACTTTGAATTGCCGCATCCACTACCTGCATCATCCGTAGCGTCTGACGTGGGTGGTGCCGGTCTTCGGGCCGTGGCTTTTAAGGTAGACGAGACGCCGGATGAGTCTGTGCGTTGGATCTTGTCTGCGGGCCACTTGGATTTTTCCCTTCTTGTAGCTGTAGATGTTGGCAGTCGGTTTCATCAGGTCGCGATTGGTGACGGTTCCGGCCAGCCCGTAGGGCGGATTAGCGAGGCGTAATCCGCCATTTTTATCGCACGAGGGTCGCGAGTAACCTCTTGGGTAACTACACGGGCTCCACTTGTCTCCACATGCCGGCAAAGTTGAAGCAGGGCTTGTAATCATATATTCGGCCTGTCCATTTCCAACCATTCACCGTTCGACTCACCGCCGAGATATCCACCCACTTGCATCACCAGTCGGTAGCCGAGAAAGATTCCTCCGCCCTTTCCGCAGGCGATTGTACATAGTATCCAGGGCAAAGCTCGGTGGCGCGGCGGGCGGTGACACCTAAATGCCTTCTTAATCCGCATCGCGCCCCATGCTGAGCATCCTGCCAAAGCCGTTGGTACGCTTGAACTCTGGTCTTCAGGCCGTGTTGTGTTATGGAGTAAACGGGGTAGGCATGAGGTCTGACCCTATCACCCTCCTTAGCCGACCGCCTTGCGCATCGTCGAATGGAGGGGTAGCGTTAAACAACTTGTTTAACGGTGGTGGTATGTCCAAACATTTGGGTTTTCGCGCAGAGGACGAGCTTGCCCATGCCACGCAGCGTGCGGCGGCCCGGTCACGGATAAAGGTCTCGGATTACATCCGGCAGGCGGTGCGCGAGAAGATCGAGCGCGAAGCGGGCCACCGGATGCAAACACCATGCGAGTTAGGCAAGGATCTGTTCGGACGATACGGCAGCGGCTGCGGCACGCTAAGCGTGCGCGGTGGGGAGCGCATGCGCCGGGCGCTGCGCGCTCGGCGCGAGAGTGAAGAATCCTGAATGCGGCGTGTGATCCTCGACACTGGCCCCATCGTGGCCCTGTTCGATCGAGATGATAGCTATCATTCTCGCGCCGTAGACTGGATCAGAGAGCTGGGTGCTGTTGAACTCATCACGACCGCTCCTGTCGTTACCGAAGCCATGTATGTATTGCCCGAACTGCGGATGACGGGCGATTGCCTGGACTGGTTGTCACGGGCAGTGAGCGTTGACAATGCCCTTGATCAAGATCTCTTGTTTATCCGGGGCTTCATGGACAGGTACGGCGACTTGCCCGCGGACTTCGCCGATGCCTCGATCGTTGCCTTGTGCCGTCGGCTAAAGTGCACTGAAATCGCCACGGTGGACAGCGAGTTCGACGTCTATCGGCTCCCCGACAAGCGGCAGCTGCATAATGTCTTCTTCTAGTGGGAGGGGAGGCGTCTACCTTCAGGTCTTGTAAACACGCATTCTCAAATTCGTTGGCCTGTGATGTATCGGGGGCATAAAGCGTCATCCGCCATTCTCGCTCGGCACGATGCAATCAACGGCAACCCACCACCTTATGGGGTACATAGAAGGCTTCCAGGCGTTCGATCTCGGCCTCATCGAGCGTGATATCGAGAGCCGCCACGGCCTGCTCCAGATGCTGGAGCTTGCTCGCCCCGATGATAGGCGCCGTTACGACGGGTTTTGAGAATAGCCAAGCGAGCGCAATCTGCGCCGCGGTGCCGCGGTGCTCGGCGGCCACGGCCTGCGCCGCGCCTATGACCGGGAAATCCACCTGTTGGCCTAGACTCCAGAGCTTGATTTGCGTATCCGTGCGCGCGCGCACGGTGCTGCCCTCACTGCCCGGCGGGCGGGTGCCCGCGAGCACGCCGCGGGCAAGCGGGCTCCAGGGAATCACGCCCACACCCTGATCCGCGCATTGCGGCAGCATCTCCCGCTCCTCCTCGCGATAGATCAAGTTGTACATGGGCTGCATGCTGACGAAGCGGGTCCAACCGTGGCGCTCGGCGATGTGCTGGGCCTTGGCGAATTGCCAGGCGAACATGCTGGAGGCACCGATATAACGGGCCTTGCCGGCCTTCACGACATCGTGCAGTGCTGCCATTGTCTCCTCGATGGGAGTCTCCTCGTCCCAGCGATGAATCTGATAGAGATCCACATAGTCCGTCCCCAGACGGGCGAGCGAGGCATCGATGGCGTGCATGATGTGCTTGCGCGAGAGCCCGCGCTGGTTGGGGCCCTCTCCCGTGGGCATAAAGACCTTGGTGGCGATGACAACCTCCTCGCGGCTTGCGAAGTCGCGCAGAGCATGTCCCAATACCTCCTCCGAGGCGCCATCGGAGTACATATCGGCGGTATCGAAGAAATTGATGCCGAGCTCCAGGGCACGGCGGATGAAGGGCCGGCTGCGCTCCTCATCGAGAACCCACTCGCGCCAGGCGGGCGATCCGTAGGACATCGTCCCCAGGCAGATGCGCGAGACTTTGAGACCGGAGTGGCCAAGACGGCGATACTCCATGGCAAACCTCCGAGTAGAGAGCAAGTGTACAAGGCGGCATTTATCCTAGCCCTGTTAACATTTCCCCCGGTCGCCACCGCTGCCCTGAGCTGAAGAGAATCACCATGAGCTCAACGAACGCCCCAGATCGCCCGATCCTAGCCGACTTGGTGGATCTCAGCACACAAGTGGACCTGGATGCGGGAACGAGCCTTGCGGAGCTGCGCCGGCGTGATCGCGCCATCGGGCGCAAGCTCGCGCACCTTGCCGGTAAACCCTGGCACCAGCTTCGAGAGTGGCTGCGCGAGATCAATCAGGATAGACCCTCCCGGGCGGGGGATACCGCCGTCATGACGCTGCGCCGCATCGTTTGGCTGCTGTTTGCGTTAGGGCTCTTGGCCGGCTGGGGCGCCTCATTGGGCATCTTCTCATACGATGGCAGCAGACCGGTCAATGTCGTGAATGTCTTGGCCGCATTCGTCGGAGCACAGCTACTGCTTTTGCTGTTGACCGTCATCATCGCCCTACCAAGAAATCTGGTGCAGCGGCTACCGGGCGCACGCCAGGTGCAGGATTTCATCGGGCTGCTAAGCCCCGGGCGGCTGGTGCCCCTGGTCGCGCGCCATTTGCCCGCGCAGAACCGCCTTTCTCTGGAAGCGGCATTGGGGAGGCACAAAGCAAGCCATATTGCCTATGGCCAAGTGCAGAAATGGCTGATACTGCGTTGCTCGCAAGTTTTCGCAGTCGCTTTCAATGTCGGGGCCTTGGCCTGCTGTCTCTATCTGGTGGTCGTGTCCGACTTGGCCTTCGGTTGGAGCACTACGCTGAAGGTGGATTCCCAGGGCTTTTATGCGTTTATAACTCAGCTCGCTTGGCCCTGGCGGGACTGGCTGCCAGGCGCCGTCCCTTCCTTAGAGATCATCGACGCCACGCGCTATTTCCGCTTTAACAAGGGCATGCTACCCAATGTGCCCGGCGATTCGATCAATGTTGTCGCGCTTGGTCAATGGTGGCAGTTCTTACTCATGGCGATTGCCTTTTATGGGCTACTGCCGAGGTTAGGGATGTTCGCATTGTCGCAGTGGCGGCTCGGTAGCGCCTTAAAGACAGCGCTTGTGCATGCGCCCGGTGCTCTGCAGATCCTCGATCGCATGAACCATGCGATCGTGGAGACCAGCGCCGTGGAACCCGAAGTGCGCATGAAAGCCCTGCACGGTACGCCGCTACCCATACACGGGGTGGACGCAGGCCGACCGAATGCCTATCTCATCAATTGGGCCGGAATCAATGTCGATGAGGACCAATTCAATAGCCTGTTTAACCGGATCAGCGGCGTGATGATCGAGCGGATGCTCCATGCCGGGCGCATGGGGCCGCCCGATGAGGACGATCGCACGATCGATGAGGTGTCAAAGGCAGCGGGTAAATCCGCTATTCTTGTGGCGGTGAAGTCATGGGAGCCCCCGATGTTGGATTTCATGGATTTTTTGGATTCGCTGCGCGCGGCTTTGGGATCGGAGCGGTTGATAACAGTGGCCCCAATTATGCTTGATCACGAGTGCAGGTTTGTTCCTGCTGACCCGGACGATCTGGGCGTCTGGCAGAAGCGACTGCAAAGTCGCGGGGATTCCCGCATGGACTTCCTACCACTTACCGCGGAGACCGCCTGATGCCTGCCCCTGCTTTTGCTGTCGTAGGCCATCCCAATAAGGGCAAATCCAGCATCGTTGCCACCTTGGCCCAAGACAATTCGGTGCAGATCTCCCCGATACCGGGCACCACGGTCAAGTCCCGCTACTTCCCGATGAAGGTCGACGGTGAGGTGCAGTATATTCTCGTCGACACTCCTGGGTTTCAGCGCGCGCGGCAGGCATTGGCCTGGATGAAGGCGCGTGCCTCGACCGCGGCCGAGCGGGTCGCGGTGGTTCGACAATTCGTCGAAGCTCATGACAAATCCGGCAAATTCCTCGATGAATGTGAGCTGCTCAAGCCCTTGATCGAGGGCGCGGGCATTCTATACGTGATCGATGGGTCGCGTCCTTACGGGGAAGAGTATGAGGCGGAGATGGAGATCTTGCGTTGGACTGGGCAGCCGAGCATCGCGCTGATCAACCTGATCCGCCAAGACAGCTACATCGATGAATGGACCGCGGCGCTGGAGCAGTATTTCAAGATCGTGCGCGTGTTCAATGCGGTCGCCGCTGAGTTTCAAAAGCGCTTGGAGCTGCTCAAGGCATTTGGCCAGTTGCGCGAGGAATGGCAAGCGCCACTCGCCCGCGCCGTGGCAACGCTCGAGGAGGATCGCCGCGCGCGGCAAGAGCGCGGTGCGTTCGCCATCGCCGAAATGCTGGCCGAGATGATCACCTTGACCGTGAGCAAGCGGCTAGCCTCCGATGAAGATCCGGCGGGCAAGGAAGCGGACCTTGGCAAGCGATACAGAACCAAGCTGCGCCGCCGGGAGCAAGAAGCTCGCCGTCAGATCGAAAGAATCTATGACTATGAGGACTTGGAGCGGCAGGAAGCCGAGATCGAGGTAATCGAGCAAGATCTCTTTTCGCTCGCGAGCTGGAACATGTGGGGGTTGAAAAAGAGGCAATTGATCGCCACCGGCGCGGTCAGTGGCGCAGCCATCGGCACTGGCTTCGATCTCGCCGTGGGGGGCGCTTCACTTATGCTCGGTGCGGCACTCGGCTCGGTCGTCGGCGGTACATCGGCCTGGTTCTCGTACAAGCGCATCGGCGAGGTGAAGATCATGGGGCTCCCCCTCGGTGGCCGGGAGCTGCGCGTGGGGCCGGCGCGCAACCTCAATTTCCCCTATGTCGTCCTGGGGCGGGCGCTTTACCACCATGCGGCGGTCATGCATCGCACGCATGCCCAACGTGACATTCTTCGCCTCGATACCACGGCGGAAGAGGCGAGCGCCCGCTCGATCACCGATGCCCGGCGCAAGCAGCTCGAGCGGGTGTTCACGCGCCTTAGAAACTCAGAGAACGGCCGCTACGAGTCGAGTCTGGTGGAGCGGCTTGCCGAGATAATCGACGGCATAACGCTTAAGTTCACGCCAGCCACCGCGGTCGCGCCTAGCATAAAGTCCCCTCGTGGGCAGGATACCGGTAATCCATCGAGCAACCAGACCGAAGCCGCGAATGACCAGCAACCACCGGGCACGATGGCGAAATCCCAGCACTCGGTGGATTGATCTGGTCGGGAGGTAGTGCAGGGTGGCAATTGGCCTCGTATGTGAATGGCATTTACTTGATCTTTCATCTGCTGATTATCAGTTCGTAATTGGGACAACGTGTAGGGTGGATAAGCGTTAGCGCATCCACCGATAAAAGCCGTTACCCCATCGTCCCTATCTCGCGAACCTGCTTCAGGTTGTCACAAACGCGCGCAAATACGCTTCCAGAAGCCAAGGCCGAGCGTTATGAACCGCACGTCGGGTATCTATGGAGTCCCGCTGCAGCAATTGGTGTACGGCTTGATAGGCGTTCTCGCCTACACTGTCCCCGGCGCTGAGATCGGCTGGGAGGGTGCGCGCGAGCTCCGGTTCGCTCAATAGCAGATAGGCAGGGAACAAACTCGTATCCGGCGGCGGGTCCAGATTTTGGTCGCAAAATCGGATCCAGACCACGCGCAGCCGCGTATCAGGCAGTTCTGGGCCCTCCATGACTTTTTCGGCGGCTGCCGGGAAGCGCCAGCAGAGTGCAGCCCACGTCGCAATTGCGCCGTGGCGATCCCCATTGCGGTAGCGGGCTTCGGCGAGACGTGCGAGCAGCACCGGCTGCGCGGCGTAATCCAGCACCGCCTCGACAGCCGCCGCGGCCCTGCACCAGTCAAGGCATTGAGCGTAGGCATAGCTCGCGTGCAGCGCCGGACGTTCGGGATCGAACGGGGCCCCGGCCAGGGCATCAGCCAGGCGCTGCCAGAAGGGCGCGAGCAGGTCGTGCGCCTGCGCGCCGAGCACATCTTGGGCGTCGGGCCGCAGGGTCTGCTCCAGCATCTTCAGCTCGGCGCTCGCGTCGGCAGGTGATAGGCGCGTGGGTAGCCGAACGAGGGCGTGCGTGAGGCGCTCAGTGGCCGGACGCAGCCTGTGCTCCGGCGCTTGTACCGCCAGCGTGGCTAAAGCCCGTTTGGCGGTTTCCAGGTTGCGCCCGCGCAGGGCCACGCACAGATCGTAAAGCGCGGCGGTGCCTTCGTTGTCGACGAAGAGATCAAGCTGACCACCGGCTGGGGGGAACGTCTGCGATTCCTGCTCTGCCATGGATTGCTCGCGTAACCTGCTAAATGCGCAATACTAGACTTGACCCCGTCGGACCCCAAGGCGCGTCTGCTCAAAGCCAGCGGCGCACACGCTTTCGGTAGGCGTCGAACTCGCTCGGAAACTTACCCGCCAGCGCTCTCTCCTCCGGGCCGATCTGGAATCGGTTGATATAGGCAACGAACGCGGGCAGAAGCGCCAACGCGGCGATGTTTGCGAGTAGCACCGCCCAGCCGATAAGGATAACGAGGAGGCCGAGGTACATGGGATTGCGCGTTCTGGCGTAGATGCCACTGGTTACCAGGCAAGCCGACGTATCCGGCTTCGTGGGGTGGATGGTCGTGCCGGCCTTGCGAAATGACACGACGGCGACGGCGCCTATCGCCAGACCTACGAGGACGAGCAGCCCGGCGACGATCCGATTGCCCGCAAAGCCGATCGTAAGGACAGGGACAGCCGCCGCAATGAGCCACATCAGCAGCGCCGCCACCAGCATGATGACGGGTGGCGGAATCTTAAGCTCGAGGGAACGCATGCCGGCTCCTCGATGAAGAACGAGAGTTTCGTAGGGGGGGATAAGCATAGCGCACCCACCGGCAAGCCTCCGCATCGGAAGGCTCCGCGATAAAAATCGTCCGCATCCACTCAGCATAGTGCAAGTGGGGATAAAACGGGTGGGAGCGGCGCCCACGCCCCCCACCGCCCCGCCCCATAGCCATTGCCCAAAGCCGCGCGGGCGCCGCGCCCACTATAAAAAAA
>JAKDMQ010000140.1 GCA_030452265.1 Nitrococcus sp.
GCGCTCGCGTGCGCCGTGAGCAGGACAAAATTGATCTTGCGCTCGACTGGCATGATCTGAGCTGGCCATTGCGGCAGCCGCGGGTATCGAGCCCCCGCGGCACGGCCCGAGTGACGGGCACCTTGCAGCACTACTCGCTCGCCGTCAACGCCCGGATCGACAGCCCCGGGCAGGTCGGCGGCCATATCATTCTGGAGGGGACCGGCAGCAAAAAATCGCTTGATTTGGCGCGCATCGATTTGAAGGTGCTGCAAGGCGAGATCAACGGCAAAGCCAGCGTGGTTTGGCAGCCACGGCTCGATGCTCGGATAAACCTCACCGGCCACGGGATCAACCCGGGCGTACTGCTACCCGAATGGCCGGGAAAGCTGGCCCTGAGACTGCAGGCGAGCGCTGCCAGGGGGGCAGACACGCTTAGCGCAGAGCTCAGCACGCTGGCGCTTACCGGGCGCCTACGAGGCCAGGACTTTGCCTTGAAAGGGCGTGGGGTCTATCGCGGGAACGTGCTGCGCCTCGATCGCTTGTCGCTGACCTCGGGCTCCAGCAGCGTGCAGGCCTCCGGCAAGATCGGCCCGGAGCTCGATTTCAATTGGCGCATCGACAGCGACAATCTCGCCACATTATGGCCGGGGGCCAGCGGCTCACTCCATGGCGAGGGACGGCTCTCGGGTACGCTGCGCGAGCCGCGGATCAAGGCCACCCTGACCGGCGATGGGGTGCGCTACGCCCAATACCAGGTGGGGCAGCTCGCTTTACATGCCGATGTCGATATGCAAGGCAAAGTCCAGTCGGCCATCGAGCTCCAGGTGCAGGATGCTCAGGCCGCCGATATCGAGCTGAGCAAGATCCATTTTACGGGCCACGGAACGCCGCAAGCTCACCAGCTCGAGCTGACCGCGAATACCAGCGCCGGCACCGCCGAGTTACATCTCAGCGGCGGACTGCGGGAATCCGTCTGGTCCTTTGAGCTTACCAAGGGGCGGCTCAAGTATCCGACCTTGCCCGCGTGGACCTTGGCGGAGCCGGCACAAGGCTATGTGAGCGCTGATGCTCAGCAGTTGGAACGCGCGTGCTGGGTCAGTGGCCAGGCGAGACTCTGCCTACGCGGGCAAAGATCAGCCGAGGGTCTGCAGGGCGCTTTTCAGCTCCATGGTTTGCCATTTGACTACTTTGCCGCGCTCATGCCCCCAACTATGGAGCTCAGGGGTAAGCTCAGCGGTCAGGGTGAGGTCAGGCAGCCAAGCGGCGGGATTTTGGCTGCCGATGTGCAGCTCAATACCACCGCCGGTGGGATTTTCGCCACCACCGCCGGCGAAGAAATTCCGGCTCCGATCCTGCGATTCAAGCCCGCCGAGCTGCAGGCCGATTTGGGTACTCAAGGTCTCGATCTCAGCTTGAGCGTGCCCCTCGTCGATCAAGGCGGACTCCACGCGAACGCCGCAATCCCGGCCGGTGCCGCGCCGCTGACGACTCGGCCTCTGAGCGCGCAAGTACGTGTGGAGATACGCGATATCGGCTTTCTCGCCAAGCTGATGCCGGATATCCAGCAGATGGGTGGCCGGCTACAAGGCCGGATGCAGATCTCTGGAACCGTGGCGCGGCCAGTACTACTCGGGCGCCTCGCGTTGCTGGACGGCTCCGCCCGCCTCCCCGGCCCTAATCTGCATCTCACGGATCTCAACGTGGAAATCGTCGGCCAGCGCAGTGGCGGGCTGCGCTACAGCGTTCATGCCAAATCCGGCGGAGGTACGCTGCGTATCACGGGTAGGGCGGATTTGGCGGGTGAGTCGCCCAGCGTCGCGCTGCGGATCACCGGCCACGAATTTCAGGCCTTCAACACAGCGGACGCCGAGGTGTTCGTCTCGCCGGACCTGCGCGTGGTGCTGGATGCGACGGACATTAGGGTAACCGGTGAAGTGCGGATCCCGCGCGCCCGTATCACCCCCGAGCAGATACCCCCATCGGCGGTCACGGTGTCCGAGGATCAGGTTATTATCAGACCGAATGAGGACGAGGCGGCGGCTGTCGAAGGGCGCAAGCTCCATGTCCACGTCCGTCTCATCCTGGGTGAGCATGTTTTCTTTGAAGGCTTTGGTCTCAAGGGGCGTATCGAAGGTCGCTTACTCATCGTCCAGCAGCCGGGTGAGCCGACCACGGGCAGCGGTGAGCTGAGAATCGTGGACGGTGAATATCGTGCTTACGGCCAAGGGCTCGTCATTGAAACCGGCCGCATCCTGTTCGCGGGCGGACCGATCGATCAGCCCGCGGTCAACATCCGCGCGGTGCGCCATCCCGCGGAGGATATTACCGTCGGCGTGCAGGTCCGCGGCAGCCTCAAAGAGCCTGAGTTCACGATCTTCTCAGAGCCGGCGATGGGTCAGACCGAGCAGCTCTCTTGGCTGGTGCTGGGCCGCCCGCTAGAAGGCAATTCCAGCTCCGAAAACTCCATGCTGACACAGGCGGCATTGGCGCTGGGCCTGAAAGGCGGTGATTTTCTCGCCAAGAAGCTCGGCAAGAATCTCGGCATCGATACCATTGGAATTCAATCCGGCTCCGGTGAGGCCGGCGCCGCGAGCGACCCTAACCAGGCCGCGCTGGTGGTCGGCAAGTATCTCTCACCTGATCTCTACGTGAGCTACGGCATTGGTCTATTCAACCAGGTCTCTACGGTGACGCTGCAATATACGCTGAGCAGTCACTGGAAGCTGTCTACCGAATCCTCAACCCTAGGCAGTGGCGGCGACATAATCTATACGATTGAACGCTGAGCCGGCGGCGGAGGCCCCTAATGACGTCGAACCCCTTGCGCAGGCGTCGCCAATTGTCGACTCGAGGCGCGCTCCGCCTGAGCTCGGCTGGTTGGGTGAATTTGCGAACCCCAACGGTTGCCTTTTGGTCCATCCCAGGCGCGCCAGACCGGGGTCTATGCATCCTAATCTTGAAATGTCTAGAAATCTAGAATATGCTAGAATTGAAGTCAAAAAAGAGACACATCATGAAACAGAAGATTGGAACCATCATCGAGGCCGATACCCTCCGCCGCGCCAAGCGCAAAGCCGCAGACGAAGGCCGGGCGTTGAGCGCTCTCATCCAGGATGCCGTGGATCGCTACCTCTGCAGCGTTTTGCCGGCGCCGGAACGGCGAGAAGCCGCTTATAACCTGTTCTGCGAGCAGCCGATGCACATCACTGCCGAGCAGTTTCGCGAAGTGCTGCAAACAGACCCGTGGGATCAGTGAATCTCGACGACATTCTCACCGGCAGCCTGTGCGTTATCGACGCTAATGTGCTGCTCTACGCGGAACAGGGCAAGTCAGGCCAGGCTCAGCGACTACTGCGGCGCTGCTCAAAGGGAGAGCTGATCGGGGTGCTGCCGCAAACCGTGTGGCAGGAGCTGACGCACAAGCTCATGTTAACCGAGGCCATAATGAAAGGCGTTGTTTCCGGCGCCAACCCCGCTGCCCGCCTGGCGGACAAGCCTGACGTCGTGCGTGGCTTGCGGCTTTATCAGGCAAAGGTTCGGTCACTCGTCGATCTGGGGCTGCGCTTCGAGCGATGCACGCTGGAGGATCTGCTGCAAGCGGCGTTCGAGCTGCAAAGACGCTATGGTTTGCTCACCAACGACTCGGTCGTGCTTGCGGTCGCGCTGCGACTGGGCGCCGATTGTTTGGTATCGAGCGATAAGGCGTTTCGGCAGATCACGGACATTGACGTGTTCGCTCCGA
The DNA here is from genome assembly GCA_030452265.1 of Nitrococcus sp. GTDB lineage: Bacteria > Pseudomonadota > Gammaproteobacteria > Nitrococcales > Nitrococcaceae > Nitrococcus. The sequence continues at coordinate 3,725 of JAKDMQ010000140.1, forward strand.
GCGACTTGCAAGTTTGATCGCATTGCACCGCAAACGGGCCCGAACCAGGGATACAGCACTATCTGATATCCTTGTAACCGAATACTGGCAGTTGCAAACTGCAACTGTCTTCTTCAGCGCGCGCTCAACGATGGCGCCGGAATTCCCCTTCGATAACCGCACCCTTGTTCGTGGTTTGATTAGCGTCGCCGCGTCGTAAACTGCGGCGCAGCCACCACACCCTCACTGTGACGAGCACAGCCAAGATGGCTCCAAGTCCGATGACCGCGGCTAGTATGAACGCGCCGAATATGGCCGCCATTCCGGCTACCACCACGAAGGCGAGCGTGCCGAGCACCTGGGTCAGTGGGTTACGGGTTGGTAGGTAGTATTGCTTGGGCATTGATCGAGTACCTTGATGCTGTGCTAATCGACCCTGTCGGGCCATGGTGATTCATAGGGCCGGTTGACATTCACCTACGCCGCCGTGGGTGGATGTCAATAGACCTGTGCAGTGGTTTTGCTGTACCTCTCTCTAGCATTTGGGAGCAACCCCGCCATTTGTGCAGGGACTGTGCTCAAACATCGGCGCTGGCTCTAATTATAGCCGGATTGGTTGGCCGAGTCCGGCTGATACGGCTCTTGGGCAATGAGTCCGGTCCTCCGCGCCTCGCTGCCAGCTTCATCTTCTCGGGCGGGTATCCGTATTGTGCTAGGCTTTGATGACCTGGACTTCATACCGAAGAGGCATGGTGGACCCAAGCCCGCACCCCTACGCAGCCCTAGATCCCGAAACCGTGCTCACGGCCGTGGAAGCTTTGGGTTTGACCAGCAACGGCCGGCTGCTGGCATTGAACAGTTACGAGAACCGGGTCTATCAGGTCGGCATCGAAGATGCCGAGCCGTTGGTGGTCAAATTCTATCGCCCAGCGCGCTGGAGCGATCAGGCGATCCTCGAAGAGCACGGCTTCGCGGCGGAGCTAGCCGGCCATGAGATTCCGGTGGTTGCCCCGCTACCTTTCGCCGGCGCGACTTTGCATTATCACGAGGGCTTTCGCTACGCGATTTTCCCGCGCCGCGGCGGGCGATCGCCGGAGCTGGACGATCCGGATTGTCGCGAGCGCTTGGGTCGGTTTCTCGGGCGCATTCATGCGGTGGGTGCCTGCCGGGTATTCGCGCATCGACCGACCCTGGGGATTGCCGGCTTCGGCGACGCGCCGCGACAGTACTTGCTCGAGCAGGGTTTTATCCCAGCGCACCTGGTGAGCGCCTACGAGACATTGAGTCGAGATCTGCTGGAATCGATCCGCCGCTGTTATGAGCGCGTTGGCGCGATTGGAGAGCTGCGCCTGCACGGCGATTGCCACCCGGGCAACATTCTCTGGACCGACTCGGGAGCGCATTTCGTGGACTTGGACGACTGTCTGCGCGGTCCCGCCATCCAGGATTTCTGGATGCTGCTCTCGGGCGACCGGGCGGAAATGACTCTGCAGCTTTCGGATTTGCTTGCCGGCTACGAGGATTTTTATGAGCTCGACCGCCGCGAGCTTTTGCTGATTGAAGCGCTACGCACGCTGCGGATGATGAATTATGCGGCGTGGCTCGCCCGGCGCTGGTCCGACCCGGCCTTTCCGCTCGCCTTCCCATGGTTCGGCAGCGATCGCTACTGGGAAGAGCATGTGCTGGCGCTGCGCGAGCAGGCCGCCGCGCTCGATGAGCCGCCGCTGGTGGTCTAGGACAGCGTTTTGCAGCCCGTGCACGCCTCTCGCCCTCAGGCACGGCGGGCGGCACGCTTGCGTTCGTGCTCGCAAAGGAGTTTTTTGCGTACCCGGATGGCCTTGGGGGTGACCTCCACCACTTCATCCTGATCGATGATCTCGAGCGCCTGCTCCAAGGTGAGCCGCAGCGGCGGCGTCAAGACGATGTTCTCGTCGCTGCCGGCGGCACGCACGTTGGTTAGCTGCTTGGCCTTTAGCGGATTCACTATCAGATCGTTGTCGCGGTTGTGAATACCGATCACCATGCCTTCGTAGACCTCATCCCCCGGGCCGATGAGCAGTCGGCCGCGCTCTTGGAGATTGAACAGCGCATAGCCCAGAGCGCGACCGCCGGCATTGGAGATCATGGCTCCATTCGCACGCTCGCCGTAATGCCCCGGTTTGACCGCTGCGTAATGATCGAAGACATGGTGCAACAGCCCGCTGCCCGAGGTCGTGGTGAGAAACTGGGTGCGAAAGCCGATGAGCCCGCGCGCCGGTATCAGATAATCGAGGCGGACGCGGCCTTGATTGCCGGGACGCATATTCTGTAGCAGGCCGCCCCGCGCTCCGAGCTTCTCCATGACGGGACCCTGGTGCGCTTCGGTCACATCCACGGCCAAGCGTTCCCAAGGCTCCTGGCGCTCGCCATCGATCTCGCGCATGATGACCTCGGGGCGGGAGACGCCGACCTCGTAGCCTTCGCGGCGCATGTTTTCGATCAGGATGGCGAGTTGCAGCTCGCCACGGCCTGAGACGCGCAGCTTATCCGGATCCTCGGTTTGCGCCACCTGCAAGGCAACGTTGTGCTGGAGCTCGCGCTCGAGGCGCTCCCGGATCTGAGGGGAGGTGATGTAGCGCCCGTCGCGCCCGGCAAGCGGCGAGGTGTTCACCTGGAATGTCATGGCGATCGTAGGCTCGTCGACGGTAAGGCGCGGTAACGCCTCGACGGCGCCGGGATCGCACAGGGTATCAGAGATGTTTATATCCGTTACCCCCGAGACAGCGACGATATCGCCGGCCCGCGCCTCGGCCACCTCAATGCGGTTGAGGCCGAGGAAACCGAGCACTTGGAGAATGCGGCCCGTGCGATGCTTACCTTGGCGGTCGATCGTTACCACTGGCATGTTGGTCCATGCGCGCCCGCGCTTGATTCGCCCGATCCCGATCACTCCCACGTAGCTACTGTAATCCAGCGCACTGATCTGCATCTGGAACGGCCCTTCGGGATCAACCACGGGCTGCGGTACATGATCGCGTATCATCTCGAACAAGGCGTCCATATCCCCCGCTTGCACTTGCTTTGTCAGGCCGGCATAGCCTTTCAATGCCGAGCAATAGACCACTGGGAAGTCCAGTTGTTCGTCGCTCGCTCCCAGCTCGGCAAACAGATCGAAGGTTTGCTCTAGCACCCAATCCGGGCGCGCCTCCGGCCGATCGATCTTGTTGATCACTACAATCGGGCGAAAGCCCTGAGCCAGCGCCTTGTCGGTGACGAAGCGGGTTTGGGGCATGGGTCCGTCGACGGCATCCACCAGCAGCAGCACGCTGTCCACCATGGACAAGACCCGCTCGACCTCGCCCCCGAAATCGGCGTGACCGGGCGTGTCGACGATGTTTATCCGATAGCCCTGCCACTCGATGGCCGTGTTCTTCGAGAGGATGGTAATGCCGCGCTCGCGTTCGAGCTCATTGGAATCCATGACCCGCTCGGGCAGAGCCCCCCGGTTCTGGAGACTACCGGAGGCCTGCAGAAGACGGTCGACCAGGGTGGTCTTGCCGTGGTCGACATGGGCGATGATGGCGATGTTGCGAAGCTGTTCAATCACGTCGAGTGCCGAGTCTCCGATACGCGCCGCTAGAGCGCTGTGCCCGTGGGCACGAACCGATTAGCCGTGGCAATCCCCGCCGGTGAGCGACTTATCGCGCTCGATGAGCGCGTAGGCGGAGTGATTGTGTATCGACTCGAAATTCTCCGAGGCGACGCTATAGGCCGCGAGGCGATCATCGGTCTCGAGGCGTGCCGCAACCTCGCGCACGATGTCTTCGACGAATCTGGGATTGGCGTAGGCCCGTTCAGTGACGTACTTCTCGTCAGGACGCTTGAGCAGCCCATAGAGCTCGCACGAGGCACTGTCTTCGGCGATCTCGATCAGTTCCTCGATCCAGATAAAGCCACGCGTGCGCGCGCGAATGGTCACGAGCGAGCGCTGGTTGTGCGCGCCCTGCTCGGAGATGGACTTCGAACAGGGGCATAGGCTGGTGACCGGCGCCAAAACTTCTACTGTCAGCTCGATGTGATCGCCATGGGTTTCCCCGATGAAGGCCACCTCATAATCGAGCAGGCTCTCTACACCCGATACCGGCGCGCGTTTGCGGATGAAGTAGGGAAAGCGCATTTCGATATGCCCCGAAACGGCTTTCAGGCGCTGCGTCATCTCGCGCAGCATCGCTTTGAACGAGGCAATGGTGATCTCACGATTGTGGCCTTCCAGGATTTCCACAAAGCGTGACATGTGCGTGCCCTTGAAGTGATGCGGGAGGTCCACGTACATGTTGAAAGTCGCAACGGTATGCTGCTCCTCGCCATTGCGCGAGCGTACCCGAACCGGATGGCGAATGTCCTTGATGCCCACCTTGTTAATTGGAATGCGCCGGCTATCCTGGCGTCCCTGGACATCCTCTATGGGCAGAGCTAGGGCTGCACTTTTTGTCGCCTCGGCCATGCTTTAGTCTTCCTCTGTGTAGCGAACGCGAGCGTACGCGGTTTCCCAGACGGTCACGGCGTTGAGTCGAGCGTGGTGACCGCTGAGCCGCCCGCGCAGTGCTCGATAGATTGCACCGGCTACATGTTCCGCCGTCGGATTAATGCCGGCAAACTCGGGGAGGTCGTTGAGATGGCGGTGATCCATCGCCTCCACAACCTGCCGTGTGGCTGCCTTGAGCTCGGCGAAGTCGATCGCCATGCCAAGCTGATCCAGCTCACGCGCTTCGACTTCTACCTCAACCGACCAGTTATGGCCGTGCAGACGGCTGCACTTGCCAGGATGGCCGTGCAGAATATGAGAGGCCGAGAAGTCGGTGACTACGCTCAGGAGATAGCGAGCGCTCATGGCTGAATCCCGATTCACGCGGTTGAATATTAGGGTAATAGGGTAGGATCGGCAACATTCAATGATCCCGCGCGACGATGTATTCGGCCACCTCGCGCAGGCAGTCCGCCTCGGGGCCGAAGTCCTGCAGGTTCGCCAAGGCGTCATGGCAGAGCCGACGCGCGAAATCCTGCGCCTGTCTAAGGCCAAGAAGGGCAGGGTAGGTCGGCTTGTTAAGCCGGATATCCGCCCCCTGGCTCTTCCCAAGCCGCGCTTCCTCGCCGGTCACATCCAATATGTCATCCTGGACTTGAAATGCGAGGCCAACGCATTTCGCATAATGGTCGAGGCGCTCCGTATGAGCCTCGCTCAAGGTAGTATCCGCCAGAGCGGCCAACTTGACGCTGGCGCGGATCAGCGCGCCTGTCTTGTGGATGTGCATGTCCTCCAGTTCCGGCATCGTAAGCTCGCGACCCACGGCTTCGTGGTCCAGGCTCTGCCCGCCGGCCATGCCGCGCGAGCCGGCCGCCAGACTGAGCACGTCGATCATGCGCAGGCGCTGCGGCGCAAGCTCGGCCTCCGCGTCCGCGCAATGGCTAAGCACGCGAAAGGCGAGGCTCTGCAGGGCATCGCCCACCAGGATCGCCGTGACCTCATCGTAGGCGCGGTGGCAGGTCGGGCGGCCGCGGCGCAGGTCGTCATCATCCATGGCCGGAAGATCATCGTGCACCAAAGAGTAGCAGTGGATAAGCTCTACGGCACACGCCGGAGCATCCAAGAGCTGCCGCGGTAAACGCAGCGCATCGCCGGTTGCATAAACCAATAAGGGGCGCATGCGTTTGCCGCCGCCGAGAACCGCGTAGCGCATGGCCTCGTGCAGCCGTGCCGGATGTCTCTGCGCCGGAGGCAGGCAGCGCTCCAGGGCGGCTTCCACCCGGGCCTGATACTCAGGCAGGTTGCGCTCAAGACTCGTCATGGTCTATCGCCTCAAACGGCATGACGGCAGCCTGCTCGTCATTACCCAGGAGAATTTCGATCTTCTGCTCGGCCTCTCGCAACGCCTTTTGGCAGGCAC
>JAKDMQ010000366.1 GCA_030452265.1 Nitrococcus sp.
ACGTGCAATCGTCGTGAGGGTTGCCATGGCGAGTGTTCGTTGAAAATCCAATGAGCCCTTTTCAGCGTATTCCTTAGTACAAGGCTGCGTAACTCTACATGACCCGCTTGCAAGGTACCCTCATCATCGTGCTGGCAGTTGCCTTGGCGGCTATCGGGTTCGGGGTGTATCAGAAAATTGGCAGTTCCGAGGGAAGCAGCAGCGCCGTTACCATTGGCGAACCGGCACCGGAATATTTAGCTAATACATTGGGCGGCGAAACAGTCCAGCTCTCCGATTTCAAGGGCGAAAAAACGGTCATGGTCAACATCTGGGCTACCTGGTGTCAGCCGTGCCGCGAGGAAATGCCGCAACTGCAAAAGCTGTATGAGGAATATAAGGATAACGGATTGGTCATCCTTGGTGTCAGCGTGGACGGGCGCGGACAAGAGAAGGCTATCCGGCGGTTTGTCGAGAGTGTCGGCGTTACATTCCCAATTTTATATGACTCAGACAAACGAATCGTGTGGACATTCGAAACGATCGGCATACCACAGACGCTCTTGATTGCTAAAAGCGGCGAGCTAATCTACCGCTGGCGCGGCCGATTCAACCCGCAATCGGATAGCGCACAGACAATTGTAAGGAATGCGGTTTTAAACCGTTAGCGCTCCTATGGATGCGCCGGTTGCGATGTGATCCTACGCGGCCCATGCAACGATCCGGAATTCTGGTGCAGTGAGCCATGACGGCGAGTTGTCGTGAACGAGGTGGGGTCCAGCATGTCCGTTTTTGGCTCTAAGTACGCTCTCACCGTCCGCGGCTCAGAGCGGACGAATGTCCGCACCTTCAGCGCAACTTTCTGCAGTCTTTGCGGCCCATCTTGGTGCAGCCAATGCCAGGGCGCACTATGCGAGCCCTTTCGGCATCCGATTCGGTTGTGTCGATCCCGCAAGTATTCTCAATTAAACAATACCATATCCCACATGTTTCAGTATGGCACAGGAGTTGCCTAACGTTCTGCATTGGCGTGCGTCAACCCAAATTGGAGACCTGGGTCATGGGTAAAGAGCGGCTGGTCTTGGTGGGCAACGGCATGGCAGGCATGAAGGTCATCGAAGAGCTACTTGCCATCGCTCCCGATCGATACGACATCACCGTCTTCGGCGCCGAGTCCTACGGCAATTACAATCGTATCCTGCTCTCGCCGGTGCTGGCCGGCGAACAGACGCTGGATGACATCATGCTGAATCGCGTGGAATGGTACGCGGAAAACGGCGTTACGCTGCATACCGGGCATGAGGTGATCGAGATCGACCGCTGGCAGCGCCGGGTGATCGCCGCTGACGGCAGTTCGGCACCCTACGACCGGTTGCTGCTGGCTACCGGCTCCAATCCTGTTGTCATCCCGGTGCCGGGCAAAGACCTTCCCGGGGTGTTGAGCTATCGTGACATCCATGATGTGCAAGCCATGCTCGGCGCTAGCCGCCGCCACAAGGAGGCAGTGGTCATCGGTGGGGGCCTGCTGGGGCTGGAGGCGGCCTATGGGCTGATAAAACAGGGCATGGCGGTCACCGTGGTGCATCTGGAAGAGACTCTGATGGAACGCCAACTGGATCGACCCGCCGGGGACTTGCTCAGGCGCTCCCTTGAGGCGCGCGGCATGCGGTTTGTGCTAGAGACCCGGACGGCCGAGATCGTGGGCGATGAGCGGGTGCAGGCGGTGCGCTTTGCCAATGGCGTGGAGATTCCGGCGGACCTGGTCGTTATGGCCGTTGGCATCCGCCCCAACATGGCACTGGCGCAACGGGCGGGTCTCTATTGCGAGCACGGGGTGGTGGTCTCGGACACCCTGCAGACCTTTGATCCGTCCATCTATGCCGTGGGCGAGTGCGTGCAGCATCGCGGTCAGTGCTATGGACTGGTCGCGCCTTTGTTCGAGCAGGCCAAGGTCTGTGCCAATCAGCTCGCCGGGCTGGGCTACCGCTACTACAAGGGCTCGGTGACATCCACCAAGCTCAAGGTCACTGGTGTGGATCTCTTCTCCGCCGGCAACTTTCAGGGCGGTGGGGGCTGTGAGGAGCTGGTGCTGCAGGACGCCGCTGCCGGTGTCTATAAGAAGCTGGTGGTGCGGGACGAGCAAATCGTCGGGGCGGTGATGTACGGCGATACCGGCGACGGCTCCTGGTACTACCAACTGATGCGCGATGCGACCCCCATCAGCGATATCCGGGGCAGTCTGTTGTTCGGCCAAGCCCACCTGGGTGATGCCGGCCACGGCGGCGTCCGGCAGGCCGCGAACCTGCCGGATTCCGCCCAGATCTGCGACTGCAACGGCGTTTGCAAAGGCACGATCGTGG
>JAKDMQ010000141.1 GCA_030452265.1 Nitrococcus sp.
CCAAGCGCTGCACCGCCAGAACGGCCTGCGGCCGGTGAAGAAGTGACGCCGCTCGACATCTACCGGCGGTTGATGGTGGCGGCGGCCACACGCAAGCTGCCCGACGACCTGGCCGATCAGCTCGCCGCGGCGCTCGATGAGTTCCGCGAGGCGCGTGGGCGCAAGTCGCTTTGCGCCTGCCTAGGGCTGCGCGGTAACGGGGTTTCCACCATCCAAGCGCTGACGGCGCTGGAGCAGCGCAACGCGGCGCTCCTCGCCGCGCTCGCGCACGCTCATGGCGGCGATCCGCAGGCCAGCCGCTGGCGTCGTATCGGCAACCTTTGTGATGCGATTCGGCGTTACCAGCGAAGCGGCCGGGTGGCGCCGGCGCCTTTAACGGCGCTGCAGGGGAAGCTCCAGCGCCAGATTGAGCGCGCCGCCGCGACCGGGCTTTCGCTGCCGAGTAATCCCACGCACCTATGGAAAATCTTGCGAGAAAGCCCGGCCTTTTCGTGCAAGTAGCTCCGCGCGGATACTGCCGGCAAGTCCACAACCGGAGGCATCCATGCCGACACGTAGGCAACGCCTGCACGGGCCGACATTGACGCGGCGCGCGGATATTCCGCCCGATGCGATCATTGACGAGTCAACCCGGCTGCTTCGCGTGAGTTTTTCGAGCGAGGAGCCGGTAACGCGCAGTTCGTTCTTCTCCGAGCCGTGGACCGAGATCCTCGGCCACGCCACTGGCGAAGTCGACCTAACGCGCGTGAACGCGGGCGCGCCGGTGCTCTACAACCACGACCGTTTTGACGCCGACAAGCGCCTTGGCGTGGTGGAGCGGGCCTGGATCGAGGGCGGGCGCGGCCATGCCGAGATTAGGATCAGCAAGCGCGCCGAGGTCGACGGGATCTGGCAGGACATCCAGGACGGGGTGCTGCGCAACGTCTCGGTCGGCTATCGCGTGCACGAGCGGGAGCTGCAAAAGGAGCGTGCGGCAAAACTGCCGACCTACCGGGTTACCCGCTGGGAGCCCGTGGAGCTCTCGATGGTGGATATTCCCGCCGATACCAGCGTGGGCATTGGCCGCGGCGCAGACGAACCGCAAACCTTCCACATCACCGATATTGAGGGTTCAATCGTGACAGACACGAAACAAGATAGCCGTCAGCCGGATACGCGCGAGCAGGACTTTCAGCGCCGGGAGACCTCGCGCCGCGCCGAGGTGCGCGGTTTGTTCGAAGCGTTTCAGAATCGCGAGGGGGTGCGCGCCGTGATGGAGGCCTGCCTCGATGATTCCAGCATCACGATTGAGCAGGCGCGCAAAATGCTTCTCGACGAGCTTGGCCGCGGCGTTGAGCCGGTGACCGACCCCATGGCGCAAATTCGCCCGTTGCCGCGTATGAGCGCTGGTGAGACCCGCGATGATTTTCGCCAGGCGGTCGTTGACGGGATGCTGGTGCGCTATGGTGTGAGCGTTCCCGACCCGCATCCGGGCGCCGTGGATATGCGCGGAGCCGGCATCATGGACCTGGCGCGCACCTGCTTGAGCCGATCCGGCGCTACTTCCCGCGGCTGGAGCAATGAGTCAATGCTCACTCGCGCGATGACCAGCAGCGACCTGCCGAGCCTGCTTGCCGACGTGGCGCACAAGGCGGCCATGCTCGGGTTCGGGGCGCAGGAGGTGGTGACGCACAGACTCTGGACCCGACCGAGCACGCTGGCCGACTTCAAGCAAGCCTACCGTGTGGCGCTTTCCGCGGCGCCCGGCCTAGAGAAGGTCGTTGAAGGGGCGGAGTACCAATATGGCTCGCTGAGCGATGCCAAGGAAGCGATTCAGTTGGCGACCTATGGAAAAATCCTTTCCATTACGCGCCAGGCGTTGATCAACGACGATCTGGGCGAGCTCGTGCGACTGCCGCTTGCGCTCGGCCAGGCCGCGGCGCGCAAGGAGTCGGATATCGTTTACGCGCTTCTCACGGCCAACGCCAACATGCGCGATGCCAACCCGCTGTTCGACGCCACCAACCACGGCAACGATGTCGCTAGCGGATCCGGCGCCGCGCCAAGCGTCGCGACCTTAGGCACAGCGAAAAGCGCGATGCGCCGGCAAACGGGTATCGGGGGGACGGGGTATCTCAACATCACGCCGCGCTATCTGATCGTGCCGACCGCGCTCGAGGTCACGGCCGAGCAGCTGCTCAGCACTATCACGCCGGCACAAGCCGCCGACGTCGTGCCAACGTGGATTAAGTCGTTGCTTTTGGTGGTAGAACCGAGGCTCGACGACGACTCCGCAACCGCCTGGTATCTCGCGGGCGACCCGACTGTTCACGACACAATCGAGGTTGCGAATCTTGACGGGCAACAGCCGAGCGTGGATCAAGAGCAGGAGTTCAACCGCGATGTAGTCGCCTGGAAAGTGCGCGTTGATGTTGGCGCTGCGGCGATCGACTGGCGCGCGCTGTACCGCAACGAAGGCGCGTAACAACAAGTTTGGCTGGGGCCGCGGTTGGAGTCTTCTCTTCTGTCTCTGCCGCGGCGGCCGGCCTGCGCTGTAAAAGGTACTCCGAGCAATCCGCCTCACGGGTAATTCGGACCCTGATTTTTCTACAGATATGCCCGGCTATAGGGGGTTCCGGTTCCGGGTTGATGTGGCTGATTCCCTTGCTCCTGATATCAGAGCGACACTAATGCCGGCGTGCTAAGCCAGGGCGGAGCCTATCGGGTGTAGCAGGGCGCGCATTGCGCAAGCGCTTCGCTTGCAGCACCTGACCATGGCCTCCCGCGCCTTTTTTCGCTTTTTGCGCCGCGCCCTGTCGCTGCCGCCGCGCCTCCCAGGCCTTAATTCGCTTAATTCGCTTATTTCGCACGTCGCTTGGGTGAGTGAAGCCAGGTCGGGTGTGGCGTCTACGCCGGTATGCGAAAGAAGCGAATTAAGCGAAGAAAGCCTAAGCATGCGCCTCGAGACTAAGGCGAAATGCCCGCGCGCTACGCATTAGCTCGCCTGCGGTTCGGCCTGGACTAGCCGGCCCCGCAGTTGCGCGGCTTCCTCGCGCGCCACGCACAACGCCTGGTGCAGCTCCTTGTGCTCGGCGCGCAGCTCGGTAAGCGCGCTCTGCGCATCGGCGTCGCGCTGCTCGGCGCGATCGGCGCGGGATCGCTCTTCGACAAGCGCCGAGCGCGTGCCATCGTGCTCTTTGCGCTCGGTGGCGAGCCCCTTCTCGGCCGCCTCGGCGCGCGCGCGCTCGCCGGCGAGCTGCTCATGCGCGCGCTCGGCCTTCTCGCCGGTGCGCCCGTGTGCTGTGCTCTCGGCTTCGAGCCGCTCGCGCAGCCCCTCAATCGTGGCCTTTGCCTCGCTCACCTGGGCGCTGAGGGCCTCACGCTGCTCCTGGAGCGCTACCGTATACTTGTTCGCGTGGCCGAGCTTGTCCTCGAGGCGCTGCACCTCTCCCATGGCCTCGTCGCGCTCGGCCATCGCCTCGGTGATCCGCTCCTCGGCGGCCTGCTCTACTCGCTCGGCGCGCTGCTGGAGGTGGACCATGGCCGTCTGCCAGATGGCGGCCGCCGCCTTGCGCCCAGCCTCTTCGGCTTCTCCCGGCAGCGCCTCGGTGAGCGCCACTTGCGCTAGATGCTGCTCGCGCCAGGCCCGCAGCATGGGGCTCAAGGTTGAATACGAGCCGGCGCCGAGGGCCTCGCGCACCGTCGCCACCGTTACCTTCTTGTCCTGCGCCGCGAGCGCGTCCGCTGCGCGGCTCACCTGTTCCTGTGTCGCCATGTCGGTCTCCTGCTGCGTTGTATTGTAATGTGCGTAATACGCTACCGTATATTACAACACAAGGCAACATGTAATGTACTACGTAATACATTACTTACATTACAAACTGGGCAATCGACTACCGGTAGTTACTGCGCGAGCTTGCGCTCCAAGTTGGCGCGGCTGATGCGCCGGCCGTTCACCATGAACGTGTGCCGGTAGTAATCCTTGGCGGTTTTGATGGCGTTGACCGTAATCGCGGTGCCGTCGTCCAGGAGGAACGTGCGCCTGGGCGGCTTTGTGGCGGCCACCATCTGCGCAGTGGAATGAATCGGCCTGCGACTACCGGTAGTAGGCTCTACCCGATCTCGGGTTGTGTTACTACCGGTAGCAGGTTCTGCCTGATCTCGGGGCGGGTTACTACCGGTAGTTGCCTGCGCTACGAGGTCGGTTATCGCCTGCGCGCGAGTGCCCGCCATGGCGTCCAGCGCCGCGACAACCTCCGGTGCGAGATAGACCTCGATGCGCTGCTTGTCCGTCTTGGCGCGGAACCGCCGCTGATTCTCGGCTCGGGATGCGCGCATGGTGTGTTCCCCATAATTGCTTCCGGTAGTGATAGGATAGCTTATCCTGCGGGGTATTGCTACCGGTAGTTTACGCAACCCGGCCTCAAGGGCGGCCGCCTGGCGCCGGCTCGGGCGGCTCAACGGTTGGATAGCGTGAGGGCCACGATAACCGCTCAAGCTTGTGTCGCTTGCGCCGGCATCCTTTGCCGAAGCGGCGGCCAGGGTGTAGGACGCACCCGGACCGCCTGACCAAAACCCTATCTAGCGAGGAGATACGGCCATGGCTGACGACGATCGTAGCCTATCCAGGCGTCTTGAAATCATTAGCGCGTCGATCAACAGCTGCGAAACCGCGGTAAGGGAGATAGCCGCGCAGAGCGCGCAGCCCTTCGAGTCAAGCGTGCTGTTCCTGGTCGCGGACCAGCTCGCTCGGCTGCAAGCTGAGACCGACGAGCTTTACGAGCTTTCCTCTATCGAACCGGCGCGCGCGATGGATGGAGCATGGCCTCCCGGTAGACAGCATCCAGGCGCTGAATAAGGCTTGGCTCGACGATTAGCGGCGAGCTGACCTCGCCAGAGTAACCGACCATCAGCAGAACCCGGCCGCGCGCCGGGTTTTTTGTGGGTGCCGCTGTTACAGCGGTAACGAGTGCCCACGTGTGCTAGTCAAGCGTTTTCAGGTTGATGGACGCTTGGATGGACGGATGGAAAATATAACTGTAACTATCTGTTTTTATTATAGTATTGGCGGAGAGGGAGGGATTCGAACCCTCAATGTTTTATTAGCTTTCAATAGCTTAGGTAGCCTTCGTGTCCAGATCATGTCTAATTCGCATGCATTCATCTCCCGATTCGACGGCACAATATGTAGCGTTGCAGCGAAATTAACGTTGGCTCGCCAGAAACCCCAGCGTCGGATAATTTCAGAATCCCTCAATGTGGCGCTTTATCCTTCCGTCTAGCCGCCCTGCGCATCACAGAACAACGCCGTAACGTTCGCTCATCTCCGCTGTGCGTGCCCACTGGTGCCCGGGAATGTGCGCGATGAAGGAGGAGAGCACGGCGGCAAACACGGACTTCATGGCTTCATCGCTCAGGCGGTCGGCCTCATCGGGCGCAACCAGTGGCCGGATGTCCGCGAGAAAACCGGGATTGGCGAGCTTGGCGAACATCCGCTCCTCGGCCTGCGCCCGCGAGATCACGAGATCCTGTGCCGCCAGATAGCGCGCGAAGATCGTTGCGACACGCGCCGTATCCAGTTTCTCGAACACGCCGAGTGCATGTGAAAGGTCGAGAAGGTCACGCCCTTGATCGCGTTGCAAAAGAGCGCGTAGCTTCGTGGCAAGCATTTCCTCGCGCGTATTGATCTCGACCTTGAGCCGCAGCGGCGGACCGCCGTCCTCGGCGTCAGCGCGGAAATTCAGCTTGGGTGCAACCGGACTCTGATCGAAGGCCGCGTGCCCGAACCACGGATCGAGCACTTCGCGGATACGGTCGAGGATCGGGCCGATGCCGCCGTGCGTCGTCCTGACCAGATCGATGTCTTCGGAATAACGCAACGGCGCGGGAAAGAGCAGCTTATTGAGCGCCGTGCCGCCCCGAAAGCGCAGCTGCCCCCTCAGGAAATCATCGCTGAAAAGCTCGACGAGCGCGCGGCTGATAATGAGATCCTGCTCGATCTGCCGCTGCTCGGCCCACGGCGCGACGTGACCCCAGGCGATGATGTTCATCGCCGGGATCATGCGTCCGGCTCCAGAACGCGCCGCACCGTAACGCGCCAGCGTTCGTCGCGCTCTACAGGCGGCAGTGAACGAACGGCGGCACCGGCCTGCGCAGGTTCGAGCTCGACCCACGGCAGGTCGGGACCCTGCAGCACGACGTCATGGAGGGTGTTCGTGCTCTCCTCGTAGCCGAGCCGGCAGAGCAAATGGCCGAGCCGCTGCGCGACTGAACGTTCGAAAGCGCCGGATAGCGTAGCGAGTTTCTTGGCGTCAACGCGTTCCGCGAGGTCGGAGAGAACGGTGACGATGTGATCGAGACCACCGCCGACATGCGGGTAGCGTAGCAGGTCGAGCATCGTCAATTCGACGCAAGAAACCTTCATGCGCCCCGTATCCGTCTTGTGCTCTTCGATGCCGGCCGCGACGGCGTCCATATCCTTGCGGTAATAGAATGCGAGCGCGGCGCGCCCGGCTCTGATCCGGCGCAACTGCTTGTCCGTCACGACCTGAAACTCCATGACGGCCTGATGGGTAGCGCCGTGCAATTCGGCGGCCTTCAGCAACCCGACATAGTAAGACCGCCCCTCATGGCGCATGAGGGCATCGATATACCAGGACGGCGGCGGCGCGCCCCAGGCGAGGTACTGTGGCGGGACGATGATGTAAATACCACGGCGCGGGCTGATCAGATGTCCGCGCTTTTGCAGCTTCTCAGCCGCATCCAGCACAGCGCCCTTGCTGATCCCGAGGGCTTCCTGCGCCCGCGCGCGGGTAAACACGACCTGTCCATACGAGAGGAGGCGCGTTACATAGGAGGAGAAAGCTGAGCGCTGGTCGGGAATCATATGCAAACATCCGTTCAAATAGCGGATTTACCAATACACCTCTCTGCCGACCAGAGGATCATACCAGAATTTCCGCGAGAACAGCGGATATTTGCATATGAAACCATAGCCTGCCTACGAGCCATCGCGTCGATTGATCACTAGGGATACCTTGAGAATATATCAGTATCGATATATTCCGTGAAGGTGACCCATCCGATGGAAGCACAAGAGCTTCAGCAACGATGGCTGAGGGTTACTTGATCATGGCGCTTACGCGGTAACGGAGAGTGGCCTGACGCTGCGGCGTTGGCCGTTGAAATGGCGACGCTGGTGAACGCACCGGACGTTGACACGCATGGGTTGACGATTACTGACAAACGAGAGAACCCGGAAGGCCAAAGCCGGCACTGGCGCCCACCGCGGCCGCGCAATACCACGCCACCACCGAGGAAGCGCCGGCGACCGTCAGACATAACCACAACGCTATTCATGCCACTGCCGAGAAGCGGCTAAAGAGGCGCTGACAGCCGTTTTTCGGCTTACCCTACCCAAACGCGGAGAGCAATCCAGGCGCTAGGCTGAGGCTAAGAAACGGCGCAGCGACGCCCCAAGTGCCAGCACCAGGCGAGCAACCAGAGAGCCGGAGAGAAGAAGCTTGGTCCCGAACGCCCGCTACGGGCTACCGGGATAGCGGTTAAGTTCTCCGGCCATAAGCTGGCGGTCAGGGGTTGATGGAGAACGGGCTTCTTAACATAGGCTATCCTTTACACTTGAACTTCTTAGCTTGAGGCACCACCAGGAACGGACAACTATGATAGAAAAAGCAACATTTGATCCCCGCTACTACAAGGCAGTTGAGCTAGTTCTGAGAGATATTCGTTCAACCGGCACGCGGCATGTTGTAGCCCTCGCTAGAAAAGGACCCCGGCTTTTCGATATCTGTCAACGTACCCCACTCCGAGCGTACTTAGATGACATTGAAGTATTGACCGACAAGAGCCTTTATTTTCTGCCACCGGACTTTTTCCAAGGGGAGGAAGTCGCAGTTGTAGACGACATTGCTATTTACGGCAGTACTCTGAAATACGTATGCGAACTCGTCGCTGCTTGCGGTGGCCAAGCCGTCCCCTACGCAATTGCCATCAATACCAACCAGCTCAATACGGATTTGGTATGCCCGAAATATGCGTTAGGTCTTACGTTCAAACAGGCGTCAACATTTAACAATTCGCTAGCCGGCGCAATTGTCGGCCTGGGGAAACCGTTTGATATTGACTATCCGATCGTATCAGCGCGTTCACGAATTGAGCCAAATATATTTCTGAAAACTCTTCAGTCACGTCACCTCTCACCAGACGCTGTTTGGAACGTCCAACCGCTAGATACTAATATTAGCATTAGCGTCGACCTGTCAGACTATAACATCTGGCCACCTTTTTTGGAATCCCCGAGAGCCGTTCCCTCTGGACTTGCAAAACTTCGTTTTTATTTCGATTTAGGGGTTGTACGAATTGTCCCTATGTTTGTGTTCGAATGGACCATTGGACCGGCTGGTAACAACGACTATATGCAGTCTTCGCCTGGGGATCCCTTTTACAATCTATTTAAAGACGTATTAAATCAAGACTTCTGTGTTCCTGATCCTGAAGTAAATGCCAACTCGTATCGTGCGTATGCACTGATATATTATCTAAGCGCAATATATGTTCTTGGTCAAGCGTGGAACCTTTTTCGCCTAGATGAGGTACTAGCTACAGAGCAATCCGAATTAGTTTGGGCCACCGAAGATCTACGATATGCTTTTGGTCCACACGTCGGTCGTCTGGTTGGTGAGCGGCTAGGTAAGTTGCTCCGCTGGTCCAGCGAGTTACCAATCGTAGGCGTTAGGACAACCGGCGTCAAAGAAGCCGTTGGCCAAGACATCACTCAGCGCCTGGATAGCAATATTCTGTTCGAGAAATCCCAGCGTTGGTTTATGGGTCTCAAAGGGGAGAACATGCGGGCCGCTGACTTGATAAGCGAATTGTTTAACATTACCTATGTGGAGCATGAGCGCAAAAAAAGGGCGCTACGCGAAGATCGTCGCCGCCGCTTGTCAGTCGGCTTTAGTATTGGCGAACTTTATAGGTTGATTAACGCCAAGAAACTCATCGGAAAATATGAGTTATCCCAAGCGCTTGATGAACTCGTGGACGTAGGAGCGATCGTTCCCCATTTTTTGTGCGACCGCGCGGACGCAGAGACCAGCGCAGAGGTCGGTTGTCGATGGCTTCGGGCATATCGATACGGAGAGAACGGCTATGGCACCGCAACAAGAAGACCCAGTATTTTGTCGCCCATTTACTAGAGTTTCTTGAACGCTATGTCCCCGAATACAGTATACGCCGCAAATGGGTTTCCGAATTCATGCTGGATAAAATGACAGCCACCGTGCTCGTGTCCGGGCTGCGTCACCATAAGGATGTAAAATCCCTTCAATTGAAACGAGTAGTTGATGAATTCGGAGCGCGGGCAGAGCCATCTAGTAACGAATCTCGGCATTCGCTGGTCGATTGGGGGCGTAACATAGGTCTTCTGGATGTCGTTCATAAGAACAATCGAAAAGAGGTAAGCTTACATGAAACTTGGCGGAAACGAAATCCACCATCGAATTCCCCAATAGATGACAGATATCTTCTCCCCGAGTTGAAAGGGTTCGTTCAGGCAGTGTTACTAAGGAGTACGTTGAAAAAGCCTCATTCGGTTTCGGCGGCATAGCGGAAAT
>JAKDMQ010000367.1 GCA_030452265.1 Nitrococcus sp.
CGGTATGGTAACGCTACTGTCTAGGGAGGTCACCGGAGCCGGGGCAGCGTTGAAACCCTCTACCAGCTTTGCAACGGTACGGGTCCGGTCAACGATAGCCGTTACATTCTGGTCATTGTCGAGTGTTACCGATACTTTGCCTTCGCCGGGCCCGATTACAGGAACTCCGTCAATCAGTTGCGTGAATTGGACAACTGTTTCACACAGCCGCGGATTACCGATCTCTCCGCTGCCCTTAATGGTGCCGGCACAATCGTATTTGTGGAACACGCGGTCAAAAGCGATATCGTTGCGGTCGAGCCCAAATTGGCGCACGATGTCCTGGGCCTTGCCAATCGCTGCGCTCAATTGCATTTCATTGCGGCTTTCGAGGTTGGGCGCCCCGAATTGGGCCTCATACGTGCCATTGCGATCGACAGCGATATGCCGGTCCGCCTCGGAGATCACAATGACCCCGGAAGGACTGGCCATAACTTCCGCTGGCACAGCGACGCCTACCGGGATGCGGTTCACAATGCCTTGGATGAGGCGGCCATTAGCAGATTCGGATACCAAATGGGCGGTGGCGATCCGTTGTGGGAGTCGCTGGTTTAGCGGGCGGGTACCAAGTGCTGATCTAGCAGCGTAATACCATCGCCAATGCCAATAGTCGCGGCTGACTGCATGCCGGCTGAATTTGTGCTCAGTGTAAAGCCGGTTCTGCGCGTCAGCAGCACTTCCTCCGCAGGCGGTTACAGAAGGCGCCTGATGCGTCGAAACATCATACCAACTCGCATCAAGGAATGCCTGACTGAACGATTTGTTCTTGTTCCATTGCTTCCAGAAGGCTGAGCCGTAATTGGGTTTGTCCACGCTCGTGGTCTCGTAGCCGAACAGCATGCGAAACCCAAGGTTAGCGTTGTTCCAGCTCCTTATCGGGTTATGCCCGCCGAGCACGCGAAGCGAAAAACAGGTAGACCAAAAAATGTAGCGGGCCTGCTCGTTGCCGAGCTTCATGTTCGAGGAAACCGCGTTCGTGCCTAGTCCGCCCCAATTGCTTCCCATCGCGGCGTAGAATACGCCATTGCCATCCATTGCGCCGTGTCCCGAGTGGTACACGGCCACAACCGCGTCCATGCCATAGGTATCCTGCCAGTTGTCGTACTGCTCATAGTAGGCCCATGGTGCGACACCAGCATCCTTGTACCAGAAGTTCCGGGTCTGGAAGTTCTCGACGTAATCAAGCCAGCCCTGTGCGTCTTCATGAGTTTTGAATAAATCGCTGGCTGCCGCAAACTTCTCGACGCTGAATGCCCCCCAATGGTCGGTGGAGACTGCTCGAACGGCTCCAGGGGCCGTAGACTCCACTGGGTTTCCGGATTGCCCATCCATCGTGATCCGCAATGCGTCGGCAGGGACAGGCTGCAGGCCCTCTGCTACTTGCGCCGACGCGCCAACATGAACTCCAATCTGCGCCTCCGAAATATCCGGTGTACTCATTAGTGCATCCTCCTCTGCATGCAGCGCAACAGAACCGCGGCTGCTGTTGTGGTTAGGTTGACAAGTGGATTCGTCAGCCGTGCTTTAATGGAAGCAAGTGTCATGCCATACATAAAACGTTCTGCTGGGCTATGCATTTGGTCGCCCGTGCTACGAGATATTGTGTTTTGTAGGATGGAGTATTGCCCTTGCGCTCAGGATGTAGCGGGCAGGCCAGTTGTCTGCATAGCCAGAATATCTTATGTCATTGAATGAAAGGAAATAATTGACCTTTTTACGGGGGTAGATTAGTGGCTGGTTACCTCGGTATGAGTTAAAATCATCTCATTACATACAACTCAGTAATTATTCGGTGGAACAACGACCTACGGGTAGCTTCAGCTGGATCGGGCCAACAGTAGCGGGCGAGTGATTCCATGCATTTTGGGCGCTTTTAGATTCAGTGTGGTTGCGCTGGTGCCGGGCTCGTCTGTAATGGTGTGGGTGAAAATCTACCCACATTGGAATTCGGCGCGAGACAACCTACTAATAAATAGAGAAGTTTTCTGGGTTCTTTTGACCCCAGCATGGGTCAAACATGACCCGCTTGGCCGCGTGAAGAGCCGCGGTTAGGCTAGGACTGGTCTCATCGAAGCAGAGCGGATTGACAAAAGCAGGAGCGATGGCAGTTCACGCTCATCGGCGCCGCTTGCGACCTCGTTGGTCGGGCGATGCGGCTAAGGGGCGCGCCGATAGGTTTGGGGTGGTGTGTCTGATGGCTGCCTCGAAGACGCGCCGGCGGGTGCGTGTTGAAGCGGATGTTCCCTGAGTGTGGTCAATGGAAATCGTCATCAACGAATTGATATTA
>JAKDMQ010000142.1 GCA_030452265.1 Nitrococcus sp.
GCGCCTGGGGCGCGCGCTGGTTTTTGGAGTTTTGGGGTTTTCGGCCGGGCACTAACTACGCCTGTCACGGAACTCACGCATAAGCCTCACTGCGCCTAACGACTTCGTTGTCACGCTTCCAAATCTCCGGGGCGTTGTCAGCTCGCGACGTACCTGGTGAGCTGACGGATAAGCTCCTCCTTTTCCTCGACCAATAGCAGCAGGAGATCGCGCAACGAAATGATACCGACGAAGGCATCGCCATCGAAGACGAGCAGATGCCGACACTGATTCTGTTTCATGAGCTCCATGCAATGTGCAACTTCCTCCCGCGGTGCCACGCGCACGATATCCGTGCGCATCGCATCCTTGATTCTGACCGCTGCCGGGTCACGGTGTTTCACGACCACCAGACGCATCAGATCACGCTCCGTGAAAAGGCCGATGACCTGGGATGCGCGCGTCACCACCACCGAGCCTATGCCCTTCTCTGACATGAGCAGTGCGGCCTCATAAGCGGATTCGCCTTCATCCAGTAACACCACGAGGCGCTCAATTTTTCCGCTGATCATTGCCATTGCGAGACTCCTCTGCGGTAGGCCATACGCGATAGGGTCAAAGCGTGCTTTGCTACATCGTGCCGCGGGCGGTTCGAATGCCCGCCGCATAATGCACCCCGGTGTGCTCACCGATTGTCTTCAAAGTATATGCCCCAATGGCATAGGCTGCTTCGAACACGAGCGCGGGAACCTGATCGCGCAGCACGAACCAGAACCGGTAACCGGGTTGCCCGAGGCAGTCGTTGGCCTGAGGCTCCAAGAGATCATCTGGGATCGCGAACGGAGCGAACGCCGCATCGTTGTGACCGCCGCCATACCCAGCCGTGTCGATCGTCCCCGGCTGGATCTCTATAGGATGGACACCTTTGAAAGCCGTGGCCGCGATGGGGGCTAGGAGCGGCACACGCCGGAGATGTCACCAGGCCCTAATCAAGGGACTGCGCTCTCCTGCCCAGCTGATATAGAGCGAGTGCACCGCACGGGTCCCGGCTACATGCAATAGAGCCCTTTCATTGATATCTCGGGCGCGTTTCTCCATAGGATCTTCCGTCGCCGCCACGGACAGCGCCAGCGGCACTACCCCAGCGCGAATGCCGACCAGGAATACGACCTTGAACTCCAGGCCCTTGATCCGATGCATGTTGGCCAAGCGCACACCCGGAATCTGAGTGTTTTCGGCCGAGTCGCGGCTGATGGGCCGGGGCTCCAGGCCACGCTGTTTCAACACGTCGTTGATACCCTTGAGCTGTGTGGTGGTCCGCCCCACCACACAGATGTCCTGAGATCGCATTCCGTCGGCGAGCAGACCCTCGATCTGACGGGCGACCCAATTGCCTTCCTCCTGCTCGGTATCAAATCCGTTGAGCACCGGCGGCCGGCCTTGAATAAGCGAGCGGTAACCGATGACCCGATCGCTGCCGTCATCCAGATCATCCATATCCACGCCTTCGAGCACGGCCGTTGCGAGGCGTCGAATCTGCTCCGTCGTACGGTAGTTGATGCGCAGCTTCCGCCGGCGGCACGGAGCACAGGAACACCGAGGACAGCGCGCCGATGTCGATCCCCATCTCCAGGGTCGGTGTCGCGGAGAGCAGGTTAATGTCCCAGGGCTCGGCGCCTTCGATGAAGGAGCGCTCTACCGCCTCGCGCACATCTCGAGGCAACAGCCCAGTGTGCTCGCTTGGCACCAGCCGGCGCGGCGCCGTGATACCGTAATCCTGGGTGCGCTCGGGCTCGGCGAGCCGCTCCAACACACCCAAGCACTGCGGGCGCAAACAGGGCAGGCCCGCATACAGGCCACGCGAATCCGGCGCGAAGCTCAGGGTATGCCGGCACTGACTGCACTCAGCGCTCAGGCTCCGCGCGCTAATCGACAGCCGATCCGGATTCAGCAGATAAACGCTCTCGCCACCCGCCGCTCGCTCGATCAGATAGCCCGTACGGGTCAGTGCCTGTAACGAGAGCTGAAATATCTGCCGTGCCTCCGCCGCCGCGAACACGGCATCCCGGGCGAGCGTCTTCTTGAGCCAGCGCACCGCCCAGGTGTCGCGGCTGGTCAGCACCAGCGCCTCGAAGTTGTTCGCCACGTGCCGTAGCGTGACCGCGGCGGGCGGCCGCTGTGAGCGCCCGAAGCCTGGCATCCAGTGAAGTCGGTTGAGCAGGTAGTCCTTGCCGCTATGGGAAAGATAGCTCTCCAGCACTGGATCAAAGATCGCCCCCGCCTGCCGCATAGGGTGCAGCCAGCCTGTCACAAAATGCACGAACACCTCGTCGGCCACATCGCGCAGACAGGCTATTTCTTCGCGCAGCCGTGCCGCCAGCGCCTGGATAGCCGAGGTGAGCCGGGTCTGGTCCGGCCCGACGGCGGCCATACCCGTGCGCTCGAGCGAGCGCCCGAGGGCGCCGCGCCGCCCGAATTCCGCCACGCACTCCCAGGCAAGGCGCTTGCTGACCAGGTCCGGCAGATCGCTGCCGGCGGGTAACCGCCCGCTTGCCGTCAGCGCTCGGTAATCCTCTAGCCAGGCCATGTTCGGCGCCAAGAAAAGGCCGCAAAAACGCCCATCATGGCCGATTCGATCGCGCCAAAACGCCGGCAGCAGCTCGGTCATCTCCTGCAGGGACAGCGCCATGGGTTGCTGGCGCAGCCAGCCGGCCATGGCCTGGCGGATAACGTGACGCCAGGTATTGGCGCCGAGGAAGCCGGCTCGATGGGCTGCATCTTGCAGCGAATCCGAAAAGGCAATCAGCTTGAAATCATCGTTGTAGGGGGTGGCGAACAATCGCCCCGTCATCACGCTGGTGAGCGTCGCCGCGCGGTAGCCCACGATGGCGAGAGACTCCGGCGCGCCGCATTCCGGGCAATCGTGGTGGCACTGCAGACGCTCGTGCACGCCTGAGCCTTTGGGCCTTACCATGTCCGGCAGCCATACCCGGCGCAGCGTTTCGCCGCCGCACTCCGCGCACGCTGTGACGCTACTCGGGTCCGGCTGCAGGCGCAGACAACGCGAACAAAAGCCCCGCGCCAGAGCGTCGATACTCTGCCCGTCCGCCAGCGGCACCAGTAGCGTGGATTGCGGCGAATACTGAAACCACGCCTGGTAGAAGGACTGCAAATCCGCGTTGAGATGGCTATCGCCCTTTCTCGCCACTGCACCCCAGGCGGCCATGTGGCACGCCCGGCAATGTAGCAACGGCAAATGCAGCGGCTTCTGCGGGTTTTGCAGATCATCGGCAAAGCGAATCGCGGGTTGCTCATCATCCTTGGGCACGGAGCACACGAGGCGGCGCAGCTCGCGGAGCCATAGCTGCTGGCGAACCTGAAGGAAGGGCTGGCACCACTGCTTCGGGTTCTCGCTTGCGCGATCAGACCACAGACGGGCTGCGGCCACGAGCGAGGTCAGACTGGTCAGCAGCCGCTGCGCCTGCTCCGGGCTCGGCAGGTTCAAACGCCGTTGCCAGTCCTCGGCCAGCACGCTCAGATCGGTCAGCGCGCCAGTGGCGCGAACCAGCTCGTGGAAGGCTTGGTGCTGGCGCAGCAGCTCGCCCAGGCGAACCGCCGCCGCGGCGCGCTTGCGTTCATCGGCCGCATTGAGCGGTGGAACCTCGGCGCTAGGCAGTTCATGCAGACAGAGCCGGGCCTGATGGAAAAGATAATCCTCGGCCCGCTCGTAGCGACTCGGATCCAGTCGCTGCTCATGACGATCCGGCCAGCCGAAGAACCGAATCGCCTCACGCCGCGCCGCCCGCTCCGCCTCCGTGCGGCCCAGCAGGTACTCATCCGGTGACAACCGATCCTCGCCGACGACGGCCGCCTCGTCGAATGCCGTCGCGAACACCTCACCGGCGTACCGAACCAGATCGTCCACGGAATCCGAGCCCAGAGTGGCGGAAGTTCCGACGCACGCGAGCTCCGGCCCGGCCTCCAGTCGATCCCGCAGCCGGCGGATCAGGCAGGCGAGATCCGTACCCTGCGCACCGTCGAAGGTGTGCAGCTCATCGACTACCAGGTAACGCAGCGTGCCCGGTCCGTTATATCGCCACAGCGGCTGATCCTTGGGTCGGATCAGCAGAAAATCCAGCATCTTGTAGTTGGTCAGCAGGATGTCCGGCGGGTTCTGGCGCAGCGTCTTCTGACAGGTGATGACATGCTCAGGCCCCATGGTAACGTGCGCATCTTGCGGCGCGCCGCCGACGAAGAGCCCTACGGTCAACCGGGTGTCGAGCTTGTGCGCCTCTTGCGCGAAGCGTCGGGCCTGGTCGGTCGCGAGCGCGTTCATCGGGTAGATGACGATGGCTTTGATGCCCGGCTCGCGCCGGTTCAGGCAATCATCCAGCACCGGCAGCATAAAGCACTCTGTCTTGCCGGAGCCGGTGCCGGTGGCGACGATCGTGGCCTGTGGCGCCTCGCCGCAAAGCCGCCGGAACGCTGTGAGCTGATGAAAATAGGGCCGAATCGGCCGCTTCAGGTGCCGGAAAGGCAGTTCGTCTGTTTCCGCCAGCCGAAACGGCAGTTTGATATCGAGATATGGTCCCTTGAATAGCGCCCCGGGACGCGCCAGTAAATCCTCGATCAGCGCGTGGGGACCGCTCCCAGCCAGCTCCGAGCGCTGGAAATAAGGGGTTGCGATGGGGAAAGCGCTGCGCAGGAATTGGCTGACGGCCTCGCGCAGCTCACCGGCGACAACGGTGGGAAGCATTCTGTCTCCGGGCCATGTCGTTTTAGCTACCGTCCGTGGCGGCCTTTTTCATTGTGCGCGGGATCGACTGTACTCATCAGCCGCATGGTCGCAATAACCAACGGACATTGCGCCTGCTCCCTGCTCGCCGCGCGGTATCGCACGGGCGCCGGCGACACCCCGCTCCTCATAGGCACGGTACGGCAATGTGGCAATCCTATTCGTGATCGGGTTCGAGAAACGGGGATGGGCACGCAGTGCTTTTCACGGAACGAGGACCGGCGCCGTGACTTTTTGCTGGGACCGCGGGCATCTTGCCCGCAAGCGGCCAGGATGGCCGCGCTCCCAGTACACGAGGCGCGGTTGCCAGGACCACTCGCCGCGGAGCTCTGCAAAGGGATGGGTGAGCAGTTACCCTGGCGGAATCTATTGATGTACGAGAGGTCGCAGCTCGTAGATGCGCCCGAGGCGCGACGCCGCGGCGAGGTCTCCCCGGCGCAGCGCCGTACGCACGTCATCTAGTTTGCAGGCATCCTCGACGCTGAGGTAAGGCGACCATTCGCCTTCGTCTTCGATCAGGTCAACCTGAACTTCGGCAACGTAGCGCCCTTCATGCACATATTTGGTCTTCCGCCGCGTCATGATCATCGCCTCCGCAAGAAACCTTCACGCCACCGTTTCGGATCTGGCCGGTACGCCGTTACCAAAACGGCCGGCCTGCCATACCCTCTCGGTATGCCCCACACGGCGTGGACAGGCTCGCCCGCGACATCCCGCTGTAACAATAAGACACACGGACCCTTTGGATAGTTTGGGTATTCCTCCACCACCACCGCGAGCGTGACGCCAGCAAGCAATTCCCTCGTGGTGACTCCGTCATCTGTAAGCTCATCATACCCGTGCTCCGATATCCGAACCTCGCCGACGCTCACCAGGTGGCGTATTCGCTCAACCAGCTTACTCAAAGCGCCCCCACCGCTTCGGCCGGCACCGCCTTCTGCGCAACGAACATCCGAGCCGCTTTCCAGCGAGTTCTAGAGCGTCCTTCTTGCTCTTGCTCAAGAGATCTCGCTCGAAGTCATATCGAAACTTCCGGATGACCTCTTCACGTTCCTTTGAAATTTCGACGGACATGCGAACTCCTCGGGATACAATATTAGAAGGCTGTTCATGCTCACACTAGATGTCGGACCGTAAGCACAACCTCCCATGAACAAAATCGTAACATACTGTCATTAAAGGAGTTCTAATGAGCCATAGCAGGCCGCCTCAAGCAGTTCCGAATTAAGCTCGCACCCTCGTTTCCTGTGCGACAGCGCACCGCCCCCCGGCGGGGAGAAGGCTCCTATATGGAGGGCGCAAGGCCCTACTAATGCTTATGGTCACGCCTAGTTCCTCTCGTTCCTTCTTTATTCGGTTCAGGTCCCGTTTGCATCCGCCTCGAAAAATGCCCAAGCGATTCGGTAATCCTGCTCGCGGTCGGGCTTGAAGAAGGGCGCACGGTATTCGATAGCGCGCCGTTTGCGGCTGCCAGCCTGGCCATCTTGGCGGACCGCGGGCGTCCCGCCCGCCTCTCGCGGGTGGCCTTCACGCTGGACCGCGGGCGTCTCGCCCGCAAGCGGCCAACATGGCCGCTCTCTGGATGCGGGCGGGACGCCCGCAAGCGGCCAACATGGCCGCTCTCTGGA
This sequence comes from Nitrococcus sp., assembly GCA_030452265.1. Classification (GTDB taxonomy): domain Bacteria; phylum Pseudomonadota; class Gammaproteobacteria; order Nitrococcales; family Nitrococcaceae; genus Nitrococcus. The sequence goes on from JAKDMQ010000142.1 coordinate 6,403, forward strand.
TGCGGGCGGGACGCCCGCGGTCCGTTGGGATGGCCGCGGTCCTGAAGCGGGCGGGACGCCCGCGGTCCCAGGGGGGAGTGTGTCGTCGATGAAGGTTATGGTGACGGTGCCCGCTTTCATGTCCCGGATGTCTTCCCAGCCGAGGGCGATGCCTTGCTCGCTGCAATCGGCGGTGTGGATGGAATAGTGGGTGCCTTCGGCGAGCTCGGCCTTTTTGGCTTTGCGCGGCAGGCCGACGCCGACCAGGCCCTTGCTGGGGGTGAAGACGATGCGCCCAGTCTGGTCGTAGTAGGTTTCGGCCTCGTATTGGCGCATGACCGGGAACTGCACGCGGTAGATCGTGAGCAGCTCGTCCAGAGTGAGGCCGAGGGCCTGGGCGACGAGGACGTCGATCTCGGCGAGCGCCTGGCGGCGGGCGTAGTCGGCGCGCAGGGCGCAGTGGCGTTGCCAGTGCGGGGTCAGGTTGGCGAAGAAGTCCTGGGGCAGGACGCGGGCGCCGGGGTGGTCGCTGTCCGGGGTGATGGACCAGTGTTGCTGCTGGAAGGCGGGTTGCCAGCAGGATTGCCAGAGGTCAGCGTAATGCATTGTCAAACAACACTGTGCAAGTATGCGCGCACGGATACCTATGGATGATAGCGCTGCTTCTGGCAACGCCATCCTCCTCGCCGTGTCCAGACGGAAATCACTTTTGCCGGTCGACTTCACGAAAAAGTCGAACGGTATGGAAGCCCACAAGGCGGCGATGACCGGAACCAAGGCCTGCTCGTTCAGCGTCACGCTGAGTACACCGTCGATGTGAGCGCATTGCCTTGGCATGACGGAGCCTTGAAGCGTTCTCTCCCCCGACTGGCTAAGTCCACGACTGGTATTCACGCTGTAATACTCCGTCACCCGCTTGGGGCTCGTTTCCCCATCGTTCATCCAGGGCACTCTGGGCGTGCGGGCGCGGTAGGTGTCCGGGTCGCAGGCGGGGACGTAGTTGGTGCGCGGCAGGTAGTCGTCCGGCAGGGTTTGCAGGTCGAGAACGTCGTAGTGGCTGTTCTGGGTACACTGGGCGCGCGGAGTTTTGTAAAACGGGCTGCCAACGAAGAAGTGCGGGCCGGAGAGGATCCACTCTTCAGGCGTTTCCGGGAAGCGGGTTTCGCGCTTGATGGTGCCGTCGCGCTGCGCATAGGTTTCGTCGAACATTACCGTTGAGTAATACTCGCCCTTGAGATCCCCCAGGCGCCGGGGCTGAGCGGCGAATTTCTCCAACACGTTCAGCAACTGCCGAGCGTGCAGCGCGGGCAGGCGGGCTTCCAGGGCGTCGGTGCCGGCTTCGTCGTAGAGCCGGGCGAATAGCGCCAGCTCACGAGCGCCGATCTCGATGATGCGGTCGCGGTGGCCGTTGGTGCTCCAGACCGTTTTGATGGAGCTGCCCGGGTTCTCAGCCTCGTCCTTGATGCCCGGCACCGATCCGTCGCCGGTATCGGAAAAGCAGGCGTCAATCGTTTGCGGCACGAAGAGATTGGCAACGCTCAGGAAGCTGATGGGCACGCGCACCGGGCCGTAGATGTTGCTGCTGTAACGCGTGTGATGATCCACCTCCGCGAACAGCGTCAGCTCATTGGCAAACTGAAAATGCGCCCGCAAGCTCGGATACAGCTCACGCCGAAACGTCCCACCCTTGGGATCGTCGTAGACACCTTCCGGATGCAGAAAACCGCTCACACCCTTCTCACTGCCATTGGCCCAGGCCCGCGGCAGAAAGCACTTGTAGAGATTGGTCTGCACACCGCGTAGCCGCGGATAGTTCACCCGCGCATTGAGAAAGTTCTGCGTGCCTTCGGCTTGCTCGAATTCCTCGGTCCAGCCGCGTTTCAGCGCCGGTATGCGCTCGAAAGTCTCGTCGCGCAGCCTCGTAAGCCGCGGCACGCTGAGCTTGCGGATTACAAAACGCGGCTCGTAGTCGCCGAGCACGTCGCCGGAGCTCCACTCCACCTTGATCCAGGGTGGGTTGCCTAGGATCAGATCGAAGCCGCCGTGCGCGCGGAAAACATCGGCAAACGCCAGCTCCCAGTGGAAGAACCGGCGCTCGCTTGCAATGGCTTCAGCAACCTCCAGGCGCGGGAAGGCGGCAAAGAGGCGTTTGAAGTTGACCACGCCGAACTTGTCGACGAAGCGTTTGCCCGCCTCCGGATTGGTTGCGGCATAGAGCTGAAGCTGCTCGCCGGAATAGTGGGTGGCGACGGTGTCGCCGAGCAGCAGGTTTTCCAAGTCCAGCAGCCATTCGTCGCGCTCCGGCAGCTCTTCGGCTGCGGCTATGGGCCAGAACCACAGCGCGCACCAATAATCCATGGCAAGCTTTAGCCGGCGGTAGGCGCTGGCATTCTCGAGCTTGCTCGCCAGCAGTTCCTGATCCAGCGCGGCGTCTTTGTATTCCAAAGGGGTGCGCTCGCCGTGGGCGGCGCGGCCGCGGATGGGATAAGGATCCGTGGTGCGCCGGCGCAACTCGGCGAGATTGGCTGCGTGGTGGTCCCAAAGCTCCGCGATGCGCGCGCTGAGCTTTTCCAGGCGGGCGATCTGCTCCGGCTCGAAGGGCTTGGTGAAGCGCTTGCGCCAAGCATCGACGGCCTTGATCTCATTCGGATAAAGCGCCTTGACGTCCTTATCGTTGTAGCCGGCCATGCCGGCGGCGGGCAGCAGAAAGTGCCAGATTTGACCTTGCAGCCACGCCTGTCCGAGCGGCAGGCGCTCCGGGCCCATTGCAAGCCAACTGCCGTCACCGCTATGGCGAAGCTGGGCGCTACGGTAGACCTCGCGCCGATGAGCGAATTGCCATGATGGAGCTGCAGGCCGAACCAGGGCACGAAGCGGTCGGCGGACAGGGCGTTGAGCCACAGGGAGACTTCCGCCAGCTCCACCGCCACCGGGTTCAAGTCCACCCCGAAGACGTTGTGGTCGGCGAGATACATCTTGACCTGCTGCTTCTCGGCGGCGTAGTCCTGCTGCGGGATGCGCTCGCCGCTCGCGCTTTGCACCAGCGCCAGGTACTTGTCCGCAAGCGGATTGATGGCCTCGTTCAAGAACGCGGCGCTGCCCATGGCCGGCTCGCAGACGGTGAGG
>JAKDMQ010000368.1 GCA_030452265.1 Nitrococcus sp.
GCGGGTTGTAAGTCCCGATCCACCAGCCATGCCTCTAACTCACACCCCGCAACCAGCCCGCGGCTGGCAAGCCTGCCGGACTGCGCCCATTCGCTGAGCAGGGTCGTTTCCTGTTGCAGCCGCCGGGTGAATTCATTGAAATGCCGCGTCTTGAATCGAGTTGTATCGATTTCCTGTCCCATGCGCCTTTATCGCTCAGTTCGTGCCGCGGAGTGTTTGTCCTGACGCCCGGCTGCGCAGCACCGCGACCACTCTCTCAGGAGCTTTGGCATGGCGATGCAAGAATTTGTAACCACATCTAACCGGCGCCGATCGCTTTTTCTATCTGGCACTCACCCGTAGCCTACTTCCCATACGATATATCATAAGAGTCTCCCCCTGCCGTTGGGCAGTGCGCTGTCGCGCAGGAAACAACCGAGCCCGGGTAGGATCGGGTGGGAGCGGCGCCCTCGCCGCGAATGGCGCGCGTCCACAGGAGGGAGGTCATGCCGATTGTCGAGCGAGATCCGTGGCGGATGCAGTACTTCGAAGGCGTTGCATGCCCGGATGACGTGTTCATTCCCACCGAGGACTCGGATGCCTGGCAGCGCTACCCGCAGCATCGATGGATCTACAGTAAGTTGCTGATCTGCGACAGCCAGGAGCTACCCGCCGCGCCGCACGGTGTGCCGCCGCCGCTGTATCCGGTCTTTAGTAAGCCCATCTACAACCTGCGGGGCATGGGCAGCGGAATCAGCGTTATCCACTGCGCCGAGGAATACGAGCGGCTGCATGCACCCGGGCACATGTGGATGCCGCTACTGAGCGGCGAGCACGTCAGCACCGATGTGGCCGTGGTGGACGGCGAGCCGCGCTGGTGGCGGCATACCATCGGCAAGAGCCTGGACGCCGGAGTCTTCGATTACTGGACGGTGCTCTCCGAGAGCCGCCCGCAGCTGGAGGCCTACTGCGCGCAGTGGCTGCGGAGCAACCTGAAGGGCTATAGTGGATTTGTGAACCTGGAGACCATCGGTGGGCGTATCATAGAGGCGCATCTGCGCTTTGCCGATCAATGGCCGGATCTCTATGGCCCCGGCTGGCTAGACGCCGTGGTCGAGCTCTATGTCCATGGGCGCTGGCAGTACTCGGACAAAGAGCGCCGCGACGGCTATAGCGTGGTGCTATTTGGCGGCCACGGCCCACAATATGAGCCCGTCGACCCAGCGCGGATCGACGAGCTGACGCGCAATCCGGGCGTCTCGAGCATTCAGGTGACCTTCCATGTTGACAAACCGCCGGAGCTGCACGCGATGCCACCGGGCGGTTTTAGGCTCGCGATCATCAACTGTTGGGATCTGGGGGTGGGATTCCTGGTCCGGGAGCAGCTCGCCCTGCTGTTCTGGACAGGACAGCCACTGGCGGGCGCCACCCCGTGAGCGAAACTCAACGATGCAAGACGCTTAATCAGGTAGGCACGGGCATGCGAGATCGAGACTATGGAGATCAGGAAATCCTTTCCAAGACAGGTGCGGGTGATCGAGAATCTTTGGATTCCGCTAGCCGATGGCTGCCGCCTGGCGGCACGCATCTGGCTACCGATCGACGCCGAAACGCGGCCCGTGCCGGCGATCCTGGAGTATATTCCCTATCGCAAACGCGACTTCACGCGCCTGCGCGACGAACCGCTGCACCATTATTTCGCCGGTCACGGCTACGCCTCGATTCGGCTCGATCTGCGCGGCTCCGGCGACTCCGACGGAGTGCTGCGCGATGAGTATCTCAGGCAGGAGCAGGACGATGCAGTAGAGGCAATCGCTTGGATTGCCGCCCAGCCTTGGTGCAGCGGCGAGCTGGGCATGATCGGGATCTCCTGGGGCGGATTCAATGCCCTGCAGGTCGCCGCCCGGCGGCCACCGGCGCTCAAAGCCATTATCACTTTATGCTCCACTGATGATCGCTACGCCGATGATGCCCATTACATGGGTGGGTGTCTGCTCAACGAAAATCTCACCTGGGGCTCGGTATTACTCTCCTTCAACGCCTATCCCCCCGACCCTAAAATTGTCGGCGAACGCTGGCACGGCATGTGGCGGCAGCGCCTCGAGCAAGCCGTGCTGTTCCCGGAGGTCTGGCTACACCATCAACGGCGCGATGAGTACTGGAAGCATGGCTCCGTCTGCGAGGACTTCGCGGCGATCGGTTGTCCGGTATACGCAATCGGTGGCTGGGCCGATGGCTATACCAACGCCATCGCGCGCCTCATGCAGGGTTTGCGAGTGCCCGCAAGGCGCTCATCGGGCCGTGGTCC
>JAKDMQ010000143.1 GCA_030452265.1 Nitrococcus sp.
TCACCTCCCGGCCCTCGCGCGCATGCTTTTGCACCTCGATGTGGACCTTGGTGACGAGCGGGCAGGTTGCATCGAATATCCGCAAGCCACGCTCGGCCGCCGCCGCGCGGACGGCTTTCGACACACCGTGCGCACTAAAGATCACCGTGGCGCCATCGGGCACCTCGGCCAGCTCCTCGACGAAGTGAGCACCCTTACGGCGCAGGTCGTCGACAACGCTGCGGTTATGCACGACCTCATGGCGCACGTAGATCGGAGCGCCAAAAGCTTCCAGTGCTTTTTCCACGATACTGATCGCCCGCTCGACCCCAGCGCAAAAGCCACGCGGATTGGCAAGGACAATTCTGGCCATAATGGAACCGTGTATTTTGTCGATGGAGTTTCGCAGTATCTCATGCCTGCCGGTCAGACCCAAGCCGCGTTTTCCGGGCCGGCAGGCCCTATCTTCGCCGGTTCTCGAACCACAGCTGCAGCAGCAGTCCAGTCAGGCCCAGGGTAATTGCGCTGTCAGCAACGTTGAACGCCGGCCAGTGCCATTGACCATAATGGATATCGATGAAGTCAATCACATAGCCGTAGCGCATCCGGCCGATGACATTGCCAAGCGCGCCGCCCAAAATGAGACCGAGCGCAAGCGCCAACCAGCGCTCGCGCCGGCGCAGCTTGGCAAGCCAGCGCAGCAAAAAAGCGCAGACGCAGATTGCCACGCCGATGAGCAGCCAGCGCTGCCAGCCACCCTGGTCGGCCAACAAGCTGAACGCGGCGCCGCGATTGTAGCTCAAGGTCAGATTTAAGGACGCCAGCAACGGCACAGGCTGGTAAGGCACCAGCCCTATTTCGGCGAGGATTTTGGTTAGCTGGTCGACGATGATGACCGCCACCGCTACAAAGAGCCCGAAGCGCAGCACTCGTTTTCTCTCCGCTTAGTGGTCCGCTGGGTAATTACGCTGCGCACCACTTAGGCAAAGCGGCGTATCTCGCCAGGCCCCGCCACGTTGCACACGCACCGGCCGCAAAGCTCCGGATGCTCAGCGCTCGCACCCACGTCCTCGCGCCGCTGCCAGCAGCGAGCGCACTTGGCGTGCGCCGACGGCCCCACCGCCAAGGCGAGCTCGGTTCCATCATTCATGGTGACCGCAACCGCGTGCTCCGGGCGCGCGGCGAAATCGTGAACCCGGGCCTCGGAGGTGATCAGCACAAACCGCAGCTCGTCGTCAAGCCCTTCCCACTGCCGCTTGAGCTGCGCGGGGCAGTAGATCTCGGCCACGGCTTCCAAGCTCGCACCGAGCACATCGGCGTTGCGCAGCTCCTCGATGCGCTTGTTCACAACCTCGCGCAGCGCCAGAATCCCCGCCCAAAAAGATCGGTCGAAAGGCGCTTGATCGAAGGGCAATAGCCCCGGATACCATTCGCTGAGGAACACCGAGGGCACGTGCGCGCCGGGTATATGCTCCCAGATCTCCTCGGCGGTGAAGCTCAGAATCGGTGCCAGCCAGCGCCCCAGCGCCTCGATGATATGGTACATCGCCGTTTGGCAGGAGCGCCGCGCCAGACTCTGCGCCGGCGCCGTATACTGGCGGTCTTTGATGACATCCAAATAAAATCCACCCATATCCAGCACGCAGAAGTGGTGTACCCGCTGATAGACCTGGTGGAAGTCGTAGTCGAGGTAGGCTTCGCGAACGGCTTGCTGGAGCTGCCACGCCCGGCCCACGGCCCAGCGATCCAACGCCAGCATCTGCTCGGCCACCACGCTATGCCGGTTCGGCTCGAAGTTGGCCAGATTAGCCAGCAAAAAACGCGCCGTGTTGCGAATCCGGCGATAGGCGTCCGCCGTGCGCTTGAGGATCTCATCGGATACCGCCATCTCGCCACGATAATCGGTGGAGGCGACCCAAAGCCGGAGCACATCGGCGCCCAAGGATTTCATCACCGCCTGCGGCGCCACTACATTGCCGCGCGATTTGGACATCTTGCGCCCGTGCTCGTCGACGGTGAAGCCATGGGTCAGCACGGCGCGATACGGCGGCGCAGCGCGCACCATCATCGAGGTGAGCAGCGAGGATTGAAACCAGCCGCGGTACTGATCGGAGCCCTCGAGATAGAGATCCGCCGGCTGGTATAACTCCTCGCGCGTCTCGAGCACGGTGGCGTGGGTGGTGCCCGAGTCGAACCACACATCGAGGATGTCGGTGACCTTCTCATAGCGGCTTGCCTCGTCGCCTAGCAGCTCTTCGGGCTCGAGGTCGAACCAGGCATCGATACCGCGCTGCTCCATGCGCTGCGCCAGCGCCTCGATCAGCCGCGGCGTCTGCGGGTGCGGCTCGCCGCTCGCGCGATCGACGAAAAGAGCGATCGGCACCCCCCAGTGGCGCTGGCGCGAGATGCACCACTCGGGACGGCCGCGCACCATCGCCTCCATGCGCGCCTCACCCCATTGCGGATACCAGCGCACCTGCGGCAAAGCCGCGAGTGTGCGCTCGCGCACGGCATTGGATTCCAGGTTGAGAAACCATTGCGCCGTCGCGCGGAACAGGATCGGGCTCTTGTGGCGCCAGCAATGCGGATAGCTATGCGAGTAGCGCTCGTGCTTTAGCAGCATGCCGCGCTCCGCCAATACCTCGATGATCGTCCAATTGGCTTCGAATACGAGCTGTCCGGCAAAGAGCTCCGTGCTCGCGACAAAACGCCCGCTGCCATCGACTGGATTGGTAAGCGGAAGCTCATAGCGCTGCCCGGTGAGGTAGTCGTCGCTGCCATGGCCGGGTGCCGTATGCACGGCGCCGGTGCCGGTATCGGTGGTGACGTAGTCAGCGAGCACGATCGGCACCACCCGTGCATAGAAGGGATGATGCAGCTTCAGATGCTCCAGTTCGCCACCCCGGCATGGCTGACCGACAACCTCGTAGCCCTCCACCGCGTAGCACGCGAGCGCCTGCTCGTGCAGCGCCGCCGCCAACACCAGATACTCGCGGCCGCCGTCCACGCCGATCAGGACATAGTCCAGCTCCGGGTGCACGGCCACCGCCTGGTTGGCAGGTAATGTCCAAGGCGTGGTGGTCCAAATGACGACGGACAGGGGGGCGTCGTCGATACGCGCGCCAAAGCGCGCGGCGAAAGCGCTGCCATTCACCGCCGGGAAGCGCACATCAACCGCGGGGGAGACGTGCGGCTCGTATTCCACCTCCGCCTCGGCCAATGCCGAGCCGCAGTCGATACACCAATGCACGGGCCGGTAGCCGCGCTTGAGGTGTCCCTTAGCGACGATGTCGCCCAGCACGCGCAGAATCCCGGCCTCGGTCTGGAAGTCCATGGTCAGATAGGGGTTGCTCCAGTCCCCAATGATGCCAAGGCGCTGGAAATCGCGTCGCTGGCCGTCAATCTGCTCGGCGGCAAAGCGCCGGCAGGCGGCGCGAAAATCGTGCGCGGTGACGCTCTTGCCGGCCTTTCCGAGATGCTGCTCCACCTTGTGCTCGATCGGCAGGCCATGGCAATCCCAACCCGGCACATAAGGGACGTCCAGGCCGTCGAGAAGGCGGCTTTTAACAATGATATCTTTGAGTATTTTGTTGACCGCGTGACCGATATGGATCTCGCCGTTCGCATAGGGCGGGCCATCATGCAGAATGAACTGCTTGCGTCCCCGGCGGGCGTCGCGGATTTGTCCGTAGAGATCCCCCCGTCGCCACAGCTCCAATCGCTGCGGCTCGCGCAGGGCAAGATTGGCGCGCATCGGAAAGGCCGTTTTGGGAAGATTCAGCGTCTCTTTGTAGTCGGTCACAATGTCTCGCTGCCTTTGGTTATTGCGCTAGCCGGCGACCCGCTGCCTGAAGTACTCCCTCGCCAGCGCTACATCCCGTGCAATCTGCTCGCTCAGCGCCTCAGGGGAGCTGAAGCGGGCCTGACCACGCAAACGGCGAAGAAATTCAACCTCGATGTGCCGGCCATAAATATCATCGCTAAAGTCCAACAGGTGAACTTCCAGTAATACACGCCCACCGGCGACGCTCGGTCGGTTGCCCACGCTTGCCACGCCGAGGCGTATCCCATCGAGCCCGCGCACGCGCACCGTGAAAATGCCCTCGAGCGCCGGGCGTGCTCGATGAAACCGGATATTGGCCGTCGGCCAGCCGAGGCGCCGCCCGAGGCGATCGCCATGGGCCACGCGCCCCGAGATTCGGTAGGCTCGACCCAGGAGCGCAGCGGCGAGATCCAGATCGCCGGCCTCGAGTGCCCGGCGCACCCGGGTGCTGCTGACACGCGCGCTATCGAGCGTCACCGTAGGCATCCGCGCGAGCGCAAAGCCGTGCTCCGCGGCCGCACGGGTGAGCAGTTGGTAATCGCCGCGGCGGCCGTGACCGAAGCGGAAGTCGTCACCTACCAGCAGCAAGCGCACGCCGAGCCGGGTCACCAATATCTCACGCACGAAGTCCTCCGCCTTCATGGCGGCAAGCCGCGTACCGAACCCGAGGCAGAGCACTCGCTCCACGCCGGCCTGCGCCAACGCCAGGAGCTTATCGCGCAAGCCGGTGATTCGTGTTGGCGCCGTATCCGGCGCGAAATACTCCCGCGGATGCGGCTCGAAGGTCACCACGACGGCCGGCATGCCACGCTCGGCGGCCGCGCCGCGCAGTCGCTGCAGCAGTGCCCAGTGCCCCCGGTGCACGCCGTCGAAGTTGCCGATGGTGGCAGCGCACCCGCCATGGCGAGGTCGGAGATTGTGGCTGCCGCGGATGAGCTCCATGCCAGGATGCTCCGTAAAAGCTGAAATTATAAGGCACCCATGGACCTTTCAGCCACGCCGGGCCGCTTCGCCATGGGCGGCTCTCGCAGGCTGCTCAAGCGCAAACCGCCTAGCCACAGCGCCGCAAAGTAGGTCCCCGCTCCGGCGGCAATGACTGCACCCAACATGAGCACGCGCTGATAGAGCTCGGCTTGCAGCCAAAACTCGGTGTGTTTTCCGGGCCAGTATAAAACCAACGCCATCGCTAGGGTCGCGAGCACCGTCTGACGCAACAGCGCGCGCCAACCGCTGCGCGGTTGAAAAACGCCTCGGCGACGCAGCCCCCGATACAGCAGAGCGGCGTTTACCGTGGCTGCCGTCGCCGTGGCGAAGGCAAGCCCGGCATGCCCAACGCGGGTATGCAGCAGCAACAGTACCGCGGATGTGCTCAGTATCATGTTCGTTACCAGCGCGGCCAACGCGCACTTGACCGGAGTTACGGTGTCGAGGCGCGCGAAGTAAGCCGGCGCCAGGATTTTTACCAGCACGAACCCCATCAGACCCAGAGAATAGGCAACCAGGCTCAGGCTCGCCAAACGCACATCCTCGGCCGTAAACGCCCCGTAGTGAAACAAAGTCGCGAGTATGGGCCCGGCCAGCAGAGCCAAGCCGACGCTGGCCGGTAGTATCAGCACTAATACCAAGCGCAAGGCCCAATCGAGCGTATCGCTGAAGGAGTCTCGCGCCTGATCGGCGTGCTCTTGGGACAGGCGCGGCAGAATCACGGTCGCCACGGCTACGCCGATAACGCCCAGTGGGAACTCCACCAGGCGGTCGGACCAATACAGCCAGCTAATGCTGCCCGTCATCAGGAAAGAGGCGAGAATCGTATCGACGAGAAGATTGATCTGTTGCACGGAAGTCCCGAACAAGGTCGGTCCCATCAGCCGCAGAATGCGTCGCACCCCCGGGTCCGACCAACGCGGGCGAGCCAGCCCAAGAAGCCGATAGCGCGCGACGAAGGGAAGCTGCATGAGAAGCTGCAGCACCCCGGCCGCCGTCACCGCGAACGCCAGCGCGACGATACCCTGCTCGAGCCGTGGCGCGAGCCAAAAGGCCGCCGCGATCATAGACAAATTGAGTAGAACTGGCGCAAAGGCCGGCGGGCCAAAGGAGCCGTAAGTGTTCAAGACGGCACCAGCACAGGCGGCCAGAGAAATCAGTGTCAGATAGGGAAAGGTCAGCCGCAGCATCTCGACCGCGAGCGTAAAGCGCTCAGAGTCGTCGCTGAAGCCGGGCGCGAAGATGGTCACCACCCATGGCGCGCCAAGCACACCGAGCGTGGCGATCAGGGTCAGCGCCACACCCAGTGTGCTGGCCGTACACGCCACCAGTTGACGCACCTCCGCGTGGCTGCGCTGCAAGCGGTACTCCGAGAGCACCGGGATAAAGGCCTGGGAGAACGCGCCCTCGGCAAAGAGCCGACGCATGAAGTTGGGGATTTTGAAAGCAATGAAGAAGGCGTCGGTTGCGGCCGAGGGTCCGAAAACCACGCCGATCACGACATCCCGCACGAGCCCTAGCACTCGGGAGAGGAAGGTCAGAGAGCCAAAAGTGAAGATCGATTGCAGCGATCCCTTGCGCACACTGTTCTCCACCCAGCTACAGGAGAGCTCTAAAAACCGCCTTCCACATCGTCATTCCGGCGCAGGCCGGAATGACGGAACCAGATAGCTATTCCAGGCTCCCCGCATTATTCCAATCGCCTTGGACAATGGGTGTAGCACACCTAGCCAAATACCCAGGCGGTGCAAACCAGCGGCAAAATATCACTTGCCGCTTGCTTGACATAGACTTGCAAGATCAGCATATTGAACGGCCTTTTTATTCACTATTCACTGTTCACCAGTCACTCGTCACCAGGCAGGAGCACACCTTGGCCAATTCTCCCACTGCAAAGAAACGCGCCCGGCAGGCCGTGCAACGTCGGCAGGCCAACCAGGCCCAGCGCTCGATGATGCGCACCGCGGTCAAGCGAGTGGTGCGCGCCCTTGGATCAGGTGACCAACAAAAAGCCGAAGAAGCTTACCGCCTGGCGGTACCGGTCGTCGACCGTATGGCCAGCAAAGGTTTGATCCACGGGAACAAGGCCGCGCGCCAGAAGAGCCGACTGAACAAGCACATCCAGGCCCTGCAGGGTTAGCTCGGTTGGGGTGAGCTTGCGAACCCCAACGTTTGCCCCAACGCGGCTGCCGGAGGTGTTGGGGTTCCTTCTACGCGGGCTCGCGAACCCCAACGTTTACCCTAAGCCGCATGGCCCGTAAGCACCAGGTTGTCACGGTGTATCAGCTCGGGCTCATCCACATAACCGAGCAACGCCTCAATCCGGCGCGATGACTGACTCTGGATCATCGCCGCCTCCTGCGCGCCGTAGTTTACCAGTCCGCGGGCAATTTCCCGCCCGTCCGGCGCGAGGCAAAGCACTACATCGCCGCGCGAGAAATGCCCTTCTACCCGAGTCACGCCGACCGGCAATAGGCTTCGCCCGGCTTCGCAAAGAACCTTGACGGCCCCCTCATCCAGCCACAAACGCCCGCGCACCTGAAGCTGATTCGCTAGCCATTGCTTGCGCGCGACCAGGCGCTCGCAGGCCGGCTGTAATAGCGATCCGAGCGCCTCACCACGATAGAGCCGAGGCAGCACGTCCTCCGCGTGTCCGGAGGCAATCACTGTTGCGGCACCCGAGCGGGCCGCCCGCGCGGCGGCTAGCACTTTAGAGCGCATCCCCCCACTGCCCAGCACTCCCGGAGCCTCGGAGCACATTGCCAGCAAGCGCGGATCGCCGGCTTTGCCGTGCTCGATCAAGCGCGCCTCTGGGTTGGCGCGGGGATCGGCATCGTACAGCCCGGCCTGATCGGTAAGGATGACCAACAGGTCCGCTTCCAGCAAATTGGTCACGAGCGCTGCCAAGGTATCGTTATCACCGAAGCGGATCTCATGGGTGGCCACCGTATCGTTCTCATTGACCACCGGGGTGACGCCCAGATCGAGCAGCGCTCTCAGCGCGGTGCGTGCATTGAGATAACGCTGACGATCGGCGAGATCCTCGTGCGTCAGGAGAATCTGCGCGGTACGCCGGCCGTAGTGCTGAAAGCCGCTCTCATAGGCTTGCACTAAACCCATCTGACCGACGGCCGCGGCCACCTGCTGTTGGTAGAGCTCCCGCGGTCGCCGCGCCCATCCCAAGCGCTGCATGCCTTCGGCAACCGCGCCCGAGGACACCAGCGCCACTCGAACCCCGAGCTGCTGCAGTGCGACGATCTGCTCCACCCAGGCGCGAATCCGATTGCGCTCCAGCCCCCGGCCTTCATTCGTGACGAGCGCGCTGCCGACCTTGACAACCCACTGGCGAGTGCCGATCAGACTATTATGGCAAGGGCTCATCGAAGCGCTTCCTCGGCCAAGCTGTCGGCGGAGCGCGTCTCGAGGAAGGCCATGATCCGCTGGCAAAGAAACGCGCAGCCGTCACCGGTCCTTGCGGAAATTCCGAATACCGGGCCCTCCCAGCCCAAATGCCGGACCATCTGCTGCTGTACGGCTTGATGCTCCACAGCCGGGATCTGATCGAGCTTGTTGAGCACCAGCCAGCGCTCGCGCTGCGCCAATGCGCTGCTGAAACAACTGAGCTCCTGCTCGAGCGTGCGCACATCCGCGCCCGGGTCCGCATCCTGATCGGTGCGGGCAACGTCCACTAGGTGCAGTAGCAACCGAGTGCGCGCCAAATGCCTGAGAAATCGCGTGCCGAGCCCCGCCCCCTGAGCCGCGCCCGCAATCAACCCGGGGATATCCGCGACGACAAAGCTGCGGCTAGCCTCCACCCGAGCTACGCCAAGATGCGGGTACAGCGTCGTGAACGGGTAATCGGCAACTCGGGGCCGCGCGGCGGTCATGGCGCGCAGCAAGGTCGATTTACCGGCGTTGGGCATGCCCAATAGACCGACATCGGCCAACACCTTGAGCTCCAAACGCAATGTCAACCGCTCCCCGGGAGTACCGGCAGTGGCCCGGCGCGGTGCCTGGTTCGTCGCACGCTTGAAGTGTGAGTTACCGAGTCCGCCGCGCCCGCCGCGGGCAACCAGCATACGCTGCTCAGCGCGAGCCAGATCACCCAAGCATTCCCCAGTCTCCTCGGAGCTGATCAAGGTTCCGACTGGCACCCGCACCATGAGGTCGGCCCCGGCGCGTCCGCTCATCTGCCGGCCTTTCCCGGCCTTACCCGCCGCGGCGGCGAACCGCCGTGTATGGCGAAAGTCCGCGAGTGTATTCAAATCCTGGACGGCCTCGAGATAGATGCTACCCCCGCGGCCGCCGTCACCACCGTCCGGCCCTCCACGCGGAATAAATCTCTCGCGCCGGAAACTCACGCAGCCATTGCCGCCGTCTCCGGCGCGCACCTCGATAATCGCCTCATCGACAAACTTCATCGCTTGCGTACCATAAAAAAAGCCCCGCACGGCGACGGGGCTTGTCCCGGACCGGCGCGGCCCTAGATCACCCGTTCGGATGCACGCTCACAAAGCGGCGCTGGTACGGACCTTTGCGGGTGAAGATCACCTGGCCATCGGTTTTCGCATACAGCGTGTGGTCATGGCCGAGCCCGACGTTCTCACCCGGGTGAAAGCTGGTTCCGCGCTGGC
>JAKDMQ010000369.1 GCA_030452265.1 Nitrococcus sp.
CGAAGGGCCGGGGCCATTTTTCCGCAATCCTGCGTTGCCGCTCGCTTATGTAGCTCGGCTACACTGCGCTCGCGGCGCCTTGTCTTGCGAAAAAATGGCCGCCGGCGCGGCGTCGTGGGTGAATGTCAACAGGCCCTCGGGGAACCTTTTCGATTCGATGGGGTCTTTAGCAACTGACGGCCAATGCATGCGGATGGTGAATCGATTTGTAATGGATCACATTTTCAGGTCGGTTCGCCCACTATGATGCGTAGCTCACGAGAGGTCCCCTGCAAAGGGACCCGCGGAGCAGGCCGGCAGTTGAGCACCTGGAGAGAGTGGAGGATAGAACATGGCTGATAAACATGCTCTGCCGGTCAAAGGCTTCGAACCGTATTGGCCGCAAGAGGGGGAAGAATACATGAACGACGAGCAACTGGAGCACTTCCGGCAGTTGCTCCTGGCATGGAAACGGGAGCTGCAGGAGGAAGTCGAACGCACGGTCAGCCACATGCGCGACGACGCGAACAACTACGCCGACCCCGCGGATCGCGCAACGCAGGAAGAGGAATTCGCCCTCGAGTTGCGCACCCGCGATCGTGAGCGCAAGCTGATTCGCAAGATCGACCAGACGCTCGAGCGGATTCGCAAAGACGATTACGGTTTTTGCGACCAATGCGGCGTGGAGATTGGCCTGCGCCGCTTGGAGGCGCGCCCGACGGCTACGTTGTGCATTGACTGCAAGACCCTGGAGGAGATTCGGGAGAAGCAGCGGGTAGCCTGAACAACAGCTTAGGCGGCCCGGCGGCGGTTGCTGTTGCTTGCCAAGGAACCACCTCCAGGCACCTTTGGCTTTGGCGCCGGCTCGGCATTGGATCGCTTGTAGGCACCGACGGCCTTAATTCTCACCCGCCATGGCTGAGAGCTGATCGGCACGATGCCAGCTCATCAATGGATCGATGACCGGGTCGAGGTCACCTTCCAGGGTTTCATCGAGTTTATAGAGCGTGAGGCCGACTCGGTGGTCGGTGATGCGGCTTTGCGGGAAGTTATATGTGCGAATGCGCTCGGAGCGGTCGCCGCTACCCACCAGCGAGCGGCGTGTAGCGCTTTGTTCCTGCTGCTGTCGCGCACGCTCACCCGCGATGAGCTTTGCGTGCAACAATGCCATGGCCTTGGCCCGGTTCTTATGCTGAGAGCGCTCATCCTGGCACTCGACGACAATGCCTGTTGGCAGGTGCGTAATCCGGATCGCCGAATCGGTCTTGTTGACGTGCTGGCCCCCGGCACCTGATGCGCGAAACGTATCGACTCTGAGATCGGCGGCCGCGGTTTCGATCGCCTCGATCTGGTCGGGCTCGGGAAGAACGGCCACCGTGCACGCGGAGGTGTGGATACGCCCTTGAGACTCCGTTGCGGGGACGCGCTGGACCCGGTGGGCTCCCGATTCGAACTTGAGCCGCGAGTACACCCCTGGACCCTCCAGGCGGCTGATGATTTCCTTGTAGCCGCCGTGCTCCGCGGGGGTTTCGTTGATGATCTCAATACGCCAGTGCCGGCGCTCGGCATAGCGGGCATACATGCGGAATAAGTCGCTCGCGAACAAAGCCGCCTCATCACCCCCGGTGCCGGCGCGAATTTCAAGGAAAACGCCCTTCTCGTCATCGGGGTCGCGCGGCAGCATTAACCACAGTAGCTGCTGGTTCAATGTCTCGAGCTCCGCCTGAGCGGCGCGAATCTCCTCTTTTGCCAGCGCGCGGAGCTCTGGATCGGGGTCCTCGCTGATGGCGCGCGCCGAGGCAAGCGAGCGCTCCACGCTCTGGTAGGTCGACAAAGTCCGCGCCAGGGGCTGGAGCCGTGCGTACTCTTGCGATAGCGTTGCAAATCGTTTCTGCTCGGCAATCACTGCCGCGTCGGCGAGCAAGGCCTCGATCTCCTGGTAGCGCTCACCGAGCTCTTCCAGCTTTTGGCGCAGCGAGCCCTTCACGATATTTCGTCTTCATCGGAGTGCAGGCCGAGCAGGCGCCAACTGGTGCGAACCATATCAGGATTGCCGCTGCGGGCGGCCTCGCGCAGCCCCACCGTGGGCTCGTGGATCAGCTTCCTGGTCAAAGTGTGCGAGAGATACTCGAGCACTAGGGCCGGATCGTCTCCGCGGCTCAACCGCCGCCGTGCTCGTTGCAGAACTTCCTCGCGCAGGCGTTCGGCACGGTAGCGATAATTGCGGATCGGTGCAACGGCTTCCAGGGAGCGCATCCAACTCATGAAGCGCTCAACCTGGTCGGCGATGATCA
>JAKDMQ010000370.1 GCA_030452265.1 Nitrococcus sp.
ACGGCACCGCCGTGGCCGTTCCGGACGGGGCCGTCGCCGCGCTGCTCCTCGTCGTTGCCGCGCCGCACGCCGAGGACGTGATCGTCGAGCAGGGCGTCGGCGCCGGCGGCGACATCTCGGTCGGCGGCGACGTCAACATCGGCCTGACGCCGATCCAGGTCCGCGAATTGATGCGGCAGATTCAGGAACAGCAGGGAGCCGGTATAAAAAAGGTCGCGCGACTCAGCCGACGCCTTGGCGTCACAGAGTCCGCGCTCGCAAGCTTCTTTCGGATCCTCGGCCGGCAAAACGTCCCCATCGAGCAGTTGCCCGCTACGCTCGTCGAGATCGCGCAGCGCCACCGCCGCCTGCTCGATCAGATCGGCGCGCTGCCCGCGCAAAGCCCCGCTATTCAGGCGCTCAAGGATCGGGCCCGCGCCGCCGTCAAGCAAGGCGACTATGAGCGCGCGCAACGGCTGCTGGCCAAGGCCGAGGATGCGGTTCTGGAAGCCGCCCGGCGGCTGCGCGAGCAGGCCGACCAGCAGTTCCTGGATGCGGCCGCGACGCGGGCGCAGCGCGGCGAGCTCAGCCTGGTGCAACTTGACTACGCCGCAGCCGCGCGGCATTTCCGCTCCGCCGCGGAACTGGTACCCGACTCCTCCCCCTTGGTGCGGGCGGACCACCTCAACCGCTGCGGGATAGCTGCTTATCAGGCCGCCGACTACGCGAGCGCCGAAAGCGCTTTTGACGAGGCGCTTGATATTCGCAAACGCCATCTGCCGCGCGACCATCCCGATGTTGGGCAGAGCCTCAACAACCTCGCCACGCTGTACCACTCCCAGGGGCGCTATGAGGAGGCGGAACCGCTTTACCGGCGCGCCCTCGCGATCCGCGAGGCCGCCCTCGGTCCCGACCACCCCGATGTCGCCACCAGCCTCAACAACCTCGCCCTGCTGTACCAAGCCCAGGGGCGCTATGAGGAGGCGGAACCGCTTTACCGGCGCATGCTCGCGATTCTCGAGCGGGCGCTGCCGCCCAATCATCCTTACAGAGCGGTAGGCGCAAAGAACTATGCCGAGCTGTTGCGCAAGCTCGGGCGCGACAAGGAGGCCGCACAGTGGGCCGCCAAGGCCGCGGCGATCCGGCAAGCACGCGATGGTAGCCCGCGCGCTGATAAGCTCCTCGGCGTCGATGCCGGTGCCGTTGCGGAGCCCCAGGCCAACGGCTTCCAGCCAGACCCGTGATGTGTAATTATAATGGACGATTTACACATCATCGGAGGGTTAGCCATGCGCACCAACATCGAGATCGACGATGCACTGCTGGCCAAGGCAATGGCGGCCACCGGGCTCAGCACCAAGCGCAAGGTCGTGGAGGCGGGTCTGCGGCTGCTTGCCCGCCAGCGCCGGCAGGCCGATGCGCGCAAGCTGTTTGGCCGGGTTCGATGGGATGGCGATCTGCATCGAGAACGCCTGGACGCGCCGGATGAGCCTGACCGCGCATGAAGGTGCTGGTCGACAGCTCCGTCTGGATCGACCACTTGCGCGGCGTGCCAAGCCGCGAGACCGCGGTATTGGATCGGTTGCTGGAGCATAGCGACCCCGCAATCGAACATGACGACGAGAAACCCGCTGCTGAGCTTGTTATCGCCGACCTGGTCCTTTGCGAGGTCCTCCGCGGCATCTCCGACGCAGGCGAATACACGGCCGTCAAAGACATCCTGCTGAGCTTCGAGATCGTCATGATCGGCGGTATCGACCTCGCACTGCAGGCGGCGGATCACTACCGTGCGCTGCGCAGGCGCGGCGTGACTGTGCGCAAGAGCATCGACCTTTTGATCGGCACTTGGTGCATCGCCAACGGCTGCGCTGTGCTTCACTGCGACCGTGATTTCGATCCCATGACGTGGCATCTGGGGCTGCGCGCGCTCTGAGGCCGCCGGATGGGGAGATGCCCACGGGATTGCTGTAGCTTCAGCATCGGCCTGCTCAGAGACCGTGGTCATCGCAGCACCAAGCATCGAGATGCAATTCCGCTGACCTGCGCATGTGAACACAGAGACAGAGCGTAGAACGCTCACGCTCGTGCACCTCCGGCAATGCGCCAGCCCGCGATTACATCCTCGCGCGGATGCGCGCCTTGCCGAACGTCGAGCATTTACCGACGATCTCTCAGCAGGATCTCTCGACCGCCAAACTGCCTTGTGGCACGCTGCGCGATGCCACTACCGCGCCGGTGGCGGCCAGCGCCGCTGCGCCATACCACGTGGCGGCTGCGCCCAGCGCCGACCACA
>JAKDMQ010000144.1 GCA_030452265.1 Nitrococcus sp.
GGAGGATAACCCGGCCACCGAGGTGGCGTACGGCGTCCACCTTGATACCCGGCGTAGTGCGGGGCATGACAATAGTGGCCTTGATGCCGAGCCGCTTCGCGGATAAGGCAACGCCTTGGGCATGATTGCCCGCCGAAGAGCATATGACACCGTGTTCGAGCTGCTCACGCCCGAGCCGCAAAATTTTGTTGTAGGCGCCGCGAATCTTGAACGAGAACACCGGTTGCAGATCCTCGCGCTTGAGCATAATTCGATTGCCGAGCCGTGCTGAGAGATTGGCGGCATCCTGCAGTGGTGTCTGGCGGGCGATGTCGTAGACACTAGCCGTGAGGATTCTTTGTAGATAGCCCTTCATGTTCCTGCGATCATCCGCTGCGCAAGTCCGGCCGCCGCCGCCGGCAGCAGCCTAGTAACTGCCGGAGCCGGGTGGCTCCGGGTAACATATTGACCTTCAACGCGAAACGCTAACAGTGTATTATGCATATATAGAATCTGCTCGAGGAATCGATCCATGGCTTCAGATCAACGCAAGAAAGCAGCCGCAGAGGCCGCGTTGGCACATTTGCAACGTGCCGATGTCGTCGGTGTCGGGACGGGATCGACAGTGAACTTCTTCATCGACGCGCTAGTATCAATCAAAGGTACTATCGATGCCGTTGTCTCGAGCTCGGGGGCATCCACCGAACGGTTGCGCCGCCACGGTTTCGAGGTGCGCGAGCTAAACGCGGTGGATGATATTCCCGTATACGTCGACGGCGCCGACGAGATCAACCGATACCTGCAGATGATCAAGGGCGGTGGTGGTGCGCTGACCCGCGAGAAAGTGATAGCCACGGTCAGCCGGCGGTTCATTTGCATCGCGGATGAGTCCAAGCGCGTGGATGTATTAGGACAGTTCCCGCTACCGATTGAAGTCATTCCTATGGCGCGCAGCTACGTCGCGCGTGAAATGGTGAAGCTTGGTGGTTGGCCCGTACTGCGGGAACACTTCACTACGGACAACGGCAATGTCATCTTGGATGTGCGTAACCTGCAGATTATGGAGCCGATCCATCTGGAGCAAACGATTAACAATATTCCCGGCGTAGTAACGGTCGGCATCTTTGCCCTGCGCCCCGCCGACGTGCTTCTGTTGGGCACCGATCAGGGCGTGGAGACGCTCAGCGCTGCCTGACGAGTTGATGAAAAACGTAGCGGGCGACGGCTTGTGAGATAGCCGGGAAATCAAACTTAGTCCATGCCTTGTACCCCGGATAGCGCTAGCAGGCCGGCCATCATGGATCTTCAGCGGTTGCTTATTATAATCGGAGTTTGTCTCGTAGTGGCCGGGCTGCTCTGGCCGATCATCGCCAAGCTGGGGCTTGGCCGCCTACCAGGTGACATTGCCATCAAGAAAGAAAATTTTGCGTTCTATTTCCCGATCACTACGTCGATCATCGTCAGCTTATTATTGACACTGATTTTCTGGCTGCTACGCAAATAAACGCGGCGCCAGCCAAAAAGCACCTGTGCTGTCTACGCTGGTGCGCGGCGGCAAGCCCGCGGTCATCTCAATCCTGCTTGCGCATAGGCGGCCCGGCGTGGGACTGTCGATCCCGCTCCTGGGCCGGATCATGCTCGCCCGAGCTGCACGCAGACAATGGGACTCCGTCTTGGTAGGCGCGCGTTCCGTCCGCGTAGAAATCATTCTTCCAGATCGGTACCCGCTGCTTTAAGGTATCGATGGCCCATTCGGCGGCATCGAAGGCATCACCCCGATGCGCGGAGCGCACGACGATGACGACGCTGGCTTCGCCGATCGCAAGCTCGCCGATTCGATGCACGATCCGACACTCGGGCACCCCGAAGCGTCGTTTCGTCTCCTCTTCCAGCTCCTGGAGCACGCGCTCGGCAAGGGGCTTGTAGGCGGTATATTCCATCCGCTGCACTTCGCGGCCGCGATGGTGATTGCGCACCGTTCCCTCGAAGACGATCAACGCCCCACAGCCCGGATTCTCCGTCTCGCGCTTGAGGATCTCGGCGTCGAGAACCTGATCCGTGATGCGTTCCATCCAAGGCTCTCCTTAGCCGCCGCTTACCGGCGGTAGCAGAACCAGCGGAGCATCGCCGCTCACCATTTCCGAACGTGGGATCACCTCATCCCCTACCGCACAGGCTATACGCGGCAGATGCGTCTGCAGAGCCGGAACCCGTTCGGCAAGCTCGTCCAGGATGTCCGCCACACGGCTTGGGGTCGCGATGGGCAACTCGAGCGCCTCATCCCCAGCGGCTTCTTGCAGAACCCCGTAGAACTCGATTCGCATGTCTTTCTTCAGCCTCCCAAGCCATGCATTGAAATGGCCCGCTCGACATAGCCCCTGCTTTCCACGAAACCGCGGCCTTTGCGCCAAACCGCGCCGCGAATGATTTGCTCCAACTCCTCGCGCGCGGCACCAGAGCGCAGCGGCTTTTTCAGATCAGTGCATACCGGGGAGAACAGACACGGATAGATCTCGCCGGTCGACGTGACCCGCACGCGATCGCAGCTACCGCAGAACGGATTGGAAATGGTCGAGATAATGCCAAGCCGATAATCGCCATCCATTCGATAATAGGTGGCAGGCTCACGGGTGCGCGGCAGTCGCTCAACGATGAAGCGCTGCTTCAGCGCGGTGATGATCTCCTCCTCGGTGAACACCTTGTTGGGCTGCCAGCCACCGCGAGCATCGAGCGGCATGAATTCGATGAACCGAAGGGAAATGCCCTCGCTCATTGCCCATTGGGTCAGCGGAACCACATCGTTCTCGTTCTCGCCCCGGATAGCGACTGCGTTGAGCTTCATCGACAAACCCGCATCGCGGGTTGCCCGTATACCGCGCAGCACGGGCTCCAGCTCCCCGCCTCCGGTCATTTTCCGAAAACACTCCGGGTCGATGGAATCGATGCTGATATTGACATCATCAAGACCCGCCTTCACCAGCGCCGCGGCATGGCGATCCAGCAACGAGGCATTGCTGGTCATGGAGATGCGCTCCAAACCCATCGCTCGGAGCTCATTCAAGCGCTCGATGAAGTCCGGCACTCCCCGGCGAACCAAAGGCTCGCCGCCCGTCAGGCGGATATTGGTCACTCCCATGCGAGCGACGAACAGGCGCGCAATACCCCACAGCTCCTCGAAGCTCAAGAGCTCGTGGCGGGGCGTCCACTCCGGGTCTTCCGGCATGCAGTACCCGCAACGGAAATTGCAGCGATCCGTCAATGACAGACGCAGCTTACGCTTGGTTCGGCCAAAACGATCAACCAAGACATCGCCCTGGCGCGTCGCTTCTTCCGCTCGTTGCCAGGTGTCACGATCCCGACTAGGGTCAAATGCCATTCGCATAATCAAATCTCCCGGTGGCCGCCGCCAGCACACTCGGTAGGCTTATGTACATGCAAGTGAGCGTGACTCCTGCTCGCCATTGGCGCCAAGACCCCTCACTTGCTAAGCATATAATACCCTAGCTTTGCGCTCTCCTCCAAACGGCGATTAGATCGGCTTAGCTGCCCGCGTGATCCTCGTTCGTGGTTCGCTTGACAGCGGGGGCTCGCTTGGTGCTGCGTCGCCCGCTTCGACTCGGAGAGCGAGCCTGGGAGCCACTTTGTGGTGGTTTGCGCCGCTGCGTGCGCCGTGGCGGGTTGATTTCGGTGGCGATCAGATCGGATGAAGCCACTTCGGCAGGAATCTTCTGGGCTATGTAGGCCTCGATCTCAGGCAAGGAGTAAACATAGGCCTCGCAGGCAAAGCTGATGGCGTCGCCGCCGGCGCCGGCTCGAGCGGTGCGGCCGATGCGATGGACATAATCTTCCGCATTCTGCGGCAAATCATAGTTGACGATATGGCTGACATCCGGGATATGTAGCCCGCGCGCGGCGACATCGGTCGCCACCAAGATGGGCAGCTTGCCTTCCTGAAATCGATGCAGTAGCTGCTCGCGTTTTTTCTGCGCAATGTCTCCGGAAATAACTTCCGCTTCGAAACCGTTGCCAAGCAGGTAACCGCTTACGCGCTCGGCGTCGCGCTTGGTATTGACGAACACCAAGGTGCGGGTGACATCCTGCTGACGCAATACGCCAAGGAGCAGCCCGATCTTATCCGAGCTGGCCACGTGATAGAGGCACTGGCGTACCTTTTCGGCCGTCACCTGCTCGGGCTCTATGGCGACGGTCTCCGGGGCGTTCATATGCTCATAGGCAAGCTCCTTGACCCGCTCGGAGAGCGTGGCGGAGAAAAGCATATTGATCCTATGCGGCGCCGGTGGCATGCGGCGCAGCAGGTAGCGGACATCGGCGATAAATCCCATGTCGAACATACGGTCGGCTTCATCCAGGACTACGACTTCGATGTTGTCCAGGCTGAAGACGCGCTGCTTGTAGAAGTCGATGATGCGCCCAGGTGTGCCGATGACGATATCGACCCCTCGCTCGAGCTCGCCGCGCTGCTGCTCGTAGCCAATTCCGCCGTAGACGGCGGCGCAACGCAGCCCGGTGAAATAACCGAGCTTCTCGGCATCGCGGTGGATCTGTAGCGCAAGCTCTCGGGTCGGCGCCAGGATCAGCGCCCAAGGCCCCTTCTTGCCCTCCGCGACAGGCGTGGTCATCAGGTAGTGCATGGTCGCGAGCAGAAAGGCAGCCGATTTGCCCGTTCCGGTTTGGGCTTGCCCGGCCACATCGCGGCGTTGCAGTAAGATGGGCAAGGCGACGGCTTGGACCGGGGTGCAGTGGCTAAAGCCAGTCTCTTCCAGACCGAGTAGCAGTGATTCGTGGAGGCCCAGGGAGTCGAGACGGATATCGGTGAGGAGATCGTTTTTCATGGCCTCCTAGGATAACGGATTTGTCCAGATTTTTCTTGGGGGATGTTGGCAGCACATAGACTTGCCTGGGCTTAACGAAGCCAAGTGGGATGGGAGGGTGAAGCTGAGTCCCTTGTTCTGCTCTGGGTGCCGGCACGGTATGAGCGCACCGGGGAGGGAGTATGTGTGCCATCACTCGGGGGCGTCCAGAAACGAGCGTATTGCCTGTGCCAGCGCCCGCGGCTGCTCATGGTGCACGGAATGCCCCGATTCGGGCACGGGCGCTTCGCGGAAATTGCGGAAGCAGCCGGTGCGCTGCGCCCAGTCACCGAGCTCGCGCAGCTTCGCGACATAAGCGGAGCGTGCGCCATAAATCCATAGCACCGGTGCCGTGACGCGGCGCCAGCAGGCCATGGCCTCCTCCAGGCGATAGAGCACCGGATTGAGTCGTCTGTGCGCCGGGTCGCCTCTGAGAAAGACACCGTCGCCCGTGTGGTAGGCCCAATCCCGCGCAAGCGCCTCGGCCCGCTCGCGATCGAGCCCTGGCTGGCGCTGCAGCAGCCGTTCGGCCAGTGCGGCATAAGCGTTGAACCGGCGCGCGTGCAGCGGTTCGCGCAGGCTGTCGAGCCAGCGGCTATAGTGCTCGGGCGCCGCTCCCGGATCGCTCGGCGCGAGGCCGAACCCCTCGATCGAGATCAGGTGCTGCGCCCGCTGCGGTCGCACCCCCGCGTAGAGACAGGCGACATTGCCGCCCATGCTATGGCCGACCAGGGTAACGGCGCGCTCTGGGAAGAGGCGCTCCAGCAGCACATCCAGATCGGCCAGGTAATCGGCAAACCAGTAGCCGCCGGATGCCCTGTCGGTGTGGCCAAAGCCGCGCCAGTCTGGTGCCAGGCAGTGGTAATTCGAGCCCAAGGCGGAGGCGAGGAAGCGAAACGTGATGCCGCTATCCATCCAGCCGTGCAGCAACAGCAACGGCGCTCTACCGCGCTCGCCCCACTCGTAGAGACGATAGCGTAGGCCGCGAATGTTGAGATCCCGGCTGCGCGTGCTTATCCGCGGCGCATTCATTGACTGAGTCGAGCCGCGTGCTCCTGGACGTCCCATTCGTGGGCGAGCGCCTCGAGTGGGGCGCTGCGCCGGCCAATTGCGATCACCGACAGGCCCTCTGTTGCGAGCCGCCGTGCCATTGCCTTCCCAATGCCGCTACCCGCTCCGGTTATGACTGCAAGCTCGCGCATTACTCACTCCTCGCGGTGGCTTCTCGATCGGGCAGCGACTGCTCGCGCGGGGTCTTGGCGGAAGAAGCGGCGTAGCTGCTCGTAGACCAGCGGATAGCCGTCGTGGAGCCGCTCCGGCAGCTCAAAGTAAACCTCACAGGCCACCGCAAAGAACTCGCCGGGCGATTCCAGGGCGTAGCGGTCGAGCACCGGCTCCTGTCCCACTGCCGCGGCGGTTCGGGCCGCATTCCAGGCCGCCGTGAAGGCCCGGGTCCAGTCCTGCCGTGACATGTCCCGATGCAGCGGGGGCATGCCGTTGACGGCGCCGTTCAACATGTCGAGCTTATGCGCGAGCTCATGCAGGATCACATTGTAGCCATCCAGCGCCGTCCCGTCCTGGATGTCTTCCCAGGAAAGAATGAGCGGCCCGGAATCCCAGGCTTCGCCGATCAGATCCGATACCTGCTCATGCACCAGTCCAGCGTCATCACGATACTCATGGCGGGCGCGGAAGGCGCCCGGGTAGACCAGGATGCTGTACCAGCCTCGGTACCAATCGAGACCCAGCTCCAGGATGGGCAAGCACCCCAGCGCGGCGATCGTGGCGATTTGCCGAGCATCCACCTCGAAACCCGCGGCCCCGTAGAAGCGCTTCTCGGCCGCCAGCAGCGTGGCGAGGTCATGGAGGCGTTGGCGCGCCGGCACGCTAAGGCGGGCGAGCAAGGGCTGGGCGGCGATCACCTCCCGCCACAGATCATCCGCTATGCGCTTACGGGCCAAAATCCGTTCTTGCCGCCAGCGCGCCAGCCAGCTTGTCACGGCGACCCTCCTTCAGTGGAATGGACCAAGGGGCGGTAATCGCTTGTCGAGAATCGAGCGACGCACATTGCTCATCCTTGGCTCTGGCTGTGGACCAAGCGCCATGCTCCGTGATCGACTAAGCTTATTAATTAATCTGCGGTTTCGTATCGGGTGCCGAGCCCCATGCAATGGGTGCGTTCGCCGCGGTGCCGCGAGCGATGCGTATGGGTACCTGCCCAAGCCTGCCACCACACGGACATGGCGATGCCTGCCGAGCAGCTCAGACAATTCCTCAACCAGAACGAGATCAATTACTTGATCATTCAGCACTCGCCGGCATTCACGGCGCAAGGCATTGCGCAGGCGGCGCACGTTTCCGGTCGGCAGTTTGCCAAGACCGTGATGGTCAGCTTGAATGGATGTCTTGCCCTAGTGGCTATCCCGGCCATGCGCCGGGTGGACTTGCCGCGTCTCGCCCGCGCCGTGGGTGCCACACGCGCCGTGCTGGCTTCGGAGTCGGAGTTCCAGGATCGCTTTCCTGGCTGTGAGCTCGGCGCAATGCCCCCGTTTGGCAATCTGTTCGGGATGGAAACCTATGTGAGCCTGGAGCTCTCCCGCGCTCAGGAAATCGCCTTCAATGCCGGGTCGCAGTCCGAAGTCATGTTGCTCGCCTGGCAAGACTACTTTCGTCTGGTTCAACCCAGGGTGCTCGATTTCTGACGCCGCTCAGTAGGCATATTCCTCGAACACCGGCTCGACTCTGTGATGCCAACGCTGCTCGAAGGACTCGAGCAGGCGCTCGGCGGGCGTGATGCCAGACTCCGCGATCTCGCGTAATTCGGCCAAGAAACGGGTTTCATCGTTACCGGTTTCATTTAAGCACGCGCGCCGGCGCAGGCCCTGCTCCGCGATCCCGAGGACCTCCCGGGCCACTTCCCGCAGTGTATGACCGCGAAACGGCGTTCGCAGTCCCCAGCGCGGTGCGCCGGTGCGCAGCGCCTCGCGCTCCTCCTGCGTCCAGTCCGCGATGAGCTCGCTCGCCGCGTTCAACGCCACCTCGTCGTAGAGCAGCCCGACCCAGAAAGCGGGCAGCGCACACAGCCGGCCCCATGGGCCCGCATCCGCCCCGCGCATCTCCAGGAATTGCTTCAGGCGCACCTCCGGAAAAAGCGTGGTGAGATGGTCCTCCCAGTCGCTCAGATTCGGCAAGTGACCCGGTAGGGCCGGCAGGCGGCCCGCGAGGAAGTCACGAAACGACTGGCCGCTAGCATCGATGTATCGTCCCTGGCGGCGCACGAAGTACATGGGCACGTCCAGGGCATACTCCACATAGCGCTCAAAGCCCATGCCGTGGTCGAACACAAACGGCAGCATCCCGCACCGATCCCGATCGGTATCGGTCCAGATCAGGCCGCGGTAGCTCAGATACTCGCTCGGAGCCCCCTCGTAGAACGGGGAATTGGCGAACAAAGCGGTCGCGACCGGCTGCAGGGCAAGGCCGACACGCAGCTTGCGGATCATGTCGGCCTCGTCGCGGTAGTCGAGATTGACCTGTACACCGCAGGTACGAGTCATCATATCGAGCCCTAGTGAGCCTCGCCGCGGCATGTAACGGCGCATGATCGCGTAACGCTCTTTCGGCATCCATGGCATCTGATCTCTGGGCCACAGCGGTTGAAAACCAAGCCCAATCAACCCCAGCCCGAGGCGGCTGGCGACCTGACGCACCTCGCGTAGATGTGCGTTGACCTCCTCGCAGCTTTGATGCAGGCCCGCTAAAGGCTCCCCCGAGAGCTCCACCTGGCCGCTAGGCTCCAAGGTTACCGCCGCCGCGCCGCGCTGCAACGCAACGGTCCGGCCATCCTCTAGCAGCGGTTCCCAGCCAAACGCCGTCATGGCCTCGAGGAAGGCTCCGATCCCGGCCTCGCCTTCATAGGGGACCGGGCGCAGATCCGCGAGCCGAAACACGAACTTTTCGTGCTCCGTGCCGATGCGCCAATGCGACTTCGGCTTGCCCCCTCTCGCCAGATATTCAACCAGCTGGCGCTGGTCGGTGATGGGCTCTTCGGTTACTGATGCTCTTGCCTGTGTCATGCTGCCTCGTCGTGCGCCAGTGCCGGTGGTTGCCTAGGAGGTATAAGGCTTGATAGTGGCGCGCGCAAGCACCGGATCTGCGCTCTCACTGCAGCGGCCGCGTCAGGCGCGCGGCAAACCGGCCGTGAAATCGAGCAAAAACAAGTCATATCAATACTTCCTATTGACGTTAAGATTCGTTCTGAGCATGGATGGTGTTGACGGAATATAATGTTGCGGACTGGGTAACGGGGTGAGCGCATGGGGAGCGGCGCGCGGCGCCAGCGCGGATAGGCTCACGAAGCGATCTGTATTTGCAGTAGGTTACAGAATCTGTAAACACTCTCTAACAGCTCCTAACATACCCCTTGCGTAACCAGGCCGGTGCCCATACTATACCTACTCAATTGTTGCGGGGTGGAGCAGTCTGGCAGCTCGTCGGGCTCATAACCCGAAGGTCGCAGGT
>JAKDMQ010000371.1 GCA_030452265.1 Nitrococcus sp.
ACCATGCCCGCGGACAGCGCGGCAGCGTGGATGGCAGGCGATAGACCGATGTGGGACATTCGATTGCAGCTCAAGCAGCTCTTGCCGCGAGCGGGCAAGTGGGTGGTAGGATCACCGCGCGTGCGAGCGGCGCCCGAGACAGACGGGTATGGCATGAATGGCACTTACTTAAACCTCAACTCATTGACTGCTCGGAATAAAACGAGGGTTTCGTAGGGTGGATAAGCGCAGCGCATCCACCGAAAAGGCTTCGAATCAGAAGGTGGTGGATGCGCTAACGCTTATCCACCCTACGCGTTCTCGGAATTACGCGTTTATAATCAGTATATTAGATGTTAAGTAAGTGCCATTCGGGTATGGCATCATATTTTGCCAAACGTGCTACGGCACGGCGAAAATCAGGAAGAAGAGCGGCTTACGGCCTGAAGTGCGCAATCTCCAAGCCATCCACCGCCTGATAGTGCCTGTCGTTGCCGGTGAGCAGTGGCAGCCCGTGTTCCAGGGCGGTGGCCGCGATGAGCGCATCCGCCAGCCGCGGACCGGTTTCGAGCACGCATTGCTCGATCAGAAAGCTCGCGCGCGCCGATATCATCGTGTCTAAACGCAGAATTCTGGCCCCTCCTACTGCGAGAACGCCCTATGGAAAGCCCGCATCTCTGGCTTGTCGCGCATGCCCTGGACCAGCTCCATGTAGATCACCGCCGAGAGCTGGCAGCGTGCGCTGGCGTCGCCTCGATCGACGGCCGCGAGCAGCTCGTTGGCACGCAGGCGGAGATCTTTGGTGGTGGCTTGCATTGCTAACGCCCTCAGATATTACGATATAAGCGTAACCTGATTGGCAGAGGGAGTAAGCGTCGCGCGCCGAGGGAATGGTCCTGCGGTCCAAGCGGGTGCGACGCTGGGCGACTCGATCACCAAATACCAAAGCTTGCGCGGATCGTTTTGCTCTTTACAGAACCAGCTATGGGACGCATCGTTAGCAGGGAGCCATCAGAGCCAATCATAGGGGTAAATCGCCATGGAACTTTCCGTCAGGTTACCGGATAATATCGCCTCGGGCGTAGACGAGCGATACTTGAAAGAGGCACTCATAGCAACGCTCTACCACAACGGCAAGCTCTCTGGAAAAGAGGCGCGAGAAGCGCTCGGTATGACGCGCCGGGCCTTCGAAGAGATGCTCCCTCGTTATGGTTTTTCCATCCTTGTTGATAGCGAGGGAAATGCCAGGATTGAGCTTGGCGCGTGAGCACGGAAAGACGGCGCATCGTAAGCGATACGGGGCCGCTTATCTCGCTGGAGAAGTTGACCGGTGGCTTTCGGTTAATTTCTAGGCTCTACGATGTGGTACTCGTTCCGCCCGCCGTGCTCAAGGAGCTGATGCAGGGACAGTTTGAAAGTACCGAGGCGTACCTTGTGCACTACAATGTGGTTGACCTACTTGAGGTAAAGGACGTTTCTTCATCGAGCGTGCATGCGAAGACCAGGCATTTAGATGAAGGAGAAAGCCAAGCGATTCAGTTGGCGATTGATGAAGAATTGCCACTGCTGATCGAAGAGCAGGCGGGACGTGAGACCGCTCAGGAATTAGGGCTGCATGTCTCAGGCATTGCTGGTCAGTTGACTCGAGGATTTCGAGAGGGCCTCATAAGCGTTGATGAAGCGAAGGGGAAACTGGATGAGATGCTTCGCGCGGGCCGAATTAACATAAAGGTCCACGAGATTGTCGCCAAGGCGATAGAGAACGAGGCGTAACAAGCACATGCCGACCGATCCCAGTGCCGGCACGGCAACTCCAGGGGCTGCATCGAGCGCCAGGAGATCAGCTTGCGGCTGGCCGGCGATGCCCGCATCGTGCCCGATGCCTCGGACGGGGCGGCAGCGCGCATGGCAAGGACGACACGCTTGCTATACGATGCGTAGCCATCCACCAGCGCCGCATCACAGCGCACCCAATAGACCACCTTGCGCTCGATGCTCACGCCCGGCTGCACGAATCCCTCCGCATCCGCCAATAGCCAATTGCGCCAGTGGCACACCGTCTCGTGAACGGTTCCCTCGATGGTATGCCCGCCGTACCAGACGCCGAAACTCCCTCCCGAATCACTTCAGCCGGCGTCTTCTTATCGAAGGCGCGGTCGCGGGTAGTCATCCGGCGATAGGCCAGCTCCCGGTTGTTCGGGAACAGGAGGCGCAAGTTCTTATGGATGGCCAGGAGGTGGCTTGCGCGTTCGAGCATGTCTCGCTGGTTGGCGAGCGGCATTC
>JAKDMQ010000372.1 GCA_030452265.1 Nitrococcus sp.
GAACTGTGCCGACGCGTCGCCGATCAATCGAGAGGTCGATCCCATGCAGGACCAATGCAAGGATTTCTTGAAGCCGCGCGTAATTGAAGTCGAGGAGCTAAGCGACCGTCGCGCAAAAATAACGATCGAGCCGCTGGAGCGGGGGTTCGGTCATACGTTGGGTAATGCACTGAGGCGAGTGCTGCTCTCTTCCATGCCAGGCTATGCCGTGGTTGAGGTGGAAATCGAGAGCGTACTGCATGAATACACCGCAATTGAAGGGGTCCAAGAAGATGTGGTTGACATCTTACTGAATCTCAAAAATCTCGCGGTGCGCTTGCATGCCAAGGACAAGGCGGTATTGCGGCTTTCCAAGATGGGTCCCGGATTGGCTACAGCGGCTGATATCGAAACCGGCCACGATGCCGAGATCAAGAATCCCGAGCTCGCAATCGCCAATCTCACCAAAGCGAGCGAGCTCAACATGACGCTTTACGTAGCCCGGGGTCGGGGCTACGAGCCGGTGACGGCGCGTGGTGAGCGCGACGAGGACCTGCCTAGCGGACGACTGCAGTTGGATGCCAGCTATAGTCCGGTACGCCGGGTTGCCTACAACGTCGAGAGCGCCCGGGTCGAGCAGCGCACCGACCTTGACAAGCTGGTCATGGATATCGAGACGAACGGCGTGGTCGAGCCAGAGGAGGCCGTTCGCTTTGCGGCTGGGGTATTGCGCGATCAGCTCTCCGTCTTTGTTGGGCTCGAAGGCGGGAGTGAAACCGAGCATCCGGAGCGAAAGGCCCCGGAGATTGACCCGTTTCTTGTCCGGCCACTCGACGATCTTGAGCTAACCGTGCGCTCAGCGAATTGCCTGAAGGCTGAGAATATTCATTGCGTCGGCGATCTTGTGCTGAAAACAGAGGTGGAGCTGCTCAAGACCCCGAACCTTGGCAAGAAGTCGCTCACCGAAATCAAGGAGGTGCTTGCTCAACATGGACTCGCTCTGGGCATGCGTCTGGAGAACTGGCCGCCGAGGGGTTTCGACGACAAAGACCGAGCGATCGGCTAGCGATGGCGCTCTCGGCAGAGTCCTGATTTGCCTGGGTGGTGTGGCGCCGGCACAGGAGGAAGGGAGCTCGTTGCTCCTGTAAGTTTGGGGCCTGTTGACGCTTACCCAGTGCGTCGCCGGTTAGGCGTCAACAGGCCCTAGAATGTTGCTCGAAAAGGAGCTTAGAAAATGCGCCATCGTAAAGCTGGACGCAAGTTTGGCCGTACCAGCAGCCACAGACAGGCCATGTTCCGCAACATGGCGGCATCGCTCTTCTACCA
Source organism: Nitrococcus sp. (assembly GCA_030452265.1). GTDB lineage: Bacteria > Pseudomonadota > Gammaproteobacteria > Nitrococcales > Nitrococcaceae > Nitrococcus. Next base: position 1,306 of record JAKDMQ010000372.1, read on the forward strand.
CGAGGCGATTCGTACCACCCTACCCAAGGCCAAGGAACTGCGCCGGGTGGCGGAGCCGCTGATCACTTTGGCCAAGGAAGACAGCGTTGCCAACCGGCGCGTCGCGTTTTCACGCCTGCGTGATAAGGCTGTGGTGAAGAAGCTCTTCGAGGATCTTGGACCGAACTATCATGCGCGCCCCGGAGGGTATTTGCGTGTGCTCAAGGCGGGTTTTCGGCCCGGGGATAATGCGCCAATGGCCTACGTCGAGCTGGTCGGTCGTTTGCAACCACAGTCGCCTCCCGCCGGATAACCCAACCCGCGGCCGCTTGGGCGGCACGGTAAAGCTCGGGCGTAAAACCCGTGCCGGTGCGCGGGGTAGGCGGGTCGTTCTACGCCGCCCCTATCGGTACCGCCTCGTTGCGCTCTAGCAGGGAATGGGACGGCGAGTCATGTTCCTGCTTTATACGGACTTCGGTTGGCAAGGCCCGTATGTGGGGCAGGTGAAGGCCGTATTGGCAACGCGCTGCCCGACGCATTCCATCATCGATCTAATGCATGATGCACCAGCATTCCGGCCCCGGGAGGCGGGGTATTTGCTTGCGGCAATCGTGCATTGGCTCAAACCGGGCGGGGTGGTAGTTGCGGTGGTCGATCCGGGTGTGGGTAGCGCACGCCGCGCGATCGCGGCCGCAGTGAATGGGTGGTGGATTATCGGTCCTGATAATGGGTTGTTGGCGCCCATTATCAACGCCGCGAAGGTGGAGCATCGCCAGGTACTTACGCTGCCCACGCCACAGCGCGCATCGCCAAGCTTCCATGGCCGCGATGTATTTGCTCCGGCGGCAACCGAACTGGCGCTGCACGGCTGCATTGCCAATCAGCGTGAGATTGTGCATTGGGTGGGGCGGGATTGGCCCGCCGATATTGAACAAGTTATCTACATTGATGTCTTTGGCAACGTTCTGACGGGGCGGC
>JAKDMQ010000145.1 GCA_030452265.1 Nitrococcus sp.
TCGGCTACTCCAGCGATCTCAATACACCGGGAGGGCCGTTGCATTTGGTGATGGCGTTCAATCCCTCACATTTGGAGATTGTGGATCCGGTGGTATTGGGCTCGGTTCGGGCGCGGATGGAGCGCCGCCATGATTACCTCGGAGACCAAGTGCTCGCGGTACTGATTCATGGCGATGCGGCATTTGCCGGCCAAGGCGTTGTGATGGAGACGTTTCAGCTCTCCCAGGCGCGCGGTTTCTACACCGGTGGCACCGTGCATATCCTCATCAACAATCAGATCGGCTTTACCACCAGTAATCCGCTCGATATCCGCTCCAGCTTCTATTGCACCGAGGTGGCGAAAATCGTTCAAGCACCGATTTTCCACGTCAACGGCGACGACCCGGAGGCCGTGCTCTTCGTCACGCAGCTTGCGCTTGATTACCGTGAGAAATTTAAACGGGATGTAGTAATCGACCTGGTCTGCTATCGCCGTCACGGCCACAATGAAGCGGACGAGCCTTCGGCCACGCAGCCGGTCATGTACCAGAAGATTAAGCAACACCCGCCCGTATGCCAGAGCTATGCCGAACGGCTCGCCGCCGAAGGAGTCATCGCCGAGGAGGAAACCCAGCATATGCAGCGCGAGTACCGTGATGCGCTCGATGAGCAGCGGATCGTTGCCCCGCATGTGCTGCATGGCGTGAGCAGCGATTATCGGGTGGAGTGGTCGACTTACTTCAACAAGCCGGGTGCAGGCAAGACGGACACTCGGGTTGCGCTAGAGCGCATTCGACACCTTCAGGAGCGCCTTGATAAGCTGCCGCACGGAATGGAGCTAAACCGCCGCGTGGCCGCCATAATACAAAATCGCAACATGATGGCGGCCGGCGCTTTGGCCATGGACTGGGGCTTCGCTGAGATCATGGCCTATGCGACACTGCTCGAGGAGGGCTATAAGGTGCGGTTGTCCGGTCAGGACAGCGCCCGTGGCACCTTCTTCCATCGCCATGCGGTACTCCATAACGCGAAGGATGGGGCCACCCACATACCGCTCAAGCTGATCCCACATGATCCCGCGGACTTCACGATCATCGACTCGCTGCTCTCCGAGGAGGCGGTGCTCGGCTACGAGTACGGCTATGCCACGGCGGAACCGAATTGTCTGGCCATCTGGGAGGCTCAGTACGGTGATTTCGCCAACGGCGCGCAGGTCGTGATCGATCAGTTCATCGCCTCAGGCGAGGCGAAGTGGGGCCGCCTGTGCGGCCTGACGCTGTTTCTGCCGCACGGTTACGAGGGCCAAGGCCCGGAGCATTCCTCGGCTCGCCTCGAGCGCTTCCTGCAATTGGCTGCCGAGAAGAATATACAAGTCTGCGTGCCGAGCACGCCCGGCCAGTTCTTTCACATGCTGCGCCGGCAGATGATCCGCCCCTACCGCAAGCCGCTGATCGTCATGACACCAAAGAGCCTCTTGCGCCACAAGCTCTCGACCTCGGTGATCGATGAGCTGGCCCAGGGTGCATTCCGGCTCGTCATCGACGAGATCGATGATCTCAACGGCAAGGATGTGCGTCGGGTTGTGCTGTGCAGCGGCAAGATCTACTTCGACCTGCTGCAGGAGCGGCGCAAGCGCGAGCTGCAAACCGTGGCGATCATACGCATCGAACAGCTCTATCCGTTTCCCGAACGGGCGCTATCGGCCCTGCTCCAGAAACGCTACGCCAAGGCCACCGAGATCGTCTGGTGTCAGGAGGAGCCGAAGAATCAGGGCGCGTGGTATCCGACGCAACACCACTTCTTGCGCAGCATCTCGAGAACCCAAACACTGCGCTATGCCGGGCGCGCGGCCTTGGCCTCGCCGGCAGTCGGCTACGCTAAGCTGCATCATGAGCAACAGCGTAAGCTAATCGATGATGCATTGCGCTGAGGCTCACCCGCATCCGGTGGCCGACGACGCGCGGAACTGACAAGGTATCGCAAGCGGGGAGGCGCAATAGCCGACGGAAGCGAGGAGGCGATGAGCATCGAAATCAAAGTGCCGGCGTTACCAGAGTCCATCACGGAGGCCACCATCGTGGGCTGGCACAAACAGCCGGGCGACCGGGTGGAGCGCGATGAGAACCTAGTGGACCTCGAAACCGACAAGGTCGTCCTCGAGGTTCCCGCACCATGCGACGGTGTGCTCGACAAAATCCTAAAGAACGAGGGGGATACGGTGACGGCAAACGAGGTTCTCGCTCGCCTGGAGCAGGCATCGGCTAGCGGGGAAGACGAGCAGGCTAGCGGCACAGCCGAGAGCGCGGCCGATGAGGCAGGCGAGCGCGGTGTTCGTTCTGAGGGCGCGGATAAAAGCCGCGGACCGCAACCCACGCCAGCCAAGGCCGGCGCGGGGGGCGATGAGCATCTCAGTCCCGCGGTACGCCGTATGGTCAGCGAGCATGACCTGGATCCGAGCCGGATCGAAGGCACGGGGCGCACCGGGCGGATCACCAAAGAGGACGTGCTGCGCCACTTGGCAGCGCAGGAAGACGCGCGATCCAACGAGACCCAAAACCAATCAGCCATGGCCGAGGCGGTGCCTTGGCGGCAGAGCGCGCGGGCGCGGGAATCGAGCGAGGAGCCGCGGCGAACCTCCTTGACTGATCTAAGCAATCGCCCCGAACGCCGGGCTCCGATGACTCGACTGCGCCAGCGTATCGCCGAGCGCCTGCTGGAAGCGCAGCAAACCACGGCGATGCTGACGACTTTCAACGAAAGCAACATGCGACCGATCATGGAGCTTCGGCACCGGCACAAGGAGCGTTTCGAGCGTTCTTACGGCATCAAGCTCGGCATCATGTCCTTCTTCGTGAAGGCCGCGATCGAGGCGCTTAAGCGTTTTCCCGCGGTAAACGCCTCGATCGATGAAAAGGACATCATCTATCACGGCTACTATGACCTCGGTATTGCCGTATCCACCGAGCGCGGCTTGCTGGTGCCGGTGCTGCGCGATGCCGATCAGATGAGCTTTGCCGAAATCGAGACGGCGATCGCCGATTTCGCTCGCCGTGCCCGCGACGGCAAGATCAATATCGACGAGCTCACCGGCGGGACTTTCACGCTCACCAACGGCGGGATTTTCGGCTCATTGCTGTCCACGCCCATACTGAACCCGCCGCAGAGCGGAATTCTGGGAATGCATAAAATCCAGGACCGGCCAGTGGTGGAAAACGGCGAAATCGCCGTCTGCCCGATGATGTATCTTGCGCTTTCCTATGACCACCGCCTCATTGATGGTCGCGAGGCTGTGCAATTTCTGGCCATGATCAAGGAGCTGATCGAGGATCCGTCTCGGCTGCTGCTCGAGATCTGAGACTTTCGCCACCGAGCCTCGGACAAGAGTGGTCAGAGGCGGTGAGGAGATATCATGGCGAGATCATTCGATGTCATAGTCATCGGCGCGGGACCGGCTGGCTACGTGGCGGCGATCCGTTGCGCGCAATTGGGCTTGAGCACTGCGGTAATCGACGAGTTCCTCGACAAGGCTGGGCAACCCGCGCTCGGCGGAACTTGCCTGAACATCGGCTGCATCCCATCCAAGGCATTGTTGGAGTCATCGCAGCAGTATCACCATGCCCGGACGGGGCTCGGGGCGCACGGCATCCAGGTCAGTGGGATCGAGCTCGATCTCGCGCAGATGATCACGCGCAAGGATCAGGTTGTCGCGGATCTTACGGGTGGCATCAAGCAGCTTTTCAAGGCGAACAAGATCCAATGGCTACCAGGCCGCGGCACGCTGCTCGAGGACTGCCAAGTGAAGCTCAGTCCGCGCGAGGGCAGCCCCGAAGTGTTGCAGGGATCGAGCGTGATCCTCGCTACCGGCTCGCGGCCTATGACGATCGATGCCGCGGCGCTGGACGGTGAGCGCGTCGTCGATTCCACCGGTGCGATGGATTTCACCGAGGTACCAAACCGCCTGGGTATCATCGGCGCCGGATACATCGGCTTGGAGATGGGCAGCGTCTGGAATCGCCTGGGCTCGAAGGTGGTTCTGCTGGAGGCGATGGAGAGCTTCCTGGGGACCGTCGACCCGCAGCTCGCGCGCGAGGCGCAGCGCCGACTTACCCAGCAGGGCCTGGATATTCGCCTTGGCGCTCGCGTGAAGGAAGTGCGCAAGGGCAAAGCCATCACCGTGCAGTACGAGGACAAAGAAAGCCACCGGCGCAGCGTCCAAGTGGATAAGGTAATCGTGGCGGTCGGCCGGCGGCCATACACCGAGAATCTGGCCATTGAGGACGCGGGCTTGTTGACCGATGAGCGTGGCTTCATCCACGTCAACGAGTATTGCGAGACTAATTTGCCCGGCGTCTATGCCGTCGGTGATGTGGTTCGAGGACCGATGCTTGCCCACAAGGGTTCCGAGGAAGGGATCATGGTGGCCGAGCGTCTGGCCGGTTACGCTGGAGAGGTCAACTACGAGGTGATTCCCGCGGTGATCTATACCCACCCCGAGATCGCCTGGGTAGGACAGACCGAGTCCGCCATCAAGGCGATGGGCACACCCTATCGCGTCGGTAGCTTCGGCTTTGGCGCCAACGGCCGTGCCCGAGCCATGGACGATACGATCGGCCTGGTTAGAATCATCGCGCATGCCGACACCGATCGAATTCTGGGCGTGCACATCATCGGCGCGCAGGCATCGGAGCTTATCGCCGAGGCGGTGCTCGCCATGGAATATGCCGCCAGCGCCGAGGATCTCGCCCGCACCGTGCACGCGCACCCGACACTCTCCGAGGCGGTGCACGAGGCGGCTCTCGGGGTGCACAAGCGCGCCCTGCATAAGGTGAACTGACACGGTTCGCCTGTTGCCGTCATGCGGGCAGAATCGTTGATTGAATCACATGACAGTTCTCCTATGGGGGTTCGCAGATGTGCAGAGGCTTACCGATTGCAGACGCGCTTTCATCCCCGCGGCGGACTTCAAACGAACTGGCGCGCCTGCTTGATGAGATCGTAGGCGGTATTGATCTCGCGCGAGCGCTCCTCGGCTACCTTGCGCATGCTTTCCGGCAGGCCGCGGGCCGCCAGTTTGTCGGGGTGATTGCGGCTCATGAGCCGGCGATAGGTCCGCTTGATCTCGGCGACGCTCGCGCTCGGGTCGAGTCCCAACGCAACGTACGCATCGTCGAGCCGGCGCGGCGACGGCGGTGCACCGGCCGCGGAAGGGCCCCCGGCGGCTGTGCGCAGCAACGCCTCGAGCTGCGCCACATCGCGCTCGGTGAGGCCCAGCCGCCGCGCGATGCGCACGAGCATCTCGTGCTCGGCCGGATGCACGTTGCCGTCGGCGGCGACGGCCATGCACTGCAGTTGCAGAAAGAGCTGGATCAGCGGACCGCGGCCGCGAGCGATCTCCGCAAAGCCATCGACGGCCGCGTCCAGGTCGAAGTCCTGTTGCTTGCCGCGGTTGAACGCCGCCTTCGCCGATTGCCGCTGCTCGTCGTAGAGGTGCAGCCGATCGAAAATCGCCTCGGCGGTGGCGATCTCGTCGCGCGTCACGACGCGATCCGCCTTGCACAGTGCGCCCATGACGGCGAACGTCGAGTCGAGAAGTTGCGACTGCACGACCTTGAGCTTGCCGAGCATTAGATGCTGCAGGGCCCACTGGACGGCATAGCCGAGCGCCGCGCCGATCACGAGTCCGCGCAATCCCCCCGCGATGAGGCCGATGAGACCGCCAATGAAGACGAATAACATGGTGGCAGTCTATCAGCGCCGCGGCAGAACCGCAGTATATAGGGATCTGCCCCGAATGGCACTTACTTAAGCCGCAAGTATTGGAATTATAGAAATAAAACGAGAATTCCGTAGGGTGGATAAGCGCAGCGCATCCACCAGTAAGCCTCCGAGTCAGAAGACGGTGGATGCGCTAACGCTTATCCACCCTACGCGTTTTCGGAATTACGCACTTGTAATCAGCAAATTAAAGTTTAAGTAAGTGCCATTCGGGTCCGATTCCTTTTTTCTTTTCTTTTTTCTTTTTTCCCGGATCAGCCACTGCCATTGCCGGATGCGCCGAAAGGCACATGGGGCGGCCTTCGCCACCTTCGGCAACGTGCGCCGGGAGGATCTCCGGTGGGTGGCGGGCGAGGATGACCTCGCCCGCTATGAATCGTCGCCGGGGGGCATGCGTACCTTCTGCCGCCGCTGCGGCGCGTCCCTGCACTGGTACCGCGACGGCGAGGAGATCCAGGGCATCACACTGGGCGTGCTCGACGACGACTCGGAGGTGCGCGTCGAGCACCACATCTTCACCGATCATCGCACACCCTGGTTCGAGATCACCGGCGACCTGCCGCAGTATCCTGGGGACGACGAATAACGCACCATCCCGGTTTCGCGATGGGTTACGCTGCCGCTCCACCCCCCCTACGGCTTGAAGAGGTGCCCTCGGCTGCGGATGGTCACGCGGCGGAGGCTTCCTGCTCCAGCTGCCGCCGCAGGGTCGGGTCGAGGCGGAGCTGTCGGGAGAGCTCGTCCAGATAGGCGCGTTCCATGTAGCTCTGCTCGTCCACCATGAGCACGCTGGCCAGATACATCTCGGAGGCCATTTCCGCGGACGTCGCCGCCGATGCCACCTCGGCGGGGTCCAGCGACCGGCGCAGCTCCGCGTCAAGCCACGCCTGAACCTCGGGATCGTCGTCCAGCTTCGCGATCTCGGCGTCGATAAGCTCGCGCTCGCGCTCGTCGATGTGCCCATCCGCCTTGGCCGCGCCGACCAGGGCTTTCAGAATGGCACGGCTGTGGCTCTCGGCCTCGGCTTCCGGCACGCGATCCACCGTGCGCGGCTGCCCGGTCGCACCCGTGCCGGACTTGCGCTGCCAGTCGTCATAGGCCCGGTAGGCGAGCATGCCGAGCGCGGCTAGGCCGCCGTACTTCGTTGCCTTGCCGCCGAAGCTGCGCGAGCGCCTGCCACCGAGCAACAGGCCGAGCGCTCCGGTCGCCAGGGCGCCTTTGCCGCCGGTGGCGCCATGGCCATGGGACGGGCCACGTGCGCGTTTGTCATCGAGCATCGACTGCCCGGAGCGAAGCAGCTGGTCCAACAGGCGTTTAGTATTCATCGGAAGCATCCTCAAAAAATGCGTGCGGGTGGGCGGCGATAGGAGTTCCGCTCCCATCCAACTTAGACAGGTCAGCCGCCGTGACAGTTCTGTGTTTGGCGGCTCCTGAGGACAGGCGGCGAGCAGGGCCGCCCGTCGTTGTGCCGCGGCTGTAGTCTTGCCGGCGAGAGGATCCACGCAAGGAAAGAGCCTATGGACCTAGCCACAGCGTAGAGGCAACGCCGTGGTGAGACATAGTTTCCATAGTCTGGAAACGGTGACCGGCGCGCCTCATACTGAGCGCTATGGTGCACAAACGTCATATCATTGACATATCATATATAGGGATATGGTCTCCATATCGGGTCCATCGGTATAGAGTCCAACCGTTGAGTACATCACGGGGCCGTTGAGGACACCGACCTTGAGCGTAGAGTGTTCACGCTCATGCGGCTCTGGCAATACGCCATCCCGCGATAACAGCCTCGCGGAGGTCAGCGCGCCGAGTGGAAGATTCCATACTTGCAACAAGCGGCGCAGGCCTGACGGGAGGAGTGCGTCAATGGCAACAGTGGAAAGCGCGGGCGCGCGCTTGCGCAGCGCGCTCGAGCGAGAACGCCCGCTGCAGATCGTCGGCGCCATCAATGCCTACTGCGGCCTACTTGCGCAACGCGCGGGCTTTCGCGCGATTTATCTATCTGGCGCGGGTGTAGCGAATGCCGCGCTCGGCGTGCCCGACCTCGGGCTCACGAATCTCGCCGACGTGGCCGAAGAAACCCGCCGCATCACCGGAGCCTGCGAGCTTCCGTTGCTGGTCGATGCCGATACGGGCTGGGGCAGCGCCTTTAATATCGAGCGCACGGTGCGCGAGCTGATTCGGGCGGGGGCGGGCGCGCTGCACATCGAGGATCAGGTGCAGGACAAGCGCTGCGGCCACAGGCCGGGCAAGGCCGTGGTGGCGAAGGAGGAAATGGTCGATCGCATCAAGGCGGCGGTCGATGCCCGCTTCGATGATCAATTCGTGCTCATGGCCCGCACCGACGCTCATGCCAGCGAAGGGTTACAGCAGGCGATCGAGCGCTCCTTGGCCTACGTCGCAGCGGGTGCCGATGCGATTTTCGCCGAGGCATTGCGCTCGCTCGAGGAATACCGCGCTTTCACGGCCGCCGTTCAGGTGCCGGTACTCGCCAACGTAACGGAGTTCGGCCGCACACCGCTGCTTTCGGTGAATGAGCTCCGGCAGGCCGGGGTCGCGATGGCGCTCTATCCGCTCTCGGCATTCCGCGCCATGAGCCGCGCCGCCGAGCAAGTCTACGCGACGATCCGAGCCGATGGGACGCAACGAGCCGTGCTCAGCCACATGCAGAGCCGCGATGAGCTCTACGAAATCCTCGGCTACCTCGATTACGAACGCAAGCTCGATGAGCTATTCCGGAACGGGCGGAACGGGGGTCAGGTCTAGTAATAACTATTTATTTTTCTGGGGAGGCTCAGGGGGTCAAGTCTGAGGACGGCGTTACGGGGGCGGATACATTCAGATAAGGCGAAGACTCGGTTCAACCTCGGCGATCTTCGCGAAGTCGGTGTCGTCGTGGAAGAGAACCAGGTCGTGCTCAATGGCGAGCCGCGCGATCTGACAATCGTTGCTGCTGCGCGGCGTGAAGCCTCGCCAGCGGCAACGGGCGTAGAGACGACCGGCCTCAGCGAAGGACGCGAAATCGTCTTTGGGTGCGACTCTGCGCTGTGGTTTGAGCCAATTTAGTAATCGGCGGTATTGAGGCTCGTCGCGTGCGCCTTGAAGCAACTCCTGCACAATAACGCCGGCTACGAAAACCGCGCTGTCCGCTTCCAGCAGTTCACGTAGGAGCACGCCGACACGGCGCGGTTTCGGGCGCGTGTATTCAATCCATGCCGAGGTGTCCACAAGGTACACGGGTACGCCGACTCAGCGCGCGCGACTGGCGCGCGCCGCCTTGTAGTCGTAGCTCGGATCGATCACGTCAGAACCGAACATTTCTAGGATACGCCGGCGCTCCCGGCTAGCAACCAGCTCCTGCAAGGCGATATTGACTGCCTCTCGTTTGGTTCGCGCTTTGACCAATTTCATCGCCTTACCGAGGATTTCGTCGTCAATTTCAATATTGGTGCGCATTGTTTAACCTCCGGCTCAACTAGCGATATCATACACATCGATGATGTATGATCATACACCACAAACAGGAGCAGCACGATGGCAGAGAACAGCGCGGCGCCGAATCTGCGAGGCATGG
>JAKDMQ010000016.1 GCA_030452265.1 Nitrococcus sp.
GCCCAAGGCCCAAGGCCCAAGGCCCAAGGCCCAAGGCCCAAGGCCCAAGGCCCAAAACGCTCCATTGCCAGTAACACGCCGGTGGCCCCGGCAAAGCGCACCGCGGTAGCATCATGCGCCGCGATCATTGTCTTGGGCGACACCGATCTGCTGTCCCTGCTGCCGCGCTGACCCTGCTGAACGGTGTATGCTTAGGACGAGTGAAAGTCGCTGAAACGTCACTGACGATGAGACAACGGTAAGGCAATGGCAACTCTTGACTGGTCACAGTGCTCAGCAGTTGAAGCCATCCCCGGAAAACGTAGCGGCGCATGGGTATTTAAAGGCACCCGAACGCCGGTAGCGACCGTTTTCGAGAACTTACAAGACATGGGCATTGACGAGTTGGTGGAAGAGTTCGGCGTAACCCGCGAACAGGTTCAAACGGTTCTTGAGTTCGTGGCGCAGAGCGTGCAAACACCCGCGTCGCACCTGTAATGCTCGTCTTGTTTGACAACGGTACACCGCGCACCCTTGCCCGCCATCTCATTGAGCACCACACCGTAACGGAAGCCCGCTCTCGTGGGTGGGATAGGCTGGACAACGGTGCGTTGCTAGACGAAGCTGAAGCGGCAGGCTTCGAGGTGCTGATCACGACGGACAAGAACCTCACTTTTCAACAGAACCTCACCGGGCGCAAGATCGCCATTGTTGTACTTGGTAAAGGTCGATGGAGTCTCATCAAGCCGCACATGGCGCAGGTTGTCAGCGCGGTAGATGCAGCAACACCGGGTAGTTTTACCGAGGTAGAGATGCCAGGGTAGAGCGGCCTGGTCCAGTCGATCGGCGCATCGTGGGCGAGCAGCACATTCGCTTTCGCCTGCGGCTGCCCCAGAACGAGGCAATCGTGGATGCCATCGCTTTCGGCGCGGTGCAGTATGGCTGGGACTGCGTGCAGGGGGCCGTACGGATAGTCTTTCGCCTCGATGTCAACGAGTTCCGCGGCCGGCAATCGCTGCAGCTAATGATCGAGTACCTGGAGCCCGCGCCCTGAGCAATCGATTGTCTGCATGCGCCCTTGGCCTACCTGGGGCTCGCTGTTACTCAAATCAGGCAGGGACCGGATAGCCAGTTGCGCGACGCCAGCCGCTTGCGAATCAACCGTTGAGCAGCGCGGGCAAAGGGCGTTGATGTGCTCAATGCTCCGCTGGTGCCAGCCAGCGCTGTTCATTTCAATTATAGTTTTACCGGCAAATCGACAGTGGGCTGCTCTCATGATACCGAAACAGATTCCCGCAACGAGCGAACAGATCGACGAACTTTGCCGCCGCTGGCACGTTCGCCGGCTGTCGTTCTTTGGTTCGGTTCTGGATGACGATTTCCGTCCCGAAAGCGACGTTGACGTACTGGTGGAGTTTGTACCAGGGCAAACGCCCGGCCTGGAAGTTTACGATTTTGAACAAGAGCTTTCCGCCCTTTGCGGTGGCAGACGGATTGATCGAGTCAATCCCAGATACCTCAATCGATGGATCAAAGACACGGTCCTGCGTACAGCCCTGACAGCTTATGTCCAAGGATGACCTACGCTATGTGGGGCACATCGTCGATTGCGCACAGCGAATCGAGCAGATTCTGGCGGGTAAGTCACGCGACGCGTATGATGCCGACGAGATTCTGCGGCTGGCGGTTGTCCATCCCATCCAAACCATCGGCGAAGCGGCGCGGCTGGTGTCGGATGACTTTCGTCGCCAACTACCACAGATTCCCTGGCGCCAGATTGTAGCGATGCGGAATCGTATCGTGCATGACTACCTGAATGTCGATTACGACGTTGCCTGAGAAGTCGCGAGGCGCGATATACCCGCCCTATGCCGGGAGCTTTCGCCGCATCTCCCTCCGTCGCCGTAGACGAACGGCGCGGGGATTACGGTGACACTTTGCTATGTCCGCGCTTGATCCCTAAATTGTGACATAGTAAAGCGTCACCGTAATTCCGTAATTCGGGGCGGATCCTCACGTCGTCGAGATCATTTGCTGCACCCTGGGCCCGTATGTCGAGGGGTCCAGTCGCGCAGGCGGCGCCGCCGGCAACCTACCACGTCAACCGAGACAAGTTGCAACTGGACGGACCCTTCCAACTATGGCTATACATTAACGCGACGAACTCGATCGGATATCCCACTAAATTTGAATTACCCCAGCGCCATTAGGAGGAACCGCGGTGACCGAAGCCAGTATCGAAGAGCTGCTTGAGAAATGTCGTAGCGCCGACACCGATACCCGCCAACAGGTTGCCCAGGTGCTCCTTGACCGCGTTGACGGGAACCCCAGTGCCTGGGTAGGCGTAGACATTCAGGCCTTGTCCCGAGCGCTTGCGGAACTGGGAACCGAGCGCGCGCTGAATGCGTGCATTGTGGGTCTCGGATACTACGCCAAAATATTCAGCGATCAACTTGATCAACTTGATCCGCGGTATCGAGCGACGGTTTCATGCTTGCGCGCGGATGCTTCGTATGAGATCGGAAAAATCACCGGTGACACAGCGGCGATCCGCTCGGCGATCGTTAACTGCGACGCCGCGATCGACATTCTGACCCGCGAAGCCATGCCGAACGGTAGAGCCACGCCCGAGTTCACCACCCAACAACTGATCGAGGTGCAGCGCCGTGTGGACTCGCAAGGGACGCGTGACGCCGCCGAGATACCCCTTGACCGGGTGGAGGGGGCTCTTGACGAGTGTGACGAACCCATTTGCATATACCGTCGAAAGCGCTGAGCAGCCGCTTTGCGTAGGCGGTGGATAATTGTTTGTCGGCGGCAAACGTAGCGGCGCATGGGTATTTAAAGGCACCCGAACGCCGGTGGCGACCGTTTTCGACAACCTTCAAGACATGGGCATTGACGAGTTGGTGGAAGAGTTCGGCGTAACGCGCGAACAGGTCAAACGGTTCTTGAGTTCGTGGCGCAGAGCGTGCGAACTCCCGCCTCGCACCCGTGATGCTCGTCCGGCGCGCACTGGGCAGCTAATGATCGAGTACCTGGAGCCCGCGCCCTGAGCAATCGATTGTCTGCATGCGCCCTTCACCTCCCTGGGGCTCGCTCTTATTGAGATCCGGCACCGACCGGATAGCCAGTTGCGCGACGCCAGCCGCGGCGAACCAATCGCGCCAAGCCTTGCGCTGTGATTGGCGCAGCTCGGGGTCAATGCGGGCGAGATCCGCGATGACGATGCTGCGGCCACGAAGCAGCCGCTGCAGGGCGAGATCGACCACCGGTGGATCGGTGGCGGTCAACGCCGCGATGATGACGTATCGGCGCTCTCGGCTCTGGTCCGGATTGGGCGAGACGGCAAGATGCGTGAGGGTCTGCGCCACGCTCGGCCAGTCGGTGAGGTCCGCCGTCGTCAAGGTTTGGTTCAGCAGCCGCCGTGCGGCAATCAATTGAGCGGCGCGCACACCCGGTCGGCGGTGCAAGGTAAAGCCGATGCGTGGGATCCGCGTCGCGCCCTGGCCCAAAGCCGGTAGGATCAACTCGAGTGAATCACCGGGCATTAGATCCAGCAACACGTCATCGAGGCAACGATCGCCTGCCGATCCGACACCGGCGCGCACCCAGGCGGCATCCACTAACACGGTAATCGCGTGCGCGCTCTGGCATAGGGCCATAATCACGGTCGCGGCCAGTACCTGGATCGTGCGCACGGACTTAAGCCTCAGCGAATCCATCGTCGCCTTTGCCGTTTCTCAAAAACCTTCGCGACTTTGTCCGCGCTTTCATCGGGGTAAGCGGCATCGGCTGCTATCCGGTTGCGCCAAGCACGCAGCCCGACTGCTTCCAGACGCAGCGGCAGCAAAATAGCCAGATCATAAACTCGGGTCAGGAAGCGGCCTAATCCCCAGCAGAGCAATGCGCCTAGACGACAGAGCTCCCCTGCACCGCTAAGGCTTAGCGCCAGCAGGCTACCCAGAACCAAACGTCCGTTTTGCAAAGCGCTCTCAAGGGGTATCGCCAGCGCTCCCAGGAGGAAGCCGAGGCTAAACGCCAGCACCGAGTGCGCCAGCGCCGGGATCCAGTGAAATTCCGGCCCTGGGAAGCTTATCTGGCCTGCTTGCAGGAGCTCAACGAGTACGATGTCCTGGCCGATTAGATAGTCCCGCGTCCAAGCCAGTGCGCCTGCCGCGAAAACGGTGAGCAGAAAAATACCCGTGGCGGTTACCCGTAGCCGATTCCGCATCTGCGGTTCCAAGGCCGTTACCGCCGGCAGCATTCGCGTCACGGCCATGCTCTCCAGCACGAGGGAACCTGCTACCACTTCGGTAATGAGCATCGCCGCCGCTGCCACGTTGTAAAACGGGACTCCAGCCACGGCCTCGATACCGGCGGTGATCTCGGCTATGGGCCGGGCGATCAGTTCGAAGGCGACGATGGCGGCGGGAATCGCCGCCGCGAGCATGGCGATCGCGATGAGGAAGCGCCCGGCGGCGGCGTTTGCAATCCTTTTCACGCAGGTTTCCGGACGGCGGGTTTGGCGGAAGCGCAGCATGGCTCGATCGATTCGCCGTGACCGGCGATTGAGCTCCGCAATCGTTGCCTCCAGGCTCCCAAGCCGGTGTTCTACCATGCGCCAATGGCTTGGCATGCGGGCCAAGAGGCGATAGCGCCGGCGATGCGCCGCGCGATACTCCAGCAGCGCCTGGTGCGCGGCACGGTCCAGCGTGTTGTTTAAGTCCTCCAGCACGCGTTGAACGGCTGGGTCACTGCGCTCCGGGCCGCGCGTGAGGCTCGCTATGGCCTCGAGCCACTCCGGCGGCCGCGGAGGCGGGTCCGCCGATTCCCGGTAATCCTGATCGACGCGAGCTATCTGCTCACTCAAGCGCTGATAGAGCGCAGGGAAGGTTGCGAGATCGCGCTCGACACCAAGGGCGACCCCGTGGAATTCATAGTTCAGCGAACGACTGGCTCGTTCGCGCGCCAGAGCGAGCAGATAGCTCCGATTGGCGCGACGTACCAAGGCAGCGGCCGCAATCAGGCGCCGCGAAACATGCCGCAGTTGCCGTATCAGCAAGCGGCTGCTGACTTGGATCAAGGTGTGAGCCTGGTTGCGTGCCAAATAGAGCACGCCTACCGCTAGGATGGCCCATATCAACAGCGAGAGAGCGGCGGAGCCCGCCCAGAGTGTCAACAGCGTGCCCGATTCCATGCGCTATAGTATGGCGTCGTGTCGACTCGTCTACAGTGACGGTTTTCAAACTCCGCGCAGACAGGACTGCAACACTGCGTCCAGTGCAGCGGATCGGCCTCACTCGGAGCGATTGATGTTCGCCTGCGACCACTCACCGCGGCCGGCCGGCGCTCTGAGCAGGCGAAGGTCGGCGACAACTCGCGCCGCTTCCTGTAGCAGGACATCCGGTAGCTTATCCGCGTTGATCTTCTTAAGGGATTGAATCGGCTCTCGATCATAGGCGCGTAGCAGTCTATTGATCGCGGCGAGCCGGCTCTGATTGGACTGCTCACGCTGTTGGCGCCGAATCTTCGCATTAAGGGAAACCTCGGTGCGTGAGCGCTGCGCGCGCAGATGCCGATACTGATCGATGACGGCCTGCAATCCAGGCTGACTGGACATGCGCGAGGCGTGCCGCTTTTGCAAGGTCGCTACCCATTGTTGAACATCGCCA
Source organism: Nitrococcus sp. (assembly GCA_030452265.1). Lineage (GTDB taxonomy): Bacteria > Pseudomonadota > Gammaproteobacteria > Nitrococcales > Nitrococcaceae > Nitrococcus. Next base: position 5,655 of record JAKDMQ010000016.1, read on the forward strand.
GTTCGCTCGAAGGGTACCGGCGCGATATGATCCCAGGGCAGCGCATTGGGCTCGGCCATTTCACCGACGAGCTCGTCATTAGTGGCCGCGGGCAGTGTGATATCCGGTGTGACTCCGACACGTTGCGTGCTCGCACCCGTGATGCGATAGAATTTCGCGATGGTGAGCTTGAGCCGCCCGGCAGGGGCTCCCTGTTGCTCGAGGCCAAGACGGTCCAGATCGATCATGCTCTGAACCGTGCCCTTGCCGAAGGTCCGATCACCTATGATGATGCCGCGATCGTAGTCCTGAATCGCCGCCGCGAAGATCTCGGATGCAGAGGCGCTGAAACGGTCTACCAAGACGGCAAGCGGACCCCGGTAGACTATGCGATGCCCATCATTGTCGTAGATCACTTCGCGCTCGCCCGTTTGGCGGCGTACTTGAACAACGGGGCCAGCCTCGATGAACAAACCCGTGGTTTTGGTCGCTTCCTGCAGAGAGCCGCCCGAATTCCCGCGCAGATCGATCACCAGGCCGTCGATACCCTGTTGCTTCAGCTTGGTTAGCAGCTCACGTACATCACGGGTCGTGCTGCGGTAATCCTCCCGGCCCATCCGAGCGGCCTCGAAGTCGACGTAGAAGGCCGGTATATCAATGACCCCGATTCGGTAGTCATGCCCGTTACGGGTAATCGTCAGCAGCTCGGATTGCGCGGCCTGCTCTTCGAGCTGAATGCGGTTGCGCACGAGCTGCACGAACTTGGGAGTAGCGTGGGCCCCTGCCTTGGCCGGAAGCACTTGCAACTGCACGGTCGTTGCCTTCGGGCCGCGAATCAGTTCGACGACATCTCCTAGACGCCAGCCGACGACATCCTGAATCGCTCCCTCGCCCTGCCCAACGCCGATGATCCTGTCGCCCGCGGCAAGCTCACCGCTTTGGGCCGCCGGCCCGCCGGGGATCAACTCGACTATCTCGGTATAATCGCCCTCGCTGCGCAGCAGCGCACCGATTCCCTCCAGCGAGAGGCTCATATTGATGTCGAAGTTCTCAGAACGGCGCGGTGAAAGGTAGCTACTGTGCGGGTCGAACACACCGGTCCACGCATTCATGTAGATTTGAAACACGTCCTCATCATGTTGCTGCATTACGCTGCGCGCCATTCGGTGGTAGCGATCACGCAAGGTCGATCGAATCTCCGCCACGGATTTTCCCGCGAGCTTTAATGTGAGCGCATCGTTTTTCACCCGTTTGCGCCAAATTTCGTCGAGGGCGGCTTCGTCGATCGCCCACGCGGCCTCTGAACGATCGAGATCGAACGTTTCCGAAATGGTGAAATCAAACGGCTCGGCAAGCTGCGAGATCGCGAATTCGCTGCGTTGCCTAACGCGTTGGCGATAAGTCTCGAAGATGCGGAGAACCGGCTCGAGCTCGCCGTCACGCAGCAGATCATCCAAGCGCGTGCGGTATTGGGAATAGTGCGCCAGATCGCTCGCGAGAAAATAGTAACGCTGGGGGTCGAGCGCGGCGAAATACGCGGCATACACCTCGCTCGAGAGCTCGTCGTCGAGAGGCTGGCTGCGGTAGTGGTATTGAGCCAAAATAGCGCCGATCATTTGTTCGGCGTGCGCGAACTGCGATTCCGGCCGCGCGGGCGGGTTGGTCAATGCGAGCACCGCATAGCTCGCAAGCACAACGCTGGCTAGTGCAAGCGCCAGCCAACGCCGGATGGGCCGCAACCTTCTCATCATCGTCCGCACCTACTTCGCCGCCCGATTGAGGCTGCGGCCCACAATCTCGCGCACATCCTTAGATAGGCTTTCTCGGGCGTCGATCCGCTCTAGTTGCTGGTACATGCAAGTGCTTCTGCGCGAATCATAACGCCCCCAGCGGCTAAGCGGTGTAACCAGACGGGCCGCCACCTGCGGATTGAGACCATCCAGTTCCAGAACCCTCTCGGCAAGGAAAACATAACCGGCACCCGAGGCGTCATGGAAGCACACCGGATTGGCTTGGGCGAAGGTCCCTATCAGCGAGCGCACCTTGTTTGGATTACGGATATCGAAAGCCGGATGCGCCATCAGGCGGGTCACGCGCTCGAGCGTATCGGCGCGGCTGGATAGCGCTTGAACCCTGAGCCACTTATTCACCACCAGCGGCTCTTCTTGCCAGCGGTGGTAGAAATCCGCGAGCGCCGCTTCGGCTTCGCCGGCATTACTGTCGACGAGCAAAGAAAGCGCCGCGAGCGCATCGGTCATGTTATTGGCCGTTTCGTATTGTCTGAGGCAGCGCTGCAGCTCGACGCTTTCCTGCAACGTGATCAGATAGCCCAAGGCCGTGTTCTTGAGACGGCGGTAGCCCACCACAGCGGCCGCGTCTTCGATCTTGCCGCATTGCTCAGCGCAGTATGCGTAGCGTGCCCTCAACTCCTCGGTCAGGCTTTCGGCGAGGCCGCGGCGCATGGCCTCACGCGCGGCATGAATGCCATCGACGTCGATCACCTCCATCTGTTCGGCGAGCAAACCCTCACTTGGTAAGATCAGCGCCTCGGCAAGCAGCGCGGGATCTGTTTCGCTGTCGCACAGCGTACGCCGAAAGGCCGCGACGAAGGATTCGGGTATGTGCCCCGGGCCGCCGTCTTTGACCCAGCGCAGCAGAATGCGCGTGCTAAGCCTCTGGCCCGCCTCCCAGCGATTGAGCTCGTCGCTGTCGTGGCCAAAGAGGAACGCTAGCTGCTCCTCCGTGTAGGCGTAGTCCAGTTTCACCGGTGCCGAGAAGCCGCGTAGCAACGAGGGAATGGGTTGCTGCGCGATGTCAAGGAAGCAGAAGCTCTCCTGCTCGGCGCGCAGCTCCAGCACGCGGCTGCCCGTGGTAGACGCCTGCGCCTCTCCCTCGAGGCGCAGAGGCAGATCGCCTCCGTCGGCGCCTATCAACCCGACAACCACGGGGATATGCAGCGGCCTCTTGTGCGCTTGGCCTGGGGTGGGGAGGGTATGCTGGCGGATGTGCAGGGTGTAGCGGCCCGAGTCTGGATCGTGCTCGTCGCGAATCTCCAGATGCGGTGTTCCGGCCTGGCTGTACCACAGCCCGAACTGCTCGAGGTCCACGCCATTGGCCTCGGCCATCGCGGTAAGAAAGTCCTGACAGGTTACCGCTTGGCCGTCGTGGCGCTGGAGATAGCGTGCAAGCCCGCGCCCAAATCCCTCTTGGCCGAGGAGGCTGTGGTACATGCGTATGACTTCCGCGCCCTTCATGTAGACGGTTGCGGTATAGAAGTTATTGATCTCGACGTACTCATCGGGTCGCACCGGGTGCGCCATCGGGCCGGCATCTTCCGGGAATTGGGCCGTGCGCAGGCCGCGGACCTCCTGGATGCGTTTCACCGCCGCAGCACCCATGGCCGCACTGAACTGTTGCTCGCGAAAGACGGTCAGCCCTTCCTTGAGGCTGAGCTGAAACCAGTCCCGCAGCGTCACCCGATTGCCGGTCCAGTTATGGAAATACTCATGGCCCACCACGGCTAAGATGTTCTCATAGTCAGCGTCGGTGGTGATCTCGGGGCGGGCGAGAATGTACTGAGTATTGAAGATATTGAGCCCCTTGTTCTCCATGGCGCCCATGTTGAAATCGCTCACCGCCACAACCATGTAGTCGTCCAGATCGCACTCGAGGCCATAGGTCGCCTCGTCCCAGCCCATGGCCGCCTTCAGCGAGGCCATCGCGTGCTCCGTTTTGCCGCGATTTTCGTGCTCGACGAAGATCCGTAGCCTGACCTCGCGGCCCGAAGCGGTCACGATGCGATCCTCATGGCAGGCGAGATCGCCGGCCACGAGTGCAAACAGATAGCTCGGTTTTGGGAAAGGGTCCTCCCAGCGAACCCAGTGCCGGTTGTTCGCGGCCTGGCCTTGGGCTACCTGGTTGCCGTTGCTTAGCAGCACCGGGTAACGACCGCGGTCCGCCTCGATTGTGGTGGTGTAGCGGGCCATCACGTCTGGGCGGTCCGGAAAGAAGGTGATGCGCCGAAACCCCTGGGCTTCGCACTGGGTGCAGAACATCGCGCCGGAGCGATACAAGCCCTCCAAGCGCGTGTTCTCCTGCGGGCGAATGCGCGTAGTCAGCTCGATTGTGCAGCGCGCGGGCACCCGTTCGATGCTAAGAGCTTCCGCATCGAGCCGGTAATCGCTGCGCGCCAGAGGCGCGCCATCCAGTGTCAATTCCAGCAGCTCGAGGTCAACGCCGTCCAAGCGCAGCGGCCGTGGCTCGGCGTTATCGGAGCCGTTGCGGCGCAGCTCGAGGCGAGCGTGGACCGTCGTCTGCTCTTGGTGCAGATCAAAGCGCAGCGCCACATGATCAACGAGGTAATCCGGCACTGAGTAATCGTGGCGATGGACCGTACTGGGTTTTTGTGACATCGAAGTCGCGCTTTTTCCTATTGAGCTCAGGCGGTTGTATTTGGAGTGAGGAAGCTGCAGCTAGCTTAACGCGAATGCTGCCGCGGCGCATCCTCGGCGCTCTGAATTAATGCCATCTTCGCCATCGCTCCATCTTGGAGCTGGCATTGTTCCAAATTGGCGCTGGATATGGCAGCTGGGGTAGTGCGAAATAGCGAAGCGTATTGCGCCAACCTCATTTGATGAGAGCGCGCCCAGTGAACTGCTATCGCCCTCAGTTTTGTCCGTCCGCTCAACTCGAATCACACCAGCCCGTCCCAACCCACGACCCGGCGGCTCAATCGCCAATTCCGGCTGAAGGCGCTGGCGCCGCGGGCGGTGGTCGCCGCCGCGCGATGCCCCGCCTGGCCAGAGCGGAGCCTGCGTGGCATGTCCGAATTCGCCTGCTGAATCACGCCGCTAATCAGGTTATGGGATTCAGCAAATTGCTCCTGTGGTGGCTGAAGAGCCGGATCGCACCGTGGTGGCTACTCATTCGGATGGGGCACAAGAAGCCACGGACGTGGCAGCGCTGTATTTCGATAAGCTCGTAATCCTCGGTCCGGTGGGCGCGAGTTAGGACTCCGGCGCAGAAGTGCGCCTGCTGCAATTTGACCCGCGGCACATAGTTCGCGTAAGCCTTGCGCAACGGCTCTGGGAACATGTTCATCGAGATAGAACCTGATTTTCCTCGGCATCCAGCTTTTGCTTGCGCTTAGAGGGAGTGGCTTGGCGTAGGGACTCAGCAAATGCCTTGCGGTCAGCTATATCTTTGTCGATATCCGGGCGAGGATATTCTGGCTCCGGATCTCGCCGGCTGGCGGCGCGAGCGGATGCCGGCATTGCCCGAGACCGCCTGGCTCGAGCTCGCCCCGGACTGGATCTGCGAGGTGCTTTCACCGGCGACGGCGAAGATCGATCGCATGGCGAAGATGCCCCGCTTTGCCGCCACTGGCGTAGCTTTTTGTTGGCTGGTCGACGCTGAAGCCCGCACACTCGAAGCCATTAAGCTCAGCGACGGGCAGTGGCTTTTGCTGGCGAGCTTCGTCGATGCAGCGGACGTGGCCGCGGAGCCGTTCGATGCCGCGCCCTTCCCCCTCGGCGTGCTGTGGGCCGAGTGAGCCTGTTGCCATTTACCATGATGCCGCCACGGCCGAAGCGATCGCATCGGCTACGCTTTGCCAAGCCGCTGCCAGGCTTTTGACCAGGGCTTGATAGCCATCCGCCTGCAGCGGCCGTTCCATCAGGAATTGATTCGAGGCCAGCAATTGGCCCGCACGATCGCGCAGCCACCATTGCCCCGCAACGACAGCCACCCCGTCATAGCGGCCGTGGAAACCGTCCACCTCGACCTCGAGCCGGCGCAATGATACGCCCGCGGGTGTCGGATCGACCTCGGTGAGCACTCGAACATGCGGTAGCTTGCGCGCGAGCTCCTGGCCTAGAGTGACCTGAAGCTGGGTGGCGAGATCCTCGGCCCAGAGGTGATCGCGCCCTACGTGTATGGTCACCGCACCGGTCTGCATCACGATACCGTCGGTGCGCAGAAACGGTGCCAGACGCAGTGGCGCTATGCTAAGCCGGCGCGAGGCATCCTCCGGCGGCGCGACAGGCGCCTCGCTGATGCCCAACAGGTAGCGCTGCTCGGATACGGGCGGTGCCCCGGCGCAGCCGCTCAGAAACATCAGCGCGGTCAGCACGGCCGCGCAAGCGGCATCTGCGAACGTCCGCTCTGTCATCGGTGAGGCGCTCTCGGTTGCGGATCGGGCCTAGTCTCATTACCGAAGATCAGGGCGTTGGGTTGCTCACTCAGCGTTCGAATCAGCGGCTGGAGCTGCTGCATGAGCGCATCGAGGTTTTCCAAGGTCGTTGTTAGCTGCTGATAGGCAGCAGAGTCGCTGGAGAAACCACGCAACGTGCGGCGAAGCTCCGTGAGCGTCGCGTTGAGGTTAGCGGGGGCCGCCCGCGTGGCCCCCTTGCCGAGCAGAGCGTGCACTTCCTGCAAGACCTTTCCGAGCTCGACGAGCGTTGGCTGCGAGATCTCCAGAGTGCGGTTAAGCTCGCTCAAGACCTGCCCGATCTGCAATGCGTTCAGCTTGTCCAACAAACGCGTGATGCTCTGCGTGATCTGGGCAACACCGGTGGAGACAAGCGGAAACACTTCGCGGCCAAGGTAGGTCCGCTGCTCGTAGTCGGGCGCACCCGGATGGAAGTCGATGTCTACGAACAGCGAGCCGGTCAGCAGATTGCCCGTCTTGAGCGAAGCGCGCAAGTCGCGCGCCATCAAGTGCTCTATGCGGGATTGCCACTGCGCCAGGGTGATGGTGCTGTCCTTGCCCTCGAATCGCTCCGGCTCGATGCGGATTAGCACCGGCACCGCGCGATCGACCATCTTGCCAGCATTGGCCGCGCCCAGCTTCCAGGGCACGCTAGCCACGGTGCCGACACGAATGCCGCGGTATTCCACCGGCGCGCCGGGCTCGAGCCCGCGCACGGTTTCCTTCACCAGGAGCACGTATTCGATGAACTGGTCGAACGAGCCCTCCTCCGCGCTCGCCTCGTCGGAATAGAGCTTGAAGACGGCGCCGGATTGCACGGGCTTCCCCGGCGGCAAATTCTCCGGCACACCGAAGGTACTGCCGCCGCCGAGTATTGTTTCCAGCGATTGAAAGTGGATCTCCACCCCACTGGGGTTGACGTCGATGCTGATGCCCGATGCCGTCCAAAAGCGCGTGGTATCGGTGACGAGGCTGCCGTACGGGGATTCAATGAAAACCTTATGTGTGAACGTTTGGGCCTTGGGGTCAAACCGCGTGGTCTCCACGCGACCGACGGTCAACCCTTCGTAAGTGATCGGATCGCCCGTGGAGAGCGCATTGCTCAGGCCGCTGACCAGCTTCAGCCGCAGCCCTTTCGCACCTGGCGGCGCCACGGGCGGCTGAGCGAGCACTTTGAAATCGCGCTGCGAGGTGCCGGCATGGCCCGGCAGCAGTTGGATGTAAGCCCCGGAGAGCACCGTGCTCAGGCCGCTGATACCCTCGCGGCCGATGCGCGGCTTGACCACCCAGAACCGCGTTGCACTGTTTAGCATACCCTCCGTGCCGGGGTTCAGACGCGCCTCGATGATCGCGTGGCTGAAGTCCTCGGACAGGCGCACCGCCGTTACGTGGCCGACCTGTACGTTGCGTGCCTTGATCGACGTCTTGCCGGCCTCTATGCCCTCCGCGTTCTCTATTTCGAGGGTAATGAGCGGCCCGCGGTTGATAAAGCCGTTGTAGAGCATCCACGCCCCAATCAAAACCGCGACGACTGGGACGATCCAGATCGGGGAGATGCGAGACTGCCGGCGGCGCTTGGCGAGGTGCGCGTTGTCGCTCATCCCTCCCCCCGCGCCCGGCGCCCCTGGGCGCCATCCCAGATCAGCCGCGGATCGAAGCTCATGGCGGCGAGCATGCTGATTATCACGACTCCGGCAAAGGCGAGCGCCGCCGGACCGGGCGTGATCGAGAGCAACGCACCGGCCTGTAGCAACGCGACGAGAATGGCGACGACGAATACATCCAGCATGGACCAGCGTCCGACGAGCTCAACGACGTGATACAGACGCAGCCTGGCCCGCCGGTCGCGCGGCAGGCGGCGCCGCACGCTCAGGGAAAGCCAGCCGAGCGCAAGCACCTTGCTGATCGGCACCAGCACGCTGGCAGTGAATATGATCAGCGCGATCGGCAGGTCGCCATGATGCACAAAGTAAACCACCCCGCCGATTATGGTCGACGGCTCCGACACACCGAATGTCGTGGTCGTCATGATGGGATAGACGTTGGCGGGCACGTAGAGTATCGCCGCGACAATGAGCAGAGCGCTCGTGCGTTGCAAGCTGTGCGGATGGCGGCCGTGCAATCGCTCGCCGCAGCGCCGGCACGTCGGCTGAGCGCCCTTCAGACTATTGATCAGGCCGCACACGGAGCAGCCCGTAAGCGCCTGAACCGCCGCCGCTTCGCCGACCCGGGTGCCCGCTGGAGCCCGCGGCTCACCGGCAAGGGCGAACCATAGCCAGTCGGCATCGATGGACTGGCTGGTCTTCAACAGCAGAATCGCGAACGCGCAGAAGCACCAAAACCCCGGGCCCACCCCGATCTGGGCGAGACCGGCGATTTTTATCAGGCTCACCAGGGCACCGACGACGAATACGTCCGCCATCATCCAAGGAGTCATGCGCTCGGTGGCGCGCGCGATCGTCCGGCTGCCGCGCAGCGGCTTGGCGCGCAGCAGACTGGTGTTCAGCCAGATAATGCTGAGCAGGTAGACCGCCGGCAGGACCACCACCGTCAACAGCACGCTGAGGGCGACCAAGGGCTCGCCGAAACCGATCAGAGATTTGGCGCTGTCGGTGAGCACGATATGGTTGCCAACGCCCCGGGTTTGAAAGCTCACGAATGGAAAGGCCACGGCGAGCAAGAGGCCTATCAGCGCGGCAATAGCGAGCGCGAGCCCGCGCTGAACGGGCAGCCGGTGCCGTCGCGCCAGGCGATGCCCGCAGCGCGGACAATCCGCGCGTTCGTTGGGGCGCAGCGCCGGCAGCGCGACCACGAGATCACAGGCGTGACACGCGCGCAATCGCCGACGAGTCGGCTGAGGCAGCATGACCGGTGGCGGAGTATCGACTGCGGGGTCGTTGGGCGGATGTCCGGGATAGCCCATGGTGAAACAATGCTTTATTGCTTTACCGCAAACGCCTCTAAGTCTATCTCAGCTACGTGGAGATAGTAAGCAATGTGTCAATCGCGACCCGGATCGACGCCGAGCGCGGGCGCCGATGGACGCAGCGAAAGTGGCGCTGTCGGGCAACGCGGAGCGCGGTCCGTCGACTCGACACTCGAGCTCTCGGGGCGATCACAGGCGTCCAGCCACAGCGCATATGCTGGCTTGAGGCACCGAAACCGGATGAGAGGGCGCGACCCGCGCGCCCTCCACCGGTCAAATTGCGGCTACTCCGCCGCCGCTTTAGCCCTTCGCCTTGGGCTCGATCGCGATGGCGACGGCCTCCGTGTACGCGATGTACACCTCATCGCCGACCTTGAGCTTGTCGAGCTTCTCGGGATGCCGCACGCGGATCGTGACAACGTTGCCCTCGGGTCCCTTGACACTGAGCGTCTCGGCTTGCTTGTCGATGGCGGTGATCTTGACGATAGCGTCGACCAGCTCCACCGCAACACCGCCCGGACTCGCGGTCTTGGGGGCACGGCCCGCGCCTTTGGTTATCGAAGCCGCCGTCTGCCCGGCGTTCGCCGCCGGGACGATGCTCATAGTCAGCGCCTCGTAGTAGGTGAGGAACACGGTGTCTCCCGCCTCAATCTCGTCGAGCCGTTTGACCGCCGGACCGGCCTTGACCTCTAGGATGTCGCCATCGCTTTCGAGGGTCACCATACGCGTCTTGTAATCAATCGCCTTGACGGTGGCTTCGACGGTCACGTCTGCCACTCCATCTCGCTCTGCGGCTCACTGGGCGGCTCGCTGGCCCAGGCTGATACGGTCATCACTAGCAGTGCCACAGCCACGGTGTGGCTCCAAAGCTTTACGCTCATCGTTTCCCTCCTGAAAAAATCGGGATTCTGGTCGGACGAATCCATACCGGCCCTATCTCGCCACCGTGCCCAACCGCTTCGAGCTCGCCGAGCGCATCCAACGTTACCTCGACCGAATCGACCAGGACCTTGCGCTGTGCCGTTGACGGTATCGCTACGCGGATCGAGCCAACCGAGCACCTCGCGCCGATCCTTTGACATAGACTCCGCCCCCATGACGCATCGCCTTGCGTCGTGTTGGACCAAGGTCCAATTCCCGGCGCCTCCGCAACGCCATATTCTGCTGTTAAAGGAGGCTGCGAAAGGCCGCATCCCGCGCGTCGAGGCCGCTCTGCCGGAGCTTCGGTCTAGCGATTGTTATTCAATGGAGGTTAGCCGTGCATAAGCAGTGGTTGATTACCGCGGTCGCAGCCTTCGTCATGGCTTATGGCATCAACGCCAACGCCGGCGATGACTGGACTAAGAACTGGAATAAGGACAACTGGAACAAGGGCTGGACGTTCGAGCTTATGCCGTACCTGTGGGCGGCGGGCATCGATGGCGATGTTACCGTGAACGGCCAAAAGGCGAACGTTGACATGAGCTTCAATGACTTATTCGATGCAACGGACATCGCCGGCTCATTTCTGGCCGTCGCGCGCAAGGACCGCTTCCTCATGTGGACACAATTTGACTACGTGGCTCTGGACTCGAACAAGGTGGATAACGCGCCGTCAAACGGGCGCTTGAAGACGAATACGCTGTTTTTTGAGGCAGCAGCAGGTTATGAGTTCGATGGGCCGTTTAGAGGCTCGAAAATTGCCACGATGCTTGGCTTGCGCAGTGTTTCATCAGATTTTTGCGCTATACTGCACAATGAAAGTTGTAAAGCGCACAGCCTGAACCGTGAGCAGCACACCGCACTTGATCAAGGAAGCCACTCAGACGCTGGGCGCCGGCGTGCACGGGCAGGTACCGCCTACGCCGCTCGGACTGCGCCAGCAAGCCTTGGAGACAGCACTCAGCAAATGGAAGGACGAACAGCGTCGGCGCGTGGCCGCCAAGGCCGTCGTGGCGGTCCTCGGCGACTGGACGCTCTCCACGGCCGACAAGCTACGCCTGCTGGGGCTCTCGCGCTCTTCGCGCGGCCAGCTCTCAGGCTATGCCAGTGGTGAAAAGCCGTTGCGGCCAACTGAGGATGCCTGGCGCCGGGCAAGCGGGCTGATCGCTATTGATCGCAACCTGCGCGTATTCGCGCCGCGCAATCCCGACTGGCGCAATGCGTGGGTGCACTCCGCGGTACGTGGCCTCGATGGAGAGTGTCCTATCGAAATTATGTTGACCGATGGCATCGCCGGCATCGACCGCATCCGCCGCTACACGGCCGCGATGATCCACAGGTAGGCGGCGGGTTTGGAAGAGAAGGCGCTCTTTCGCAGCCTGCTTGCGCACTGCAAAAATCTCACGGAATCCGTCTGGAGGGGACTTCCGGCACTGCCGGAGCTCGATGCGCTTTTCCGCTCAGCCCGCACCGCGCCACCACGGACACAAAACCCTGATGAGCAAGCCGTCCTCGACGAGCTCGCCAACGAGCCCGATGCCTTGGAGCAGGGGCTGCCCGCTGCAGAGTATGACGTTCTCTATAATGCCGCCATCCGCTTCCCGTTCGAGCATTGGTTCCCGAGCCGATTCAGCGATGGCAGGCGTTACGGTGTGTGGCACGCCGCGCGCGAGCGTCGCACCGTCGTGCGCGAGTGCGCTCAAGGGCTGGCACGGGAATGGCTAGGGGCGACTAATACACGAGCGCGCGGATCGAAACCGGCATTCTGGCAGAAGCGTTATCTGGTGCGTGTGTTCTGCGACAGCTTGCTTGCGGACCTGATTCATACCGCGCTTGCCATTCAATGGCGCGAGGCGCTCACCGCCGACGACCATGCCTTCTGCCAGCGCCTCGGTACCGAGGCCGTGCATCAGGTTCCCGGCGTGCTCTATGCGTCCGCGCGCGAGCCTGGCGGGCAATGCCTTGGTGTCTTCAATGAACGGCTATTGTCGAGTCCGGAGCTGGTAGCCGGTATTGACCTGCGGTTGAACCTGCGCAACTCGGCGCTACACGTCACCGCAGATGACGCCCAATGGCGCATCCCGCAATACCCAACGGGATGACTGCTTCAAATCCATCCCCATCACCGGCAACCAGAAACTATTCGGGCGCAATCATGGAGTGGTATTTGTCCGGGTTCCTCCGTCACCCAAACAATACCTACGCGGACTCCACCGACTCCTCCGAGCCAGCACAATCCTTAACTGATCGTACAGAATCAGCCATGAGCTGGCATTCGGCGATGATTCCAGACCCGGCCACTCAGACTCATCTCACCATGGAATCACGCCGGCTACTCGGACTCATTTGTCGTTTGAAACCGCTCACCGTCGTTTCACAGGACGTCATTGTGCTATAATTGCGCCGCTTGAAACAGAATGGAACGCACTATGGTCGCATCCACTCAGCTCAGAGACCCACCGACAAGCCAGCAAGCGGTGCTGAGAGACGCCCTTCTGCGTTCCGGCGATTTCCTCGGCCTGACAACCCGGGAGCTTGCCGGAATCGTCGGCGTTAGCGCCTCAACAGTGACACGCCTGCGCCGCGGCGACGCGCGCCTCGAACCCAACAGCAAGTCCTGGGAGCTGGCAAAGCTCTTCGTCAGACTCGTCGTCGGCCTCGGCACCTTGACCGGTACCGACGAGCAGGCAGCGCGGGAGTGGCTGGACAATTACAATCATGACCTGAACGCGGTACCGCGAGAGCGCATCCGTAGCATCGTGGGGCTGACAGACACGCTGGAGTATGTGGAGCAGTTCGTTCATCGCCCGTGAGTTGACGCCACTGCGCGGCGATACTTGGCGCGTCGCAGAGAACCCCGAAGCTATGGCCCGGCTGCTCACAGGAGACCCAGTTGAGGCACCGGCGGTCTTACTCGATCTCATCGGTGGGAGGGAGCGGGACTACCCACCCGAATGCCGGCATCTGCATTTCCTGCTCAAGGCCCCGTTCGAGCGCCGCGAGCGCGAACCGCCCGTATCGCGCTTTCGCCGCCGCCGGGCACAGCACCGCGCCCTCTATCTCGCCGAGCATCGAGAGACAGCCCTGGCGGAGTTCAGCTATCATCAGTTGATCTTTTTCACCGCCTCCGATGGCTACCCCTGGCCGTCCCGCCCGCGCCCGGTTGTCGTACTCCGGGCACACTATGCCACCGAGCATGGCGTTGATCTCACCGTCGCACCGTTCGCAGCCAACCGCGAGGTCTGGGCGGATCCCGAGGACTACGCGCAAACGCAGGCATTTGGCGATGCCGCCCACGCGGCCACCGCCCAGGCCATCCGATTCGAGTCGGTACGTGATCCCAAGCAGCGAGCCAACGTCGCCTTGCTTAGCTGCACGGCCATCGATTCGCCCATGCCGCTTGACTTACAGCCCTGGGCTGCCGCCATCGAGCCCCGTCGGGTAACGCTCTACATCACATTGCCCGGCTACCCGGCCACCGCCATCACATTCGAGCGCTCCACCTTCGAGGTCGCCGGCCGCCTGCCGCGCCCGCGCGGCCATGAACTGCATAAAACGTGAAGCTCCGAGCTCAAGCGCACGGCGCAGGCGCAGCCAAGGATGGAGGGCCAGATGGATGATCAGCCGCTATCGGCCTTGAGCGCCATTCGGCGATGATCCCAGACCCGGCCCACTCAGACTCTATCTCACCGTGGAATCACCCTCCCCGCTCAGACTCATTTGTCATTGGACAAGGCTCATCCCCTGGGTACCCGGCCTGCCGTCCGGGATCGCCAAGTGGAGCCCGGACCAGGATACTTGGCTACTCTACGACCTCAGGAACGACTTCTCCCAGGCCACGGATGTAGCCGCCGCCCACCCGGAGAAGGTTGCGAAGATGAACAAGCTGTTCCTCCAGCAGGCCAAGGCCAACAAGGTCTTTCCGATCGGCGGGGGACTCTGGTCCATCGTCTGGAGCCCGCAGTCCGCGCCGCACAACCCGGCCACCGAGCTCGACTACACGCAAGCCGTCGTCGGCGTTCCGGAGCTCGCCGGACCCAAGATCGGCGCGCGCAGCAACCTCGTTCAGATCGAGGCCGAGCTCGGCCCGAGCTCGAAGGGCGTGCTCTATGCGGTCGGCGGCTTCTCCGGCGGCCTCGCGCTGTGGGTGGACGAGGGGAAGCTCCACTACGAGTACAACCTGTTCGAGATCGAACGCACGCGTTTTGAAACCAACGACACCCTGCCCCCGAGGCAAGGTGAACGTCGAGGTTGAGACGCGCATCGCGGCGCCGAGAGGCGCGGCGGATGTCACGATCCGCGTCGGCGGCCGCGAGGTCGCGAAGGGCCAGGTTCCGCGCACCGCCGTGCTCGGCTTCACTGCGAACGACGCTTTCGATGTCGGCACGGACAGCTACTCGGCGGTGTCGCTGGCTTACTTTGACCGCGCGCCGTTCACCTTCAATGGCCCCATCGGCAAGGTGCACATCAAGTACTTGCAATAGTATCCGCGCGCATGAGCCAGCCCACGATGCGATTGCAGGAGGATCATCTCGCAGTAAGCGATTCCCGGTTGTTCCTGATGCGCCGGTGAACGGCGGCGCCGCTCAGCAACGCACCTCCAATTCGCCGAGCATGTGGCCGCGCTTTTGGTGCTGGGAGCGCGAGCGAAGAGGCCGGTTTGTCAGTGGTGTGCGCTAGCGAACCTCGCTTCCCGCTGACAGACGCGCTTCGTCGATGTCTCAGCGGCGCAACTCGCGCCAATCAGAGCGCGGCGCCGCGAAACTAGCCGTGGGCGCATTAGGGCGAGCAGGCCCCGTCTGCCGCCTGTCCCTCTGCCTGCGACCGGCAGACAGGCAAGCCCATCCGACTACACAGGCTAAAGCCGTGGCGCTAACTTGATTCCTAAGCCGGCGCGGCCAACATCAAACAGGGAGGACGAAAAGGTGTTCACGCGTTAATCGGTGGCGGTGATATCGGCCGAACAGGGAGATGAGCGGCGCGCAACACCGCCCATCTCCTCGCTCGAACTTCACCGCGCTGCACGCGGCTCCGGCCTCATGAAAGGAAGCGTCGCGCGGCGCCGCGGTCCCGTCATGAGGTGCTACTCAACCGCGACACGATATCGGTCCCTGCGCCAGGAACCGGTGCAGCATGTTGGTTTCGTTCGGTTCCAAGTAGTGGGGCTGGCGCTCCAACCAAAACACTGTGTATGCGAACGTGGTGAACATGCCCCAGATTTGCGTGTCGGTGAGCGGGGTGGTCAACAGATTAAAACCCCTTTAAACGTCCGCCCCGGTCAGCCGGTCGAGGACGTTGGCGGGCACGAACACGGCGTCTTCGCCGTCGGCAAGCTGGCGTAGCTGCGCGCGCTCGCCTTCGGTGAGCCGGACGCCCTGGACGACGTAACCGCCGTCGGTGCGGTACAGCGCGGGGCATCCGGCTGCTCCGGAGCTGATGTCCTTCCAGAGGAACGTCAGGGTCTTAACTGTCTGGGACATGATATTCTCCTCAACGGTTTGTGTTATGTGTCGCCAGGCTTGCCTATCCTCACCGTTACTGGCAAGACCCCGTTACCGCACCGAGCCGATGCATGGCGGGGGCGAAGCCTGACAGCCTATATTTAGATGAAGGTAACCCCCGCCGTCAAGAGCACAAACCGGCGGAGCCAACGCAGATCTGCTCTCATTGTTCCCTCAAATCATCGCCCCTCAATCGATGGAGCGCGCATGCCAGATAGCAAAACGGCACAGGGGCCGCCCGCGAGACGGTTGCGGCGGGCGCGCGGCTTGACGATAACGGCCGTCCTGATAGTGCTGTTCGGGGTGCCATGGTGGACCTTAGCCGGTGCGGGCACCCAGTGGCCGGGCGTGCTGGTTGTTGCGGTCACGATCTTGTTCATCGGCGGCCTGCTCGCACTCCCGTTGTTGCTGTACCTTGGTCATGGCCGCCGCGGCCAGGACTGGGCGGCGCGTATTGGTGATGCGATTCTTGGCGTAATCTGGGTGCTGTTTGCCTGGGCGTTGCTCAGTAACCTCTTGCGGCTCGCCTTGGCAATCGGCGGCCTCGCCGACCCGCTCCGCTCCCGCATCATCGCGGTCGCGGTTTTCGCCATAGCGCTGCCGCTGCTGCTCTGGGGCTACTTCGAGGCGATGCGCGTACCGCGCATCAAATCTGTACCGGTCACGATCAGCCGCTTGGCCCGCGGCCTCCACGGGGTGCGGATCGTTCTGCTCACCGACACCCATTTCGGTCCAATCAATCGAGCCCGCTGGTCGACCGCGGTCGTCGCAGCCGTCAATGCCCTCGACGCCGATATCGTTTGCCACACCGGGGACATCGCCGATGGGAGTGTAGTTCAACGCCGAGAGCAGGTTGCTGCGCTTGCCAATGTGCGCGCCAAACTCGCTAAGGTGTACGTGCTCGGAAACCATGAGCATTTTGGCTGGCCCCAGACTTGGCTCGAGCACATGCGCCAGCTCGGCTGGGAATCGCTGCACAACCGACATATCGTCGTGCGCCGCGAGGGCGCAGCACTGGTCGTCGCCGGCGTCGATGATGCAACTGCCGTCGCTCCAAGCCACTACGCCGCCGCGCTCGCCGGCGTCGATCCAAAACAGCCCGTGGTACTACTCGCCCACCAGCCCAAACAAATCGACGCGGCCATCGAGCTCGGTATTGACCTACAGCTCTCCGGACACACCCATGGCGGCCAGATCTGGCCGTTCGACCTGATCGTGCGGCTCGTGCAACCCTCGCTCCACGGCTTGACCCGGCATGGTGAGAGAGCTCAGCTCTATACCAGTCGCGGCACCGGCTTCTGGGGACCGCCACTGCGAATTTTCGCCCCCAGCGAGATTACCGTGCTCACCCTAAACGGGTAGGTGACGCTGCCCCGTATTGCTGATGTTTGCAGAAGCGCTGTTAGCTTGCGGCGGCGCGCTCTGGCGGGGCCGTCGGCGGCAAGGATGCCGCCGTCGAGCCTACAGGGAGGTATTCACGGCGTGCCCCGCCAGAGTGTACCGTCCCAGGCGCGGCACACTAAAACTGCAATGCAAGCACTAGTTAAACGGGCTCGCGGCGTGCGTATATGGATTGCCGAACGGCTATTTGTCCACTCGGCATGGGCATCTCGCCATACTCGTAAGCATGGACGGTCAGCTCGCCCCGTACCGCCTCCAGAAGCTCGCCGGGCTGGAGTAGAAAATCCGGGTTGGTCGGCTTGCCAAAGCGTTCCTGACCGCGGCCGAACGTCGTGTAGACGAGCACGCCGCCTGTTTCGACCGCGCCGACGATGTTGGCTAGGATAGGTCGCCAGAGATAGTTGACGACGACCACCGCGGCGAAGCGCCGGCCATCGAGTAGCCATGCACCGCGCTCGAGGTCGGCTTCAATCGCTTCGAGCTGGGGATGTTGCCGCGTCAGTCGGCTGAGGTCGATATCAACCGCCGTGACCGGATGGCCGTGATCGAGAATCAAGTGGGTATGACGGCCACGCCCGCAGGCGAGATCAAGCACCCGCCCCCCCGGCGGGAGCTTCCCGGCGAAGCGCACAACCCACGCCTCAGGTGCGATCGCTTTGTGTGTTGCGGCATGGTCAGGGGGTTCGTTCATTGGCTTGCCTTACGCTCGACACCTTCAGTTGTCCCATCAGCTCATCTGGACGGTTGCATCCGGATTTCCACTGTAGCGCCGCGCACCGGGCTTGTCAGCCAGCGGAAGTCCACTGCCGGGCCTACCACTAACCGGGCCGAGTCTTATCCTCCGTGGGAAGCACCGACGAGACCATCACCGCGATTCTTCCCGTTTGGCCTGTTGCCACGCGGCGTCCATAGCCTCGAGATCGGCGTTTACCACATCAATGCCGGCCTCACGCAGGATCGCTTCCACGCGCCGGAAACGCCGCTCGAACTTGGCGTTGGTCCGCCGCAAGGCCGCCTCGGCGTCCACAGTTAGGTGCCGGGCAAGATTGGCGCAGGCGAAGAGAACATCCCCGAGCTCGTCCTCAAGCCGATCATGCCCTGCCCCGGCCGCAAGCTCGGCCTCGAGCTCGACAAGCTCCTCGCGAATCTTCCCCAGGACCGGTTGCGGCGCATCCCAGTCGAACCCGACCCGGGCCGCGCGGCGCTGGAGCTTCCCCGCGCGCGGCAATGCCGGCAAGGCGAGCGCGACGCCATCCAGCGCACCCGGCGGTGTCGTCCCCTTCCCTTCCTTGGCCTGCCGCTCCTGAGCTTTGATGGCCTCCCAGCTGCGGCGCTGCGCCAGCGCATCCGGCGTATCGGCACCGCCGAAGACATGGGGATGGCGGCGCACGATCTTATCGGAGATCGCGCGCACGACATCACCGAACTCGAATGCACCACGCTCTTGCGCCAACTGCGCATAGAAGATCACCTGAAACAGGAGATCGCCCAGCTCATCGCAGAGCTCGCCCAGATCCCCTGATTCGATGGTATGCGCAACCTCATAGGCTTCCTCAAGCGTATGCGGGACAACGCTCTTGAAGTCCTGCTCGAGATCCCAGGGGCAACCTCGATCGGGATCACGTAGCCGCGCCATCAAGCTTAGCAGTTGTTGTATATCGGCCATCGCTGGCTCTCAATGAGAGTCTGCATGATAGGGTATTCGCGGCGAGGGCGCCGCTCCCACAGCCAAAGGTGCACTGTCTGATGAGATCGACACGTTCATTCACGGTTTGTGGCCGACCAGCGGCGCATCAAGGGGCTCGCCGTTGAGCCGCCCGGCGCAAACGCGCCGGGACTGGTGCGCACCCAAGAGCACCCCCGTGGCATCAAAGTCAAAGCCCATTTTCGCGCGCTCGGCGAGCACGGCCAAGCCGCGCATCACCGCCGGTCGATTCGCAATGGTATCAAACCAGCGCTTGAAGTTCGGATGCTCAGCCAGATCTTGTCCCTGCCGCTCGTAGGGCCGAATCCAGGGAAAGGCCGCGATGTCGGCGATCGTATACTCCGACCCCGCCAGGAACTCCTCTTCCCCCAGACGCTTGTCCAGCACGCGGTAGAGCCGTGCGGTCTCATTGGTATAGCGATTGATCGCATAATCGATCGGCTCCGGGGCGTATTGGCGAAAGTGGTGCGCCTGCCCAAGCATGGGTCCCAGATTGCCCATCTGGAACATCAGCCACTCGATCGTCCGATAACGCCGCCGCGGCTCGATTGGCAGCAGCCGCCCGCTCTTTTCGGCCAAGTAGATCAGGATTGCGCCGGACTCGAACAGCGAAAACGACTCGCCGCCGGGCCCCTCATGGTCCACCATGGCCGGGATTTTGTTGTTGGGGCTAATGCGCAGGAACTCCGCCCCGAACTGATCGCCCTTGCCGATGTTTACCGGGTGGATACGATAGTCGAGGCCGAGCTCCTCGAGTGCGATATGCACCTTGTGTCCATTCGGCGTGGACCAGCTATAGACATCGATCATTGCAACGCTCCCGCAGAGTGTAGTTTGTCATGCCAGGCGGCCGCGAATCACCGGACCCGCTGCATCTGGTAAAGCCAGCCGTCACTCATGTACCACATCTCGTATTCACCGTTTACCGTTACCAACTCAAATTCGTAATAAGGCGTTGGATCCTCATCCCTTGGATCCTGTACTTGGAGGACGGCAATAACCTTGCGCTCCGTAGCGAAACCGTAGAAGTTGCTATGTCGCTGACCCCGCGGAACAACTTCCCCTTGCTCTAACACGGGCTCACACGATACGCGGTAGTTTGGGTCGACGATGGTCTTGTTGCCGCCTACGCTAACAGCGTTGCTTGCCAGCGTGACCATCACCGCGCCGAACTGCCGCTCCGCCTCCTCCTTACTCGTCAGTCCACCCCCATATTTTTCCGCGGCAATGACTTTGTATTTGCCCATGAGGGAAGCCATATTTTTTTGGTGCACGCACTCCGCGTTCGCGGAGTCCAACCCACGGCTCACGGACATTCCTTCGGTTCTTCCATTTTTTTGGCCTGCATCAGGACCATTTAAAGTCGAACAGGCGGCAAGTAGCGAAAACGAGATCAGAAAAACAAAAACCTTTATACACATTGAATTATTTGGGATTCGATGTTTGCGAGCCTTTTAGTTGAATTACCATTTCGCATAAATAGCCTGAGTATAAAGCTTCCATTCCGCGTTGCGTCGGTTAATCAATCCTTGCATGACTCGACCGCCAGAGCGTTTCCATGCCTTCCAGGCATCCTCGAGCGCCGAGTATGGAGTATTGGCATTCGGGTCATTAATCAGTTTGACAGCGGAGCAGCTTTTGAAACCGGCCACACCGATATTGTAGGCTAGCAGTAGCAACGCATCGAACTGATTCTGCTGCAATGGAACCGTGATCGCCTCGTTTACGGCCTTAACAAAGGGAGCGATATCTTCCTTGAATAGCTGCTCCGCCTGCGTTTTGGTAATCCCGCCCTTGTAGAGATGCCACTCGTTTTTGTGAATCAAGTGCCCGCACCCGATCGTCGCGCCCTTAACCCATGTGTTAATTCGCTTTCCAGTCTGATCATCGTATGGCTCCAGCCTGACCTGTTCAATGTCTTTAAGCAGGTTGATGCCGTCTTGGCTGAATTGCATGGTGTAACCCTCCGTTGCCGGGTTTGGTAACAATACACCACCTTATGACTGCTCTACCCTGCCCATGGCCTGGGCAGCTTGACGCCTACCTTGACGATCTCGCGTTGATCCATTTCGCGCACCACCAGCACGACCGTGCCAACCTCCACCAGATCGCCCTCGGAGGCCTTATGGTGCAAGCGCCGGTCCAGGTAGCCGCCGATGCTCTCCCCTGGCCGAATTCCGGTTGCCTTCTCATCAAGGTATATCGCGGCAAAATCCATCATCGGCGAGGCGGCATCGACAGTGAACTCGCCGTAGAAGCGCCGCT
>JAKDMQ010000373.1 GCA_030452265.1 Nitrococcus sp.
CTTCGGCTCGATCGCCTTTTGCTTCCAGCCAGGCGCGCCGGTCGGCCGCGGCGCGCCGGCCGAGCAGCATGCTCATGAGCTGCTGCGTTGCGTCCTCGGAGTCCACGGTAAGTCGCACTAAACGCCGGGTTTCCTCCGCCATGGTGGTCGCGCGCAACTGCGTCGGATTCATCTCACCGAGCCCTTTAAAGCGAGTGATTTGGGGCTTCGCCTTAGCGTTCTCGGCGGCGATGCGATCGAGAATACCCTGTCGCTCCTGCCCATCGAGGGCATAGTAGGTCTGCTTGCCGACGTCGATGCGATAAAGCGGCGGCATGGCGACATAGACATGGCCGTGTCGGACCAGCGCCGGGAAATGCTTGAGGAACAGGGCGCAGAGCAGTGTGGCGATATGCGCGCCGTCCGGGTCGGCATCGGCTAGGATGCAAACCTTGCCATAGCGCAGAGCGGAGAGATCATCCGAGCCCGGCTCGATACCCAAGGCGACCGCGATATCGTGCACTTCCTGCGAGCCCATCACCTCGCTCGGATCCACCTCCCAAGTATTTAGGATCTTACCGCGCAGCGGCATGACCGCCTGATACTCACGGGAGCGGGCCTGCTTCGCCGATCCGCCCGCCGAATCCCCCTCCACCAGAAAGAGCTCGGTGTGTTGGATGTCCTGGCTCGTGCAATCGGCGAGCTTGCCGGGCAGTGCCGGCCCGCTCGTTATCCGCTTGCGCGCCGCCTTCTTGCTCGTGCGCAGCCGCCGCTGGGCATTCTGGATGACTAGCGCCGCGATCTGCTGCGCCGGAGCGAGGTGCTGGTTGAGCCACAAGGTGAACGTGTCCTTGACCACCCCACTGACGAAGGCGGCGCATTCGCGTGATGACAAGCGCTCCTTAGTCTGGCCGGTGAATTGGGGATCCTCGAGCTTGACCGAGAGTATGAAACTCAGATGCTCCCAGACGTCGTCCGGCACGATGCGAACGCCACGCGGCAACAGGTTGCGAAATTCGCAGAACTCGCGCATCGCTTCGGTCAGCCCGGCGCGCAAGCCATTGACATGAGTGCCGCCCTGTGGGGTAGGTATCAGGTTGACGTAGCTCTCCTGCACCCCATCGCCGCCTTCCGGGAGCCAGACCAGCGCCCATTCCGCCGTTTCCTGAGCGGCACTCATGCGGCCGAGAAAGGGTGGCTCGGGCAAGCGCTCGACTTGCTCGAGCGCGCCGCGCAGATAATCCGCCAAGCCATCTTCATAACACCAGAGAAGCTCTTCCTGCGCGCCTTCGTCATAGAAGCGCACTTGCAGGCCGGGGCAGAGCACGGCCTTGGAGCGCAGCACATACTTCAGGCGGGCAACTGAGAAACGCGCTGAGTCGAAGTAGCGCGCATCGGGCCAAAACCGCACCGTGGTACCGGTTTGCGTCTTAGCGCAGGTGCCGATCGGCCCGAGGTCGGAGCATTTCTCCCCCTCGGCAAAGCTCATGCGCCACTGTTTGCCATCACGCCGGATGGTCACTTCCAGCCGGCGCGAGAGCGCGTTCACTACGGAGACACCCACACCGTGCAGACCGCCGGAGAATTGATAGCTGCGCTGCGAGAACTTGCCCCCAGCATGAAGGCGAGTAAGGATGAGCTCCACCCCAGGCAGCCCCTCCTCCGGATGCACGTCTACCGGCATGCCGCGACCATTGTCGCTGACGGACAATGACCCATCACAATGCAACTCGACATCGAGCCGATTGGCGAAACCGGCCAGCGCTTCGTCGACGCCGTTGTCGATTACTTCCCTGGCGAGGTGGTCAGGCCGGGTGGTGTCGGTATACATGCCCGGACGGCGGCGCACCGGGTCGAGCCCGGTCAGAACCTCGATCGAAGCGGCGTTGTAGTGGCTCGTCATCGTTGCGGCGGACTCCATCCCTCCAAATTCTCTAGCGGCATTCCCGTAGGCCATCGAGGCTGGGCCGCGGCGGAAAGTGTATCCTGTGCCCGGAATAACTGCGAGTGCGTTGCCCGCCGTCACAAGTTACACTAATCGCCTCCGCTCGCCGCGCCTAGCAAACCAACATGACTCAGGAAACAAAACCCGAGCTCGACTTTGAACAAGCTCTGCGGGAGCTCGAAGACTTGGTCGGCCGCATGGAAGCGGGCAGTCTGTCGCTCGAGGAATCCCTCAAGTCTTTCGAGCGCGGAATCGAGCTGACACGTGCCTGCCAAAAGGCGTTGCGAGAGGCCGAGCAGAAGATCGAAATTCTCCTGGG
>JAKDMQ010000374.1 GCA_030452265.1 Nitrococcus sp.
TTCTCGGCCAAACGGCCAGTCGGCCTCGGCACCCGTGTCCCTACGACGCGGGACACCTACCCGGGTTGTTGCGTAGCCGGACTCGAGCGGCGCATCGTCCAAGAATTCGATCCTGCGCAGCGCCTATCGCCGAGCCTTCAGAATCGATCGTTCGATCGCCTGGCTCGCTACAGAGCCGGCAGCCGTTCGGGCGCAGCGCCTCGCGGTTGCGGTTTCGCGGCTCAACGTATCCGTCTACGCGCCTGAATGGACTGCAAGCCTCTTGTTTATTGATAGACAATCTGGCAAAGGAAAACTGCGAAGATGACCACATTCCCTCCCTACGGCGAAAGCTCGTTTGGATTACTCAATCCTCCGACGGTGCCGGCGAATCATCACCCAGGATTCGATCCCCCTCCTTTAGCTGCTCCTCTGCCTCATCCTCGAGCAACAGATAAACGGTCTTGTCTTCGGCGCGGAAGACGGCGATCAAACCGCGCGCTCGAAACTGCGCGCCGACTCGGTTGGCCTCGGCCCAGTTATTGTTGTAAGTCGCCCTGGCCACCGCGTCCATCAGTTCCTGGTAAAGTTCTCGATCGTTCATGGAACTATACGCCTCCTACCATGGCAGCAAAGAATCGGCTCGATTTCAGCCCCCGGGTGGGCTGCTTGCAGAAGCATTGTCAGCTCGCGGCGGTGTGCTCTGGCGGGGCCGCCGGCGGCAAGGAAGCCGCAGTCGAACCTACAGGGAGGCATTCACGGGCGTGTCCCGCCAGAGCATACGGCCCTTGGGCTCGGCACGGCACATTGACCCAGCAGTGCAACGATTTAGTAACGCTCACCATTGTCCGCTGATATGCCCTGCGCTGCAAAGCCCGCACGGATTCGGTCGGCGCCAAGACTTGGTTGGCGCAAAATCGCATGTAACGATTTTGGCTGGAGGCTCAGGTTCTAGCATGATCGGAGAATTCTTCATCCGGCGGCTCTCCGTGGCCCCAATGATGGCATGCACGGACCCGCATGAGCGGTATTTTCTGCGCTTGTGCTCACGCCATACCCTGCTCTATACCGAAATGGTGCCGGCCCAGGCCGTATGGCACGGCCGCGGAGAGCGCCTGCTAGCCCATAATCCAGAGGAGCATCCCGTCGCGGTTCAGTTCGGCGGCAGCGATCCGCGTCAGCTTGCCTACTGCGCCCGCATGGCAGAGACCTATGGCTATGACGAGGTCAACCTCAATGTCGGCTGCCCGAGCACGCGCGTCCAAGCAGGGCGTTTCGGCGCCTGCCTAATGGCCGAGCCCGGTTTGGTTGCCGACCTGGTCGCTTGCATGCGGGAGGCAACTCGACTGCCAACCACCGTCAAAACCCGCATCGGTATTGATCACCAACATGGCTACGATGCCCTCGCCAGTTTCGTTGAGTGCGTGTCCCGCGCCGGTTGCCGGACTTTTATCGTGCACGCGCGCAAGGCCTGGCTGCAAGGTCTCAGTCCCAAGGAGAACCGCGAGCGCCCGCCGCTAAGATACGATCGCGTTCACCGTCTGAAACGAGACTTCCCACAGCTCGAGATCGTGATTAACGGGGGCATTCGCAGCTTGGAGCAAGCCGAGCAACAGCTCGCATTCGTAGACGGAGTCATGTTGGGGCGCGAGATCTATCACAATCCGTATCTGCTCGCCGAAGCCGACACACGGCTATTCGGTGATGCGCGCCCCGTCCTCACACGCCACGACTTGGTCCGAGCGTACTTACCTTATGTCGAGCGCCAACTTGCGCTCGGCGTGCGCCTCCCCTGCATGACCCGCCATATTCTTGGGTTATATCAGGGAATACCGGGGGCGCGGGCCTGGCGCACCTATCTAAGCGAGCGGAGCGCGCGCCGCGGCGCCGGAACTGAGGTGATTACGCAGGCGCTGAGCTCGTTGCCGACGGAGATCGAGACTGAGCGGGCGTTTGGTTGAGAGTGGTGCTTGCTGGTGGCTGCAGAAGTATTGGCGCGGCACGCCGGTAGTAGCAGTGCGAAGATCAGTCACTATGCCCAATACGGAAGAAGCGCCGGGCCGCTGCCGTCGTCGTGTTGGCCAACTGCCGTGCGTCACGGCCGCGCAAGTCCGCCAAGCGGCGCAGAATATGGGGCAAAAACGCGGGCTCATTGCGTCCATCGCGAGGTTTGGGGTCAAGATCGCGAGGGGCAAGGTACGGAGCATCTGTTTCGATCAGCAAACGATCATCGGGAATATCGCAGACACAGGAACGCAGGAGC
>JAKDMQ010000375.1 GCA_030452265.1 Nitrococcus sp.
TGGCAGGCGTGCGCGATTATCCCATGAGGGTCAAATGCGCCACGCTCGCGTGGCACACGCTGCGCGCCGCGCTGGATGAGAAGCATGAGGTGAGCACCGAGTGAGGTGAATCACTAATGAGTGGAGCCGCTACCCCAAAGGTGGATACGCAAAGGCTGCGCGAGGAGGTGGTTGGCGCTTTGCAGTGCGTCTACGATCCAGAGATACCGCTCAGTATCTACGAGCTTGGGCTGATCTACGAGCTGGACGTCAATGACGATGGCTTCGTGGATGTGGTCATGACATTGACCAGTCCTTCCTGCCCGGTCGCAGGTCAGATGCCGGGCATGGTCAAGTCCGCGGTGGAGCAGGTAACCGGTGTGCAGGCGGCCGAGGTTGTACTGACCTGGGATCCGCCTTGGAGCTCGGACCGCGTCTCCGAAGCCGGCAAGCTCCAGTTGGGGCTCATATGAGCCAGCCACCACAAGCGTGGTTAGGCCGTGATCGCATCCCGCAAGCTTGGGATATCCACGGCCATGTGCCGCTCACGCCTTGACGCGCGCTAAGCGAATGACGAGCCTGCGGCGGTCTCAAAATCCCGCCTTGTCGTCGCCGAAGAATCCTTCGGCGCAGTCGACTTTTCCCCCCCGCATTGCCTTGGTATGGGGCCATCGCCGTACCCGCCCGAGCGACTTCTCGCGTATTGCCGCGGTGCTCGGATGCACTCGGACTCATGCGCGACGCACTCCCGTGAGAAGAGAATGCGTGACGTATCTCGTTGTCTTATCCAAAATATTCGTCTGGAACTAGTTTTCGCATTGGTCTGTCGGACTCTTCGAGCGGGTTCCAGCGATGGCCTATTCTTGGGCGCTGGATGGAAGGCGAGCGCAAGGAGGACGCCGGTGCAGGGAGCGAGCGCGGAAGGAGACTCTATCCGACAAGCCGTCGCCGGAGTGGAACGCATAGGGCATGCACTCCGTCACAGTTTTGATGGCAACGATCTGATACAGATGCGGCAGTTGATCGAACATTCTACCAGATCGCATCCAAAAGACCGGGCCCGAGCATGCAGCCAAGCGCGCCCAAGGTTTGGAACGCAGGCGGATCTTCGCGATTGCGATACAAAGGCGCTTGGGCACGGAGTTTCTCATGCATTGTGAGAAGGACCTGACATCGCTGAGTGACAGCATGGAAGAACCCCCCGCTGGAGTCATCCTCTTGAGGGATGAGGATGTACACAATGAGGTGCTGGTTTACGAGCAAAGCCAGGCCCTCATAAATCAGTTTGGCCGCGAGCTCGGCTTGTTCGGCTACTCTCTGCGCTCTGTTACCGATGGCGACTGGTTGATTGCCGCATTACGCGACTATCCCGCCAACGCCATCGTTATGGATCTTGACGCACCGGGTAGCACAGAGGCGCTCGAGCAGCTATTGACCCGCGTGCGCGACTCGAGCGGGCGCATGTTGCCGGTGCTTGGCATCAGCCACAACAACGATTTTCACACCCGGCTCAAGGCGGTGCGCACGGGCGTGGCGTCATATCTCATGCCGCCGATAGATCCCCACGATTTGGTGATGGAACTTGACCTGCTGACGCATCGGGGAGTACCGGATCGACTGCGTGTGCTCCTGGTCGAGTCGAGCTCAACGCGAGCGCGCGAGTATCGTACGGCGCTTGAGGGCGGGGGCTTGGCAGTGACCGTGGCGAGGCAGCCAGAGCAGGCGATGGTGGTTTTGCAGGAATTCTCGCCGGATGTAATCCTCATGGCCATGTATCTCGATGAATGCACGGGAGCGGAGTTGGCTCGAGTCATCCGTCAATTCCCGGCCCACACAACCATACCGATCGTGTTTTTAGGGCCGCAAACGGCCATGGATCGACAGCTCGATGCCATTGGCGTGGGCGGCGATGATTTCCTCTCGGGGCCGATTCATGCGAGCTACCTGCTTCGCTTCGTGAGCATTCGTGCCGAACGCGGTCGCAAGCTGCGCTCGTTGATACTAACCGACAACCTAACCGGGTTGCTCAATCATAGCCGTATCAAAGAGCAGCTTGGTAAAGAGATCGCTCGCGCCGAGCGCCGCGGTACACCCTTAGCCTTCGCCATGGTGGATCTCGATCATTTCAAAGCCGTCAACGACACCTATGGCCACCAGGCAGGCGATCGAGTCATCAAGACAATGGCGCGCTTGTTCAAGCAGCGGCTGCGGCGTTCGGATTACATCGGGCGTTATGGTGGCGAGGAATTCGCGGCGA
>JAKDMQ010000146.1 GCA_030452265.1 Nitrococcus sp.
ATAACGCCCTAAAAACGCTGCTTCGCCATCCAGGGAATGATGCGCTCGAAAGCCTGCTCGATCCGCTCCATGGAGTTGGAATAGCTGATGCGGATCGCGTTGCTGCACCCATCGCCGAACGCATCCCCCGGAATCACGCAAACACCGGTCTCTTCGAGCAGCTTCAACGCCAATAGAGAGCCATCCGCACGCGGTGGCAGCGACGGAAAGATATAGAAAGCCCCTTGCGGCCAATAACCGGTCAAATGGGGTGTCTCACTCAGCAGGTGCACCACCCGGTCGCGCCGGCGGCGGTATTCGGCCACCATCTCGTCGACGCAGCTGCGATCACCGCGCAAGGCCGCCACGCCGGCCCACTGCGCCGGCGTGTTGGCAACCGTGGTGGTAAACATGTGATAGCGGCGCAACTTCTTGATAGCGCCCTGGCTGGAAATGATCCAGCCGATTCTCAACCCAGGCATGCTGAAGGTTTTGGAGAAACTGCTGATCGACATAATATGGTCGAGATCCGAGGTGCAGCGGATGACACTGGGATACTCCATGTCATCGAGCAGAAGATGATCATAGACTTCATCACTGAAAACATAGAGTCCGCGGTAAGCCGCCTCTTGGACGATGGCCTCCACCGTCTCGCGCGGATACACCGTCCCAGTCGGATTACTCGGGGAGTTGAGCACGATAGCAAAGGTCCGCATGTCGATGGCATCGATCACCTCTTGAGGATCAAGCTGATGACCGTGCTCGGCGCGGGTATGAATCACCTTCACCTCGCCGCCGTTCATGCGGATAAGCGGCGCGTAGAGGACGAACGTCGGATCGGTGAGGATGAACTGCCGGCCCGGCGCCGCGGTCGCGCTCAGCGCCAAGAACATAGCCTCGGTGGCACCGGTGGTGACGATGATGTTGTCTTCCGTAAACTCGCGGTCGTAACGTGCGCTGTAGTAGTCTCGCAGCGCGCTGAGCAGCTCCGGCAGGCCGGCATCGAGCGTATAACCGGTCTGCCCGGCCTCGAGCGCCTGGATATGCGCATCAATAATATGCCGAGGGGTTGGGAAATCTGGCTGGCCAATGGATAAGTGCACCACATCGTCCATCTTCGCCGCCATGTTAATCATGCGGCGAATGCCCGGCATCGGGATCGACTGCAATTCCGGGCTGAACAACCCACTCGCCGTGGGACGCTGCGCATCAATATCGATCAGATCGGCGCTCTTGGCCATTGCAAACCACCTCTTGTGCAAACACGAGATGTATCCGGTTGAGACTAGGCCGGGGAGGGGAAGCCGGTCAACCTCTCGGAGCACGCGCGGGCAACTAAGCAGTTGACCACGGCGTGAACGGCTAGGTAACGTCGCAGACGGCCTGCATGCCTCGCGTACGGTGAAAGGACGGAGTAGGGAGATACGCAATGACGCAGCGCATACCCGACAAGCCCGTGATCACGGTTCTGGCTGCCCAGGGTGAAGCCTTGCCGCCAGGCCTCGACCGGATCGCGGAAATGGCTACTCTACGCCAGGCCTGGGATACCGAGTCCTTGCGTGCGACCCTCGCAGGGAGCCATGTCCTGTGCGTAACGGATTTTCGAACGGGCGCCCTGAGCCGGGCCTGGCCGTGCGCGGATCGCCTGCAATGGATCCATGCCACCAGCGCCGGCGTCGATGCCGTGCTCATTGCCGAAGTGCGCACGAGCGATGTTGTGCTCACCAACGCTCGCGGGATGTTCGATCGACCGATCGCAGAGTATGTTCTTGGCCAGATCATCGCGTTCGCCAAGGACTTTCATCGCAACTGGGAGCTACAGCAGCGCCAGGAATGGGCCCATCGCGACACCGAAATGGTACAGGGTGAACGCGTCTTGGTGGTGGGTGCCGGCGCCATCGGGCGGGAGATCGCTCGTTTGGCCCGCGCCGTGGGGATGAGGGTCGAAGGCATTGCCCGCTCCGAGCGCAGCGCCGACCCGGACTTCGATGCGGTTTACGCCCACCATGACCTATGCGCGCGCCTGCCGCAGGCAGACTTCGTAATCGTGGCCGCGCCGCTCACGCAGACGACGCAGGGCCTGTTCGACGCGCCGACGCTGCGTTGCATGAAGCGCTCGGCGCGTCTCATCAATATTGGCCGTGGTCCCATCGTCGTTACCGAAGCGCTGGTTCAGGCTCTGCGGGAGGGTTGGATCGCCGGTGCGGCCTTGGATGTCTTCGAGCAGGAGCCGCTGCCGGCGAGCCATCCGCTCTGGAAGACCCCGAACACGGTTGTCTCCGCCCACATGGCCGGTGATTTCCTCGGCTGGCGCGAAGCGCTCATCGATCAATTCATCGACCAGTTCCATCGCTGGCGGCAGGGAGAGCCGTTGCACAACTTGGTGGACAAGGAGCGCGGCTACGTTAGCGCAACCAGAGAGTGAATTCATGACCCCGATAACCGACCAAATCGCCGGCCTGACAGCCGTGGAGATGCTGGGGCATTTCGAACGTGGCGATCTCTCGCCGGTGGAAGTTACCGAGGCGGCATTGGAGCAAATCCAGCTTCACAATGAGACCGTCAACGCCTACTGCTTCCTGGACGAGCAGACAACGCGCGTTGCGGCCCGCCAAGCCCAGGAACGCCGCCGCCGTCGGTGCACGTTGGGCTTGCTGGACGGGGTGCCGGTGGCGATCAAGGATGTTTTCATGGTTCGCGGCTGGCCCACTCGCAAGGGCTCCAAGATTACCGATGACAGCCCAGCGCCGGGCGACTCGCCGGTTATCGCAAGCTTACGCCGCCATGGCTTCGTCCCGCTGGGTAAGACCACCACCCCGGAGCTCGGCTGGAAAGGCGTCACTGACAGCCCGCTCTGCGGGGTGACCCGCAATCCCTGGGATCCCGCCAAGGGCGCCGGTGGCTCGAGCGGCGGCAGCGCCGCCGCGGTATCGCTTGGCATGGGCGCGCTCGCGCTCGGTACCGATGCCGGTGGCTCCATTCGGATCCCGGGCGGTTTCTGCGGTATCGTCGGCTTCAAGCCGACCCAGGGGCGGGTGCCGTTTTGGCCCGCGAGCGCCTTCGGGCAGCTCGCCCACCCCGGCCCGATGACCTGGAGCGTCAAGGATGCGGCGCTCATGATGAACGTGCTCTGTGAGCCGGATGCTCGCGATACCACGCTGCCAGGGACCGGCATCGATTTCCTCGCCGCGCTGACAGGGGGTCTCAAAGGCTGGCATGTGGCCTTCAGCCCGAGCTTGGGCTATGTCAACGTCGATCCGGAGGTGGCCGCTGCCGTGGCAGCGGCGGCAGGGCACTTTGAAGACCTCGGCGCCCATGTCGAGGAAGTCGATCCCGGTTTCCCAGATCCGCGCGAGGCATTCGATCGATTGTTCTATAGCGGTGCGGCCAATGCGCTGCGGGAAATCTCGCCCGAGCATCGCCGCGCCATGGACCCGGCGCTCGTTCGGGTGGCGGAATGGGCCGAGCGGCTCGCGATGCTGGATTATCTGGCGGCGATCAATGAACGGGCCGCGCTGATCGAGCGCATGAACGGCTTTCATGAACGCTACCGGCTGCTGCTCACGCCGACCTTGCCCCTTGCCGCTTTCGATGGCGGTTTAGAAGTTCCGCCACACTGGCAGGATGAACGCTGGCCGTCGTGGACCCCGTTCACCTATCCGTTCAATATGACCGGGCAGCCGGCGATCTCGGTGCCCTGCGGTTTTACTAGCGCTGGATTGCCCATAGGTCTACAGATTATAGGAGCGCGTCACCGCGACGAGTGGGTGCTGCGGGCGGCCCATACTTATCAGGGCATTGCGCCCTTGATGGACCACCGGCCGGCCCTGTTCGGACAACGACGCGGCTAAGTAATCGAAGCGGAGACGGACACCATGATCGAATCGCCATTGCTTACTCACCTCAAGGGCTATGTCGGCGGCCAGTGGCTTGGCGCCGATAGCGCCGAGACGCTCGCCGTGTCCAACCCGGCGGACGGGGCGCACCTTGCGGACGTGCCCAAGATGGGCCGTACCGAGACCTTGCGCGCCATCGACGCCGCCGCGGCGGCGCTAGATCAGCGCGCCAGTCTCGAGCAGCGTGCCCGCTGGCTACACCAGATCGCTCAGGCGCTGCATGCGCAGCGCGTAGAGATCGGTCGGATCCTGACCCTGGAGCACGGTAAACCTTTGAAGGAGGCCCAGGGCGAGGTGGATTACGCCGCCGGTTTCTTTCGCTTCTGCGCAGAGCATGTCGATCGGCTCGGCCCGCGGACACTGGGGGAGCAGCCGCGCAATTGCCGCTGGGATATCCACTATCGGCCGGCCGGAGTGGTGGGATTGATCACGCCGTGGAATTTCCCTATCGGCATGATCGCAAAAAAGCTCAGCGCGGCCCTGGCAGCGGATTGCGCCTGCCTCATCAAGCCCTCGGCAAAGACGCCGCTGACCATGATCGCGCTGTTCAGCTTGCTCGAGCGGGAGCTCGATCTTCCCGCGGGCAAAGTGAATATGGTTATTGGATCGGCCCG
The DNA here is from genome assembly GCA_030452265.1 of Nitrococcus sp. Lineage (GTDB taxonomy): Bacteria > Pseudomonadota > Gammaproteobacteria > Nitrococcales > Nitrococcaceae > Nitrococcus. Next base: position 4,490 of record JAKDMQ010000146.1, read on the forward strand.
ACCGATCACAGACGCCTTGTTTGAGCACCCCGCGGTGCGCGTGATCAGCTTCACCGGTTCCACCGAGATCGGCCGCGAGCTCATTCGCAAGAGCGCGGACGGTATCAAACGGCTCACGTTAGAGCTCGGCGGTAATGCGCCCTACATCGTCTTCGACGACGCCAATCTCGAGCAAGCCGCCGATAATCTGATCGCGAACAAGTTCCGCGGCGGCGGCCAGACCTGTGTCTGTGCCAACCGCATCCTTGTCCAGCGTGAAGTTGCCGAGGCATTCGCCGCGCAGGTGGCACAGCGGGTGCAGCGGATGCGCGTAGGCAATGGCCTCGAAGAGGGCACCGATCTCGGGCCGCTGATCGATGACAATGCGGTCGCCAAAGTGCGGCGTCACGTGGAGGATGCTCTCGGCAAGGGCGCGCGCACGCTTGCCGGCGGGAATGCCGGCGCCGCAAGCGGGAACTATTATCCACCGACGGTGCTCACCGATGTGCCGAAGGACGCGCTTTGCAATCGCGAGGAGACTTTCGGCCCGCTCGTGCCCATAGCTACTTTCCAGGACGAGGCCGAGGCCGTTCGGATCGCCAACGACACCGAATACGGCCTAGCGGCGTACGTGTTCTCCGGTGATCTTGAGCGAGCCCGGCGGGTTGCCGAGCGGCTGCATTTCGGCCACGTGGGACTCAATACCGGAACGGGCCCAACGCCAGAGGCACCCTTTGGCGGCATGAAGCAATCCGGTTACGGCCGCGAGGGCGGGTTCGAAGGCTTATTCGAGTTTACCGAGGCGCAGACCCTGCCGTACCCCGAGTGAACGCGCTTGCCAGGACAACAACCCCCGCTAAGCCTTCGCATTGCGCTCGAGCCGGATATCCGGCTTGGGCCGGGCAAGGCGGATCTGCTGCAAGGTATCCTTGAAACGGGCTCTATCGCGGCGGCCGGGCGGCGCATGGGCATGAGCTACAAACGCGCGTGGTACCTCATCAATACCCTGAACGGCTATTTTTGCGAGCCCGTCGTGATCTCCTGGAAAGGCGGGCGAACGGGCGGCGGTGCTGAGCTCACCGACACCGGGCGCGCCGTGCTCACCCACTTCCGGCGCATGGAAGCCGTAGCGGCACACGCGCTCGCGGATGAGCTGGCGCAACTGGAGCGGCTGGCGGCGCCTAAGCTGACGACTGACAACAAGTAGACTCGACCGCGATGTACGGCGTTTGCCCGCGGTCCCAATCAAACTCAGCGCGTTTGCTCGAGCGCCTCCTCGAACTGCTTGACCGCCCAATCGATTTGATCAGCGGTCACGATCAGCGGCGGCAGCCAGCGAACGACTTGGCCACCGTAGGCGCCGCAGCGGATAAGGAGCAGCCCGAGCCGTTCGGCCGCCTTGAGCAGCCGCGCAGCCCGCTCGCCGTCGGGCTTACCTTGCTCATCCACCATGTAGAGGCCTTGCATCAACCCAAGGCCGCGCACATCGCCGATTTCCGGATAGCGCCGCGCGAGCTCCGTGAAGTGGCGGCGCAGCTCTTCTCCGCGCTCGCGGGCGTTGCCTACCAGGCCTTCCTCGCGGATGACCGCCAAGGTCGCCAGCGCGGCCGCGCAGGCTACCGCGTTGCCGCCGTACGTGCCGCCCTGGGATCCGGGCCAGCCCCGGCTCATTAGCTCGGCCGGCGCGCCCACCACCGACAGCGGAAAGCCGCTCGCAAGCCCCTTGGCCGTTACCACCACATCCGGGACCACATCGAAATGGTCATGGCCCCAGTAGCGACCGGTGCGGCCATTGCCGGCCTGGACCTCGTCCAAGACGAGGAGCATGCCGTAATGATCGCAGCGCTCGCGCAGCCCCTGCATGAACGCCTTGTTCGCCGGCACATAGCCGCTCTCGCCCTGGACCGGCTCGATGAGCATCGCCGCCGTCTCCTTGGGGACGCTGTAGGTCTGGAGTATGTGATCGAGCTCGCGCAGACAGAACCGGGTCGTTGTCTCCTCATCCCATCCGTACCAGTAGGTATCGGGAAATGGGGTCACGACGACGCCTCCCATCATTGGCTGCAGGCCGGAGCGGATAGGGGCGCTGGAGGTCGTCATCGACAGTGCGCCCATGGTCCTGCCATGAAACCCCCCGCGGAAGACGATGATGTTGGGCTTGCCGGTGGCCTGGCGGCTAAGCCGCAGCGCTCCCTCGATCGCCTCAGTGCCCGCGTTGGAATAAAAGAAGCTGTCGATCCGCCCCGGCATGAGCTCTCCGAGCCGTTCGCAAAGCTCTAGGATGCGAGGATGGCGGACGATGGCGTACTGCCCGTGGATCAGCTCCGCCGCCTGGCGCTGCGCCGCCTCGACCACCTTCGGGTGGCAATGACCGGTGCTGGTGACACCGATGCCCGAGCTGAAATCCAGATAGCGATTACCCCCCTGATCATAGAGGTAGGCACCCTCGCCGCGCACGGCCAGGATATCGCTGGATTGCTTGAGAAGAGGTGACAGATGGCCAATATGCTCGCTCATTTCTCGCCTCCTTCGGACCGTGGTCAGTCCGTGATCTCGTTGCGCCCTGACTCACACCCACATTTACCCGAGCCGGCTGATCACGGCCTCTCCCACCTCGGTGGTTGGGCGGGGCCGCAGGCCGTGCTCACGCAAATCGATGGCCACGGCATCGCGCAGCTGGCGACCCATGGCGGCCGCGGCTGGGTCTTCCTCACCCATCCAATCGAGCATCATGGCGGCCGTGAGCAACATGGCCTGCGGGCCGGCCCGGTTACGGCCCGCGATATCGGGTGCGCTACCGTGCGTGGGCTCGAACATGGGCGGCTCGCTGCGATCGGCGGGATTGAGATTGCAGGAAGGAGCCACCCCCATGCCACCGGCCAACACGGCAGCCAAGTCGGTGAGGATGTCGCCGTGCAGGTTGCTCGCCACCACCACATCAAAGCGCCACGGCGCCGTCACGAATTTCATGCACGCGGCATCGACTAGCTCGTGGTGAGTAGCCACATCGGGATACTCGCGCGCCACCGTGTCGAACACCTCCGAGTACATCTCACCCCAGTGGCGCAGCGCATTACGTTTGGTGATCAGGCAGACTTCGCTGCGGGCGAGCCCCCCGGCGGGCAGGGGAAACTCCCGGTCCCGGCGCGCGCCGGCTGTACGCTCGGCTGCGCGTTGGCGGGCCCGCTCGAAAGCATGGCGAAAGATGCGCGCCGCACCGGCTTGGGTGAAGACCGCGGTTTGCGTGGCCACCTCTCGCGAAGTGCCCGGCGCCAGCCGCCCGCCTTGGCCGACGTACTCACCCTCGCTGTTCTCGCGCACCACGAGCACGTCGATCGCATCGGCGCGGGGATCAGCCAGGTATTGCGGTGCACCCGGCAGATGCAGGGCCGGGCGTTCGCAAGCCCATTGATCGAAGCCCTTGCGTATTTCCAGCAGCGGCGCCAACGCAACGGCATCCGGCAGACGATGGCGGCGTGTATCATCGGCGGGTCCCGGATCGCCCAGTGCTCCCAATAAAAGAACGTCAAACTCTGCCAAGATCTCTCGCCAGCCAGCCGGCCACATCTCACCGTGGCTGCGGTGCCAGGCGTGCGAAGGCCAGGGAAACTCGGTCAGCTCCAACTCCGGCCTGCCCTGCGCGGTCAACGCCTGCAGCGCCGCGACTGTCACGGACATCACCTCTGGGCCGATGCCATCGCCGGGCAGCACGGCCACCTTCCATCGCGATCGTCTGCGCATAGTTCCCTGTCGAGTCGCTTGCATTTCTCACCATAGCAGACTGGGGCTACGATGGACCAATGCAGCAGGCGTGCGCTCCCACAGGCGCTATGCACCGACGGCCACTGATGATGCTGCGATTAGGGTGGAAACGCTTCTCTCTCGGCCTAAAGTGGCGCCTCGATTAGGATTTGGCACCGAAGAGCTCTTTGATTGTTTCCTGTATGCGATCCGCTTCAGCTCGCGGGTCTTTAGCCGTGTAGATCGGGCGCCCTACGACGATGTAATCGGCACCGTGCTCAAACGCCTCCTCCACGGTTGATTTGCGCTTCTGATCATCAACTTCGATCGCGACATTCGCCCCCGGCCGGATACCTGGATTCACAATCAGGATCCGTTCTCCAAGCGTCTCCCGCAGTTCGCGGGTCTCTAACCCTGAAGATATGACTCCATCGCAGCCGAGGGCTAAAGCGCGTTTGGCCCGCGACAGCACAAGCGGTTTAATATCGGTCTTAAAGCCCAAAGCGCTCATATCCCCCTGATCGAGGCTCGTAAGAACCGTAACGGCCAGGATTTTCACGCCGCTTTTTTCATTGGCAGCCGCTGCCAACATCGCGTCATTGCCGTGAACGCTCGCAAAGGATGCTCCGTAGTTCTTGAGCTGCCGCACAGCCGATGCCACGGTTTCCGGGACATCGAAGAACTTCAAATCCACGAAAACCTGCTTGCCTCTGTCCGTCAGCCAGTTGATGAGCTCGAAATAACCACCTGCCATGAACAGTTGGAGCCCAAGCTTGTAAAAGCTGACGGAACCTCCGAGCAATTCCACATGCGCTTTAGCCGCTTCGGCGCTCGGGAGATCCAAGGCAACGATCAATCGATCCTCTGGCGGGATCTGCTTTGCGGAGAGATGTTGGCCAGGTGTTTTGCTCATACGCTCGACCCCGACAGCCGCGGGCAAGTATCGCTGTGAAGATGGGCATATTACGAATAGTCCTCATCCAGCGCCATAAGAAAATGCAACAAATCCTCGAGGTC
>JAKDMQ010000376.1 GCA_030452265.1 Nitrococcus sp.
GCCGAACTTGCCGTTACGGGGGATTTTGCGACCAGCGCCGATAGCCGATCGCTTCGGCCAGGTGATTGCAGCGTATGGTCTCTGCGCCGTCGAGATCCGCGATGCTGCGTGCAAGCCTGAGGCAGCGATGATAGGCCCGGGCCGAGAAGTTCATCCGCTCCATGGCCTGATGCAGCAGCCGTGCCTCCGATTCGCCAAGCGGGCAGGCTGCCTCTGTCTCGCTCGGGGTAAGCCGGGCGGCCGATTTGCCATGGCGCTCATGCTGCAACTGGTGCGCGGCGGCGACCCGCTCCCGCACGACGGCGCTGGATTCGCCCGTCGGGCTGCCGCGCATTTCGGTGGGGGTCAGCCGGGGGACGCAAACGTACATGTCGATGCGATCGAGCAGCGGTCCGCTGAGTCGGCCGCGATAGCGCGCGATCTGGTCCGCCGTGCAGCGGCAAGCGGTTACGGTATCACCCAGATGGCCGCATGGGCATGGGTTCATGGCGGCAACGAGCTGGAAGTTGGCCGGGTACTCCGCCTTGGCCGCGGCGCGAGAGATTACCACCCGCCCCGTCTCGCTGGGCTCGCGCAGAGCCTCCAGCGCCGCGCGGCTGAACTCGGGCAGCTCATCAAGAAAGAGCACTCCGTTGTGCGCCAGTGAGATCTCGCCCGGGCGCGGCCGTGCGCCGCCACCGGTCAGCGCCGCATTGGACGCGCTGTGGTGAGGCGATCGGAACGGCCGCCGAGCCCAAAGCTCGGGGCGGAATCCGCCGTCGGCCACTGACAGCACGGACGCGGTTTCCAGGCTTTCCTGCTTCGACATCGGCGGCAGCAAGCCGGGCAGGCGTCTTGCGAGCATGCTCTTGCCGGTCCCGGGTGGGCCGACCAAAAGCAAACTGTGCTCGCCGGCGGCCGCGATCTCGAGACAACGTTTGGCCTGCTGCTGGCCGCGCACATCGGCGATATCGGGTCCGTCCCTATCCAAGGTGTAGCACGGTGCCTCGGCGGTTTCGAGGCGGGCGGTTCCGGCAAGATGGGCGCATACATCGAGCAGGTGGCGGGCGCCAAGCACGCGATCGCCGGCCGCCAATACGGCCTCGGGCGCGTTTTCGAGTGGCAGGATCAGCCAGCGCCCGGCCTGCCGCGTGTGCAGCGCCATCGGCAGCACGGCGTTCACACTGCGCAGCATCCCCGTAAGCGCTAGCTCGCCAGCGAACTCGTAGCGCTCCAACTCCTTACAGCGCAGTTGCCCGGAGGCGGCCAAAATGCCCACGGCAATGGGCAGATCGAAGCGACCGCCCTCTTTGGGTAGGTCGGCGGGAGCGAGATTGACCGTTATGCGCCGGGTGGGAAACTCATAGCCACTCGTGAGTATGGCGCTGCGCACGCGATCCTTCGCCTCCTTCACGGCCGTCTCCGGCAGCCCGACCACGGACAGCGAGGGCAGCCCGTTGGTCAAATGCACCTCGACCGCGACCGAGGGCGCCTGCACCCCGACGGCGGCACGCCCGTAGGCGATGGCAAGAGACACGGCACCCTCCTTGGCGACGCCAGCGTCTATCGTCTGCGCAGAGCCGGGTATCAATCGTTGCCGGCTTGCGAATCCTTGCTGCTGCGAGTGCGGCGCGTTGCGGACCTTCCCGCGGCCTTGCCCGCCGTCGGCTCACCTTGCGTGGGGGTTTTCAGCGCGGCCTCGAGCGTTGCCACTTGCCGCTCGAGCTCCTGCAGACGCGCGCGCGTGCGCGCCAAGGTCTTCGCCTGTGCGTCGAATTCATCGCGTGTGATCAAATCCATGCGGGCGAAGACGGATTGCATCGCGGCCCGCACATTTTGCTCCACCTCCTGTTGGAACTCGCGCATCCCCGGCGGAAGGCTCTCGGTGAAACGGCGTGCAAGCTCATCGAGCTGCTTCGGATCGAGCATCGGGCTGCCTCCCTAATGACGGCCTAAGCCATTGTAAGTCGCAACCGCCATGCACGCCAAGCTCGGTTCACCGCACGCCGCCGTGCACCAGCGTGGTGCGCGGTGCACCCGGATGAGCCAGGCCAACCGCGCGGGATGCTTGACGCAATCATTTAACTCTCTGTTTTCACGCATAGAAGCGCTATTGGCGCAGACGGTGCTTAGGTTTCCGCAATCTTGTGGAAGGCTGGGAGCTGGCGGTGGCAATAAGCACTTCAGGCAATACCATTCTCACCCGCATTGCCGGCGGCGTTATGGGCGGACTACTGTTGGCTGCTTCCCC
>JAKDMQ010000377.1 GCA_030452265.1 Nitrococcus sp.
GGCGGCGACAAGTACACCCAGCAGGCTGACATTCGCCGAGCCATTGCGCTGGCGACGTCGTTGGAGGATTGACCATGGCCAAGAGAATCAAAGTTTCCGAACTCCCCGAGTTCGATGCGGCCGAGCACCTGAACAGTGAAGAGGATGTGGCGGCGTACCTGACGAGCGTTCTTGAGGAGAACGACCCGGCACTGGCAGCCGCTGCCCTCGGCGACATTGCCCGTGCCCGAGGCATGTCGCAGATTGCGAAGGATTCCGGCATCACACGCGAGGCTCTGTACAAAGCCCTGCGACCCGGTAGCGAACCGCGCTTCGAAACGATTAGCCGCGTTTGTGCTGCCCTGGGCGTGCGCCTGGTGGCACAGTCGATGCGTCCGACGCACTGACGGAATTTTCGGGGGGCCGGCTTACAACCCCACTATCGGCAAAAATTCCCATATGGCGGTTGGTAACACGACTGCGTATTCTACCCCATCAGCGGATGCGGCGCGGCTTAGATAATAAGGGTAAATGGTAAGGCGTCACCGTGATTCCCGCTTACTTTGCACTTCGGAACAGCTTCGGGAATTGCCGACCTTGTAGATTGAGCAGCCCGTGGCACGGATCACGAGGCCAAATGGGGAGCGCCCTCCACTTTGTTATGGAGATAGCGGCAGGATACGAAGCCGACTTCTACCGGGTTCCACCGTAAGCAGCGCACCCGCTTTCAGATCAGACTCTCCCTGTCGAAGTGCGTTTACGACCTGCTGTCCAATTGTGTCAGGGCTCAGGCTGTCGGCGCGAATCTGTACACCGCTCGGCTTTCCACCCTGCGTGGCAGCCAAGATCGCACTGAAGTCGAGGTCGTTTGTCAAGACGACGTCTTCGTGCTCTGCCGCGAAGGCCATGATTTCCGTATCCGATGCATCTGCGCATCCGAGCGCGGACCAATGAATGGCATCAAACCCGGCACCCGCCAGAAACACACACCAGCGCGGCGAAAGGTTCATGTCGACAAGCAGCCTCATCCGCCAGCCAACAAAACCTCTCGCTCTTCGGCGCGCCACGCGGCATAGCGAAGCGCCTGCATAATGTCCTCGCGTTCCAGATACGGGTACTCCGACAGCAGCTCCTCAATACTGTGACCAGCCCCGATCTGCCCGACAATCATGCCCACGGTCACGCGCATGCCACGGATGCAGGGCTTACCGCCCATCACATCCGGTCGTTGAGTGATGCGGTCGAAGTGATTCATACATGCTATGGTAATGTATCTTGCCTTGCCTTGCCTTGCCTTGCCTTGGTTGGCTCCTTCCAGGCCGAAATTCCTTGAATGATTGATCCCTATCTATCCTGGACAATGGCGACGCCGTTAATTCCAGTCCAATGCCGGTCGCGGCTAAGCGCAGCCAGAGATATTCGCTCGGCAAGGTGATACGTTCCCAGCCGACCGGTGAGAAATCGGAGCGAGCTGGAATACCGGAAAAGTGAGGCATGACAGCGGGTTGTCAGTAAACTTTCCACACTCCCGCACTGGCAAAATAGGGTAAATGGTAAAGTGTCACCGTAATCCCAAGCGCCGTCTTGCCCGTATCGGGCGTATTCGTAGTACGATTCAGTGATCGTAACCCGAGACAATCCATGCCATATCCCGTACGAGATCACGCACGCCACACCTACGGGAAGTACGTGACCTGGCCGGAGGACGTGCGCTACGAATTGATCGACGGCATCGCCTACGCGATGGCGCCGGCGCCGGTGCGCATTCATCAAGAGCTCGTCGGCGAGATGTTTCGCCAGATCGCCAACCAGCTCGAGGACGGGCCCTGCCGCGTCTACGTGGCGCCGTTCGACGTGCGGCTGCCGCGGTCCGACGAGGCCGACGAAGACATCGACACCGTGGTGCAGCCCGACATCGCCGTGATCTGCGACGCGCACAAGCTCGACGAGCGCGGCTGCCGCGGCGCACCGGACTGGGCGATCGAGGTGCTCTCGCCCGCGAGCGCATCACACGACCAGATCCGCAAGCTCTCGGTCTACGAGTTCCACGGCGTGCGGGAGTACTGGATCGTCCATCCGGTCGATCGGATCGTGACGGTGTACGAGTTGGAACAAGGCAGCTACGGAAAACCGCGTATTCAGGAACTCCGCAAGACACTGGCGTCTGTCGCGATCGAGGTCGTAACGATCGACTGGGAACGGGTCGCCCGGCGTCTGGAGCCTGCCGACAACTGAACGCGACCCG
>JAKDMQ010000147.1 GCA_030452265.1 Nitrococcus sp.
TCGTGGTGCAGGGTCAGGGCGAGGGCGACAACACCATTGAGGCCGACAACGCCGGCCCCGGCCCGGATGCGGCACCGATCACGCGGCCGATTATCGCCAACGCTACCCTGCTCGGCTGGGGCGACACCGAGTCACAGGGCATGCTGCTGCGCCGGGGCTTCGGCGCGGATTTTGAGAACGTGGCCCTGGCCGACCGTTCCGTTGTGGGGAATGTCCCTGCCGAGGCGGCCTTCGCCCTTGGCTGTTTTCTCAATACCGACGAAGTGGACGAGGAGCTGGAGGCGTTTGGCATTGCGTATTTCTGCGCCAACGGCGCCGCGGTAGACGTGCCCGAAAACCTGTTCGATGTCTGGTCGGCGGGCCAGTTCGACGAGGGCGGCGACGGCACCGGCGACGGGCCGGTCACCTTCACCGCCACGGAAGATCCGGCGCTGACGGTGGACCCCGCCACCTATGTCGTCACCACCATAGTTCCGCCGGACGGCACCGTGAGCGTCGCGGAGAACTACTTCGGCGCCGTGGATCCGAACGCCGCGCCCCCCTTCTGGCAGGACTGGACCGTGCATATCGCCAACCAGTAGTCATCAACCTCTGCGCGACTTCCATGCGCCTTGGCGCCACCTTCCGCTGGCGCCATTTTTTTGTGAAGCCGTTCACCCGCACAAGAAGGATCCCTCGTCAGCCGTCCATGCCCGACGAGGGGTAAACCCGAGGGAACGCCGGGCTCGAGGAGGTTTTACTTGTAATCCGATTTCTTTTTGTTATCCGATTAACGCCTTCGGGCGTTAATCCTTGGCCATCCAAGCTGCCTACGCACGACTCTAAGCCCAGTCGATGACAAGCACATTATCGGCACATGACAAGTCTGTTATCGACGCTTCCGAGAAAGGGGTCAGGTCTAGTATTGTGCATTTTAGACCTTTGGCATGCCTCGCCCCGCCCGCTGAATGCACCTAGACTTGACCCCCACAGTGGACTCAACTTCCCGCCTTGTTCATTTAATAATCCTGTAACATTCGGCCGCTACACTTGCGCTCCCGAGTCGGGCTGACAGGGCCAGCGGTAGCAGCACTTCGAGAGCAGATCGAGGAGTCGCATGATGCAAAACTGGAAAATGACGGCGGTCGCCGCGATCTTGGGTGTGGGCGCTATGAACACGGCCCAGGCCCAGGAGCAGATTCGCATTGTTGGCTCGAGCACCATCTATCCCTTCGCAAGCTATGTAGTGGAGGAGTTCGGAGTCACCACCGGCTACCCCGCTCCGGTGATCGAATCCACCGGTACGGGCGGCGGCTTCAAGCTCTTCTGCGAGGGTGTAGGCGCCGACACACCGGATATCACCAACGCCTCGCGGCCCATCAAGGTCAGCGAGCTCAAGCGTTGCCGGGAAAACGGGGTGAAGAAAATTACCGAGGCGCTGATCGGTTACGACGGCATCGTCTTCGCGCAGTCAACCAACAACCCGGAGATCGACCTCACCCGCAAGCAGCTCTTCCTCGCCGTAGCCGCCGAGGTGCCGCAGAACGGCGAGCTGGTGCCGAACCCATACACCAACTGGAACCAGATTGACTCCAGGCTGCCGGACCGAGAGATCAGCATTTATGGCCCGCCGAGCACTTCCGGTACCCGGGATGCGTTTGAGGAACTGGTCATGGAGGCCGTCTCCAAGGACATGGAGGCGTACGGCGGGGAAGGCTACACCAAGGTGCGTAGGGACGGCGCCTACGTCCCAGCCGGCGAGAACGACAACCTGATCGTGCAGCGCCTCAAGGCGAATACCGAGGCGTTCGGGATCTTCGGCTACAGCTTCCTGGCGGAGAACACGGCTATCGTACAGGCGGCCAGCATCGAAGGTGTTGAGCCGACCCCGAATGCCATCTCCGAGGGCAGATATCCCATCGCGCGCAGCCTGTTCTTCTACGTGAAGAACGCCCATCTCGGCAAGCTGCCGGGCGTAGAAGAGTACGTGGCGCTGTTCATGAGCCCGCGCATGATAGGCCAACGCGGCCTGCTGACGGATCTGGGCCTTATTCCGCTGCCCGCGGAGAAGCTCGCGCAGGTGCGTGAGCGCGTGCTGAGCTACGAACCGCTCACGATGAGCGATGTCAAGTCTTCCGAAACAGCGTTTAGGGAGTAGCCGGCGCTCCACGCGCCAGCCAGGGACGGCCCACTTCACCACTGTAGGTGGCGATCAGACATTACAGCATTCCTATTCTGTCAATGGCTTCCAACCTCTGCCGGTCACGTAAAACTTAAGCCGCAAACGGGTACGGGTAAGCCATCAACGGAGGGCTTTCTTGGGCACCTTGCAGACGCTACTCATCTTCTTCGGTGGCTTGCTGCCCTTGGCGCTGATTGCCTATCAGGCCGGGCGGCGCAAGGCGGTAGGCCAGATCGCGGACGAGCGTATGCACTCCAGGCCGCAGCAGTACGGTTGGTATTCCGTGGTTTGGATGGCGCTGCCCGCCATCGCCGTGGGGCTCGCCGGTGCCTTCATTCAGCTAATCGGGCTGGGAGAAGCCCCGGAGCCCATGATTCTGACTGCCGCGTTGGTAGCAGCCGCCGGTGGACTGTCTTACGCCATCCGGGCCATCCGGCCGACGTTGCGAGCGCGCAACTTCCTCGACACGGTGATCCGCCGTCTGCTGCTGCTCGCCGCGCTGGTATCCATCGCGACCACCATTGCGATCCTCCTGTCGATTATCTTCGAGGCTATCCGGTTCTTCGGGATGGTCAACTTCTGGAGCTTCATCACTGGCACCGAGTGGGCGCCGGGCCAAGCCTTCCTCATCGGCGCCGGGCGGGCCGAGGCCGACGAGGTGGCTGCCAACTTCGGCTCCGTGCCGCTGTTCGCCGGCACCTTCATGGTCACGCTCATCGCTATGGCGGTGGCGTTACCGATCGGGCTGCTCTCCGCCATCTATATGGCCGAGTATGCGACGCGGCGCATTCGCGGCCTAGCGAAGCCGACGCTCGAGGTGCTGGCCGGCATTCCCACGGTGGTCTATGGCTTCTTCGCTGCCATCACCGTGAGCCCGTTCGTCGTCGAGCTGGCGTCGTGGTTTGGTGTGGAGGCCTCATATACCAACATTCTGGCACCCGGCGTCGTCATGGGTGTAATGATCATCCCATTCATCTCGTCCCTGGCGGACGACGTAATGAGCTCGATCCCGCAGGAGATGCGCGAGGGTGCCTTCGCCCTCGGCACCACCCACTCGGAGGCGATCAAGCACGTGCTGCTGCCGGCGGCCATGCCGGGAATCACCTCGGCGGCGCTGCTTGGCGTCTCCCGAGCGCTGGGAGAGACTATGATCGTGGTGATGGCGGCGGGCCTACTGGCCAACCTGACGGCTAATCCGTTGGAGACTATGACCACGGTAACCGTGCAGATCGTCGACCTGCTGACGGGAGATCAGGCGTTCGATAGCCCGGCGACGCTGTCCGCCTTCGGCCTTGGCCTGGTGTTGTTCATCGTAACGCTGATTATCAACCTGGTGTCGACCATCATGGTGCGTCGTTTCCGGCAGCAGTACGACTAAGGGGCTAGCGGGCGATGCCGCTCAAGGATTCCAGCAACGATGCGCGGCTGCAGCGGCGCTACCGCGCAGAGAAGCGCTTCCGCCTCTATTGCGGCGGCGCACTGCTGACCGCGATAGCGTTCCTGGTGTTTTTCTTCGCCGACATCATCAGTCGGGGCTATACGGCTTTCTACACCACGGAGGTCAAAATCACCCTTCACTACACGCAGGAGGCGAAGCTGCGGCCCTGGCTTGCAGTGCAGCCCGAGCCGATGCAGCCGCTGGTCTCGCGCGCAGTCACCCGCATCATCCCGCGCATGCTGGAGAAAAACCCGCGGATTCTGGGAACCTCCGAGACCCGTTGGGTGGTCGCACCGGCGGAGGTAGACCAGTACCGCAAGGGAAACATCCCCGGGCTCGACCGCACGACCATGGCGGCGCTCGAATACGCCAAGGCGCACGATCGCATCCAGTTCGCGTTCAACACCTACTTCTTCACCCGCGGCGACTCCAAGCTGCCGGCGGTGGCGGGCATCTGGGCCGCGGCGGTGGGTAGCTTCTACCTGCTGTTACTGGTGTTCGTGTTCAGCTTCCCGGTCGGGGTGATGACCGCGGTCTATCTAGAGGAGTTCGCGCCGGACAACCGGTTCACTCAGGCCATTGAGGTTAACATCAACAACTTGGCGGCGGTGCCCTCCATCATCTTCGGCCTGCTGGGCTTGGCGGTTTTCATCAATTTTTTCGGCGCCCCGCGCTCCTCCGCGCTCGTGGGCGGCCTGACCATTGGGCTCATGACGCTACCGGTGATCATTATCAGTACCCGCGCCGCCCTGCGGGCAGTGCCCGATCCCATTCGCCTCGGGGCGTTCGCCATAGGTGCCTCGCGCTGGCAGGTGGTGCGCGACCATGTGCTGCCGATGTCGCTGCCAGGCATCCTGACCGGCACCATCATCGGCCTGGCGCAGGCCATGGGCGAGACGGCGCCGCTGATCCTGGTGGGGATGATCGCCTATATCCCGCAGGCGCCCTCGGGTATTCTCGACGCGGCGACGGTGCTGCCCGCGCAGATCTTCACCTGGTTCGCCATGCCGGAGCAGGCATACGTGGAGCGCACGGCAGCGGCCATCATCGTGCTGCTGGCCCTGCTGCTCGCCATGAACGCCGCGGCAGTGTGGCTGCGTCGCAGGTTCGAACGCCGTTCGTAGCGAGTGGAACGGTCATGGATCTAGGCAATGCCGCTGAATGGCGTACGGTGATGAAGGCCAGGCAGCGCACCGAGGCCGATGATGATTGCGAAACAAAATCCGGCGCCGTGAAGGCGCGTGTTCGAAAGCTGAGGCTCTGGTATGGCGAGGCCCAGGCCCTGTTCGACGTCGATCTCGACATCTACGACCGCCGCGTCACGGCTTTCATCGGCCCCTCGGGCTGCGGCAAGTCCTCGTTCCTGCGCTGCCTCAACCGGATGAACGACCTTATCCCCAATGTCCGCATCGAAGGTAAGGTGGAGCTGGATGGTGAGGACATCTACGACCCCAGCGTGGACGTCGTTCAGCTTCGCTCCCACGTGGGCATGGTATTTCAGAAGCCGAATCCTTTCCCGAAGAGCATCTATGAGAACATCGCCTACGCCCCGCGCCTGCACGGCATAGCCACCTCTCGCGGCGACCTGGCCGAGCTGGTGGAGAAGTCCCTGCGCCGAGCCGGTCTCTGGGACGAGGTGGCGGACCGGCTGAGCACACCCGGCACGACGCTCTCGGGGGGTCAACAGCAGCGCCTGTGTATCGCCCGCGCCATCGCCGTCAACCCGGAGGTCATCCTGATGGACGAGCCGGCCTCGGCGCTGGACCCGCTTGCCACGGCCACCATCGAGCAGCTCATCGACGAGCTCAAGAAGAACTACACCATCGTTATCGTCACGCACAACCTCCACCAGGCCGCGCGCGTGGCCGACTACACGGCCTTCTTTCATCTTGGACGGGTGGTGGAATTCAATGATACCTATACTCTGTTCACCAACCCGCGCGAGCGGCGTACGGAGGACTACATCACGGGCCGTTACGGCTGAATGCCGGCCGCGCATTCCACGCTCGATCTGGGGCCTCGGGTTCGTCAGCCTGCTTACGGATCTCGGCTCCGAGATGGTGCACAGTTTGCTGCCGGTGTTGCTGGCGAGCGGTCTGGGTGCGAGCGCGATGGTCATTGGCCTGATCGAGGGCGCGGCCGAGGCGCTGGCGCTCATCGTCAAGGTATTCTCCGGCTATGTGAGCGATGCCATCGGTCGACGCAAACCGCTGGTCTTGTTCGGCTACGGATTGGCTGCCGTGGTTAAACCGTTGTTCCCGCTCGCCGACTCCATCACGCTCGTCACCACCGCTCGCCTGCTCGATCGCTTCGGCAAGGGCCTTCGCGGCGCGCCGCGCGATGCACTGGTCGGCGATCTCGCGCCATCGACCATCCGCGGCGCCTGCTTTGGGTTGCGCCAATCGTTGGACACGATCGGTGCAGTGCTGGGACCGCTGCTGGCGGTAGGCCTGCTCTCGCTGTTTACCGACGATATGCAAAAGGTGCTGTGGGTGGCCGTCATACCGGGCGTCGTCGCGGTGGTGTTGCTAGTTACTGTCGTGCCTGAGCCCGAGCACCAGGGGCAGCGTCCCGCGCGGCTACCCATCACGCGCGGTGGGCTCGCCAAACTCGGCAAACGATACTGGCAGGTCGTCGGTCTTGGTGCGCTGATCGCGCTCGCGCGCTTTAGCGAGGCGTTCTTGGTTCTACGCGCAACGGATCTCGCCGTGCCGCTGACGTTCGTGCCACTGGTGCTGGTGGTGATGAGCGGGGTCTACATGTTGACCGCCTATCCGGCGGGACATTTTTCCGATCGCCTCCCACGTCACCCGCTGCTCGCCGCCGGCATGCTCGCGTTGGTCGTTGCGGACGTGCTGCTGGCGATGGCCGGCGACTACGGCCTGCTATTCGCAGGCATCGCGTTGTGGGGGCTACACATGGGGCTCACGCAGGGTATCCTCGCGAGCCTCATTACCGATACCGCGCCGGCGGCGTATCGCGGGACGGCCTTCGGCGTGTTCAACCTCATTTGCGGCCTGAGTCTGTTGATAGCGAGTGTGGGTGCTGGCGCGTTGTGGCAGATGATCAATCCCGCGGCAACCTTTACGGCAGGCGCGATCGTTGCGCTTCTCGCAACGGTGCTGGCGATCCGTTTCGGCTCGATGCGCCATCAATAAAACCGGACGCCGGTAAAGGCGGCGGCTCGGACAACTACCGTGACAAGAGGGGAGCAACTCGACACTAATAAGGAACGGGGGTGATACGTGCGCATCACCCCGTTTGCAAATGCAACATGAACAATTAATGTAAGGCCTTCTTCACCTTGAAGCCGGTGATCTTGATTAAATCATCCGTATAGCCATTGCAGTCGTCTGGGTTATCATCCTCACAGACAGGATTAGACTCGAAATCTATAATCGCCGCACCTTGTCCATGTTGCACGATATAAAAAGCCACCTTGCCCGTACCATCGAAGATAAAGCCCGTCGGCTCGGCCGTTGAGCTGTTGATCGACAGCATTGCAACACAGCCGTCGGTTCTACCGTCGCGATCGCCGCCATCGGGCAAACAGGCCCAGATTTCGCCAAACTCGTGGTCCTCGATAACGTAGACATTCTTGGTAAAGGGCTGAATGTCCAGGTTATCAGGGCTAAACATCCGGGAATCGCTACCCACAAACCGGGTAATCCGGACGTCTGCGGGATCAGTACCGTTACCGGAAAGTAAGTTATAACCAAACACCTCACTAAAAATAGCTCCCTGGGCATCCATCTGGTTTCCTACCGCACGGAGCGTCTCACCCGTTCCGGCACCGCAGGTATTGTTCCAATACCAACGGATTCCCTCACCGCCGACAAACACACCATAGCCGGGATCCACGTGCAAATCCTCGGGTCGGCAATAGCCGGTAGCGCCACGTTGGTTGGCATCCTCGCGCGCCGTTGCCGCGCCAACCTCAATCCAGACACCCCGGCCGGCTTCGCAGCCTTGACCAAAGTCCTCAAATTCATCGCAGAGCGTGGCGAGGGCGTAGTTTTGCCCCGAAACAAGCGGAGACTCCTGCAAGTCAGCAATGGTATTATCGCAAAGCTGGTCGGGGCGCACGGGCGCGCCAGTACAATTGTAAAACGCGCTCGGCACGAACCGGAAGATAGCACCCCCATCCTTATCGAGCTCAGGGCGCAACTCATCCCCGGCAATAACTACACCATTGTGCAAGATCGCCAATCCTTCCCACGCCATGGCCGGCAGCGCGGTACGCTTAACAACGGCTGAACTGGGGTTCGAGCTGTTGATACCATCCCGAATATCAGCGGGCGCACCGGCCGCTCCCCTATCAGCAATCCAGTGGTTAGTGGTACCCAGGGGATCAATAATTTCATATGCCCCCCCATCATCGGTCTCCTCCGTTGCCAGCACGGTACCCCATGGCGTAGTGCGAATGCCATCGCAGCGATCCATACCGTATAGAATGGTCTCGACTTTTCCATAGTCAGGGCCGGGCGTCACATTAATCCGCTGGATACTGGGGTTTTCACCATCAATCGCGGGGTCGCCTGAATTCTCTTCACGGCCCTGCTCGATGCATACAATAAGGTGGGTGTAATTAAGGTCATTGGGCCAAAATGCAATCATATCGCCCTCAAAAGCTACATTGCGGGCTACAAACTCCGATTGCAGGCCTCGAGCTAACAGTTGGCGCTCACCCGATGGCTGATTAGGGCGCCGGTCAATGGTTGTATCCGCCGGAGCCTTTAGAGGCTTGCCAAAGCCAAAAAGCTTCCAAGAGTGGGCTTGGAGCAGGTGTTGCCGGTGCTCACCGAAGTCCGTGGGAGCTTTCTCCCACCACCGCTTACTGTGTTGATTGAACCCGGCAGCTTGGATCGAGGTGCTCGTCAATATAATCGTAAAGAACGTAATCGTAGCAACCGATTCCACCACTTTGCGCATTTCCATAAAGTTCCCCCGATATAGGATATTTTCATAAGCTGGTTTGGTTGGCTACTCCGACGCTGGGAGACATAACCAACGCTCCATTAGGGCGACAAAGCCCGCTGCCAAGCCTGGTCTGGGGTTGAGCGATCCTGCCGACAGTGGCGCCGAGTGACGCTGTTCACTTTCGCGTTGATGTCTTGGTTTGGCCTGGCTTGGCGCCAGCGAGGATAGATTACGGGGGCGCCGTTACGGCGTTGTAACGCTTCGATGAACGTTTTGTGACGACGAAGAGGCGCAGCCGCAAGCGCGCAACGCCACGCGCCGGTGGGGACGTTACGGTAGTAGCGCGAGGCCTTGCCGGCAGCGGCTAAGGGGGGGCACCGGCGCCGAACCTACCGATCATGGCGCAGGCCTACGCTTTTGGTCGGGAAATGACAGCAGAAGGTGCTGCCCACCCCCGGCCTGCTCTCGATATCGAGGCGGGCCTCGTAACGCTGCAGGATGTGTTTGACGATGGCCAGTCCCAACCCCGTGCCGCCGGTCTTCGCACTGCGGC
>JAKDMQ010000378.1 GCA_030452265.1 Nitrococcus sp.
GTCGATCCGGACAAGGGATTGGTGAATTGGGTCACCGTGATCGCCGGGCCGCTAGCGGCATGGGGGGCAGGCTGCCCCCACGTCGTATAGGACCCGGCCATGGCGCCACTGCACCCCGCCAGCAACAGCGCGGCCACACACCACAATCGAGCACGCCCCATCAGGCGGCTCCGGTTCCGGCAAAGCGCGGATCGGGTGGCCCTCCGCCTCCTGACCCACAGTTCGGAGCGGTAATCCCCTGGGTGTCCCACGACGTCCAGAACACACCGCTGTATCCGCGTAACCGCAACAGCACGGAAGTGCCACCGGGCACGCCCAGGTTGATCACCCCTACCTGCCCCTGATACACCGTTGTCCAGGAGCCATACTGCTGCTTTTGCAGTTGATAGGACGAGGCTACGCCCACATCCCCGGCATGAAACTCGACGAGGAAGTGCGCGGTGCCATACCGGCAGCGCAAAAACTCCACCGGCGACAGGTACGGCACGGAGAGCGCAATCCCGCCATTCAGGTGGGTGAGGAAATCATTGGCGTTCAGCGACCCCCAGCCGCTCGGGTGATCCCAGCCGGTGCCGGCGTTGAAAGCGCCATTGTTGCCCGAGGTGACGTCGTAAAAATCGCTGCCGTAGTGATTGGCGGCATCGGCGTAGATGGCCGGGTTCGCCTGCCCCAGGTCTTGCCCGTTGCTGAGAGAGATAAACACCGCAAACAGTCCGGCCAACTGCGGCGCAACAAAACTGGTGCCCCCATGACCGGGCTTGAGTCCGCCGTTGAACCAGACGAAATATCCGGTAAGCGGATTCGCGTTCAATGCAAGATCGTTGGTGTTCCGATACCCGTTCTGCGGCACGCCGACACCCGTTTGCCAGGCAGGCTGGGGGAAATAGGCGCTGACCGCGCCACCGGTCGCATTGGGGTAGCAGATCTGGCTGCCCGCATTGTTCCAGACAACCTCGCTGTCGCGCGTGCCATCGGTCTTGAGTGTCAGTGAGGTACCGCCCGCCGAGACCACATACGGGCTCGTGGACGGATAGGTGGCCACGGAGCCGCTGTCGCCCGAGGCAACCACCACCGTGATGCCCTGGGCCGCGGCTTGCATCAACTGGTAATCCAGAAAACATGGATGCAAGGGATCGGTGTTGGGGCAGACTCCAAGCTGCGTCTCGTAGAATCCCCAACTCATGGAAACAACCTGCGCAATGCCGTCGCTGATGATCTCGTTAAAGGTGTCGATCCAACCTTGTAAATCTTTTTCTCCATCGTAGATCGCGATATTCGCGCCCGGCGCCATCGCTCCGGCCCATTGCACATCGGCCGCCGTCTCCAGCATGCCATCGTTCGTGGATTGCGTGGCTGTGTGCCATTCGATGCTTACATTGTGCGGCGGCAAGCCGTAGTGACTCCAGAACGGGCTGGCATGGCTTGCCGTGAAGTTCGCACTCATGGTGGTGGCAATGGCGATGGTAACCTCGGCGCCATTGGCGGTATTCCATAGCGCCGGCCAGTCATAGGCGAAGGCGATTTGCTGCGGTGTATACGTTACCCCCAATGGGCAGTAATCATGTCCGGGGTCGATGGGAAGCTGTATGGGGCCGCCCGGATCCGCCATCGGATGCGCCTGAATGGCATTGCTCAGGCCGAGAATCGTCTGAATTTTGCCGACCAGAGCCACGGGTAGCTGCGGCGAGCGCGTCGCGGCGTACACGCTGCGCCCCTGCCAGCGGTAGTCTTTGATTTGAACGCCGAATGCCTTCTCGTAGGCGGCGCCCGATGCAGCGGTATGCACGATCAACCGATTCGAGGATACACCGGTAACGCTCAGGCCCTTCTTTTTCAGGTAACGGGTGACCGCCGTGACCGACGCGGCGCTCGGCCCGTAGGCGGCCGTGAATTGCGCCGGGGTCAAAAATTGATGGTAGTGAGCGCTTTTGGGGTCTTGCAGCGCTGCAAGGAAGGTTTTCAATTGCGGGACGTTGCGCAGCTTGAGCATGACGTCCACTTGAAGCTTTGCCGCCGGATCATGCGCTCCGATGAGTGCGGCTTTGGCGGATAAATTTACATGCGGCACTGCAATCGACGTCATCGCCGGATCAGTGGATTGCGCTTGTGCCGGGAGCGAAACTGCCGTCAGACAGACAGACAGACAGACAGACAGACAGACAGACAGACAAGAGTTTAGTCTTG